>NZ_DAMAAE010000006.1:0-181141 GCF_031986685.1 Moraxella sp. CTOTU47915
ATTTACCAATCTTGCTTTCATCGCTTTGTTATTGAAAAGATTGTGAACAGGTTCTGACTATCTAATCACAACATTGCGGTCAAAACCGCACTTTACGCTGCGTAGAAGAACCGATGTTCATACCTTCTCGGTATTTGGTCACGGTACGACGGGCAATATCAATACCTTTATCTTGCAGGTGCTTCATAATACTACTATCAGATAGCGGTTTTTTGGGGTCTTCTGCCTCAATCATTTGCTTGATCATCGCGCTGATAGCGGTTGAAGAAACGCCTTCACCCTCATCACTACTGACTTGACTTGAAAAGAAATATTTTAAGCTAAATAGCCCTTTGGGGGTAACGATGGTTTTGCTGGTAGTGATGCGAGAAACGGTTGACTCATGTAGGCCCACTTCATCTGCCACATCTTTGAGTACCATCGGCTGCATGGCCATGACGCCTTGCTCAAAAAAAGCCTGCTGACGTTTGACGATACAGGTTGCAACTTTTAGTAGATTTTGATTACGCTCTTCGATACTACGGATAAACAGCCGCGCATCATACAACTGCTCTTTTAGATAGACGCCTTGTTCACTGTTGTCATTGCGACTGACAAGCTTGGCATACATTTGGTTAATACGCAGTTTTGGCAAGGTTTCTGGGTTTAGGCTGACTTCCCAATGCTGCCCTCGCTGCACAACAATGACATCAGGAATGTCGTAGCTTTCAATGCCTTTATCTAGCTGGCGCTGTGATTTTTCATAAGACAGTGCAGGATTGGGGTTTAATGTGCGCAATAAGGCAAGGGCAGGCTGAATCTCAGAGACATCAAGATTGGATGATTTAAGCAGTGCATTGATGTTATTGTTGGCAAAAAACTCTGAATGCATCAAAATTTGCTTGGCTGCTTGCCAAGAGGGGGTATCACTCGGCAATTTATTGAGCTGAATCAGCAAGCATTCTGCCAAATTTCTTGCACCAACGCCCAGTGGCTCGCAGTTTTGTATTTGCTTAACCACAAGTTCAATGTCTTCAAGCGCCAAGTCCACGTTTTCAACTTGATAAAATGACAACATGGTATCAAAACTTTGAAATAGCTCATCATTCGATAGCGTGATAAAACCGCGCTCGTCCATGCTATCAATCAGATACTCCGCCATCAGCATATCGATGGTGGAGAGCCGTCTTAAATTCAGTTGCCAACGGACATAATCTTGAATATTTCCTTGCGTAGCAAGTTTATAATCATCCTGACTGTCTTCGCTATCAATGCCCGTGGCTGCCGAAGATTCATAGCTATAGATATCATCCCACTGTGCATCCACCGGCATGTCGATTTGCTGGCTGCTAAGATGCTCGCTACTATCTATCCCGTCTAAGCCAAATTCCTCATCATAGCGATAATCGCTATCCGAATAACTGTCCCTATTGTTGTCATCATAACTGTCACTGTAACTATCACTTGGGCTATGACTTGCATACTCATGCACTGCCGAGGGTTCACTGTTCGGGGGATAATCTTGGCTAGCAGAAGCAGGATAAAAATCATCCGACGCTAGATAATCCTCCAACACCTCAGTTTCATGGCGGTTATAGTCATCCAAATCAACTTCAGACAACTCAACACCTTCTACTTGATAGTCATCATCGTCATAGTCATAGTCGTTATCCATGTCTTGTTTTGGATAGTTTTCGCCATCGGGTAGGTTATCGGCGTCGTCATAAGACGTCTCCCACTCTTCTTCACGCTCAAGCAGGGGGTTGCTATCGAGTTTAAGCTGCACTTCTTGTTCAAGCTCAAGACTCGATAATTGCAGCAAGCGAATTGCCTGCTGCATTTGCGGGGTGAGTGTCATCCCGGTCGTTAGCTTTGCCCCAATACCAATTTTCATAACGCGTTTTTTTAAGCCTTACTCTAATGAGGTTAGTTTAGATGGTGTGTTCATGCTCTGCTAGGTTGCTAGTTTAGTATTGTTTCAACAAGATATGCTAGTATTTTTTGACATTCAGCCGTATATTAATTATCTGCACTTAGCTTAACTGTGCTTAGCTTTACTTAGCTGCAGCACCCACAAATTTCCCTAAATTTTTTGCTTACGAAATCAAACCATGACAAAACTGACAAAATTTGCGATTATTGAACTCAATAGCCAGACCGATATCTTAGCAAATCTTCAATCTATTGAATTAGGTATTAAAATTGCCAGTGAACGCGGCACCCGCATGGTGATTCTACCAGAAAACGCTTTTTGTTTTGGCAAACAAGGTTTTGCCAGTCAATATTTTGACGCCTTAAAAGCTTGGTCAGCACAGGCTGCCCGACACTATGGTGTGTATCTGCTGGCAGGAACCTTGCCCTGCCCGTATCGACCTGACGGTACGCCTGTCGCTGACGGCAAACTTCGGCAGAGCTCACTATTATTTGACCCTGCTGGCAACTGCTTAGCGCGCTATGACAAAATTCATTTGTTCAAAGCCACCGTCAATGATAGCACAGGCAACTATGATGAAGGTAGAACCTTCGAAGCCGGTAATGCGCTTATTGTGGCGGATACCGAGTTTGGCAAAGTCGGTATGATGGTATGTTTTGATATTCGTTTCCCCACCCTTGCGGTCAAACTACGCGAACTAGGCGCAGATATATTGACCGCGCCTTCGGCGTTCACCTACCAAACAGGTAAAGCACATTGGCATGCGCTACTCACCGCAAGAGCGCTCGATAGTCAGTGCATGGTCATTGGCGCAGGTCAAACAGGTGACCATGTGGTCAATCCCTCAGCGCCTAGCAACGTTCGCAGCACCTGGGGGCATAGTGAATTTATCCGCAGTGATGGTGAGCGCGTTTTGACCCAAAAAATCGATGCAGCAAACGACGCAGCAAACGATACAGTAACCCGAGATTTTGATATCACTAACGATTTAGCTCATTTACCTTTATCTGCCAAAGCGGCAAGTTGGCTGCCTAAGTCAGATAGTCGCCCAGAGCTTAACAAAACTGCTGACCAAACTGCGGTTAAACCAACCCCATCACAACAAGCGCCGACCGTGATTTTTGCCGACTTTGATGCGGATGCGCAGCAAATAACTCGGCAGAATATTGCGTTGCTCGAATGTCAAAAATTGACTATCATAGCAAATAATATCTAACGATCCTTAAGCGAAAAATGGATAATCCACTTTTTGAATATTTAAAGAATAGCCCAATTTTTAGCCGTCTTGATCCTTATATGTTTCAAGTGGTCGAAAACTCACTACATTTTAAACAGTTGAGTCCGCAAGAAGTGTTATTTACGGAAGGCGAGCATGGCGATTTTATGGCGTTTTTGCTGATTGGGGAGCTATCAGTCATTAAATACAGCCCTTCAGGGGCAGAAATTAAAGTCGGTGAAATTCGGGCGGGCGAAAGTACCGGTGAAATGGCACTGTTAGATTTATTAACTCGCTCCGCTACCATTAAAGCCGCCAGCCTATGTGCGCTTGTCACCTTGTCCCGCGCTGACTTTGAGCGACTGTTATCAGATTATCCTCGTATCGGTGTTGAGATGCTGCGTGGCTTAGCGATTATCTTGAGCCTTAATCTTCGCCGTACTTCTGAGCATTTGACTCGCGCGGTAAATGCTTAAGATGGCTAAGGCTGATGTGGCTAGGCTTAAGCTTAATATTTTTTTCATGTTTAATATTACTGCTTAACTTGCCTATTATTGTGAGCTATCGCCGTGAGCGGGGATGCGCTTTGTCATACACTTGCGATAAATGCCCAAAATCCAAATGGGTATAAATCTGTGTGGTACTAATATCACTGTGTCCTAGCAGTTCTTGAACGCCACGCAAATCACCACTATCACTTAAAATATGTGACGCAAAACAGTGCCTTAGCAAATGCGGGTATAAGTCTTGCGCGATGCCGGCACGTTTGGCCTGTAGCTTGATACGTAGTTGCACGGTGCGTGTTGAGATACGCGTCCCATAACGCTCACTGACAAATACTGCCGGGTCTTGCTCTTCCACCCACAGCGAGCGATGCGGCAAATAGTTGATGAGTGCTTGCCAGGCTTTTTCGCCAATCGGTACGATGCGCGTTTTTCCACCTTTACCCAGTACTCGCAACAGCCGCTGTGATTTGTCGATGTCAGACATATTGAGTCCCACTAGCTCGCCGACCCGTAAACCACTGCCATACAGCAATTCTAGCATGGCTTTATCGCGAATCCATAGCCGCGCTTCATGGCTATCTTCTGGCGCAGCTTGGTCTAATAACTGGGATAATACGTCTATATCAAGTAACGTGGGCAAGGGTCTCGGGGCGCGTTTGAGACGTATGGTTGTGGTGGGATTTAGTGTCATCAGCTGCTGAGCAATCAACCATTTATAAAGTTGACGCAACACGGTTAGTTCATATTGACTACTGGATTTGGATATTTTATCAACATCCAATCGTTGAATTAGGAAGTCTGACAACTGCTGACGGGTGATGTGACAAAGCTCGGTATGTTGTTCATAGCAATACGCCAAAAAAGGCTGTAGCGCTTGGCGGTAGCTTTTGATGGTCGCTGCGCTATAACGCTTACTGCTTAGCTCAGCAAGCCAGCGATCTACTAAAGCTTGGTCATCGGTGTTGAGCACAGCTTCTGCCGCATGCGGCGTTAAGTGGGTGGGCAAATCATCGTTTGCTGATTTGCCTACACGGTTGCGCTGATTTTTCCCTTGACTATTTTTGCCTTGACTTAGGCTACGGCTAGTTGGCATAGTGTCGGTTAGCGAGGTTGGAGGCTATTCATGGTAAGGATGTCCCTCGTCTGAGCGATGTTCCTCACTTGATTGTGCTGGCGCAAATTTCAGCCCCGCACCTGCCATCAAACCCTCAGGACTAAACACCCCTTCGTACACAAAGGTCGCAGGACCAGTCATATACACAGGATAGCCTTCTTGCCAACGAATCGCCAAACTGCCACCATACAACTGGGCGCGAATATCCACGCCTTCATCTAGCCAGCCTTCACGCACCCCAGTCGCAACGGCAGCGCACGCGCCCGTACCACAAGCTTGCGTTTCGCCCACGCCACGCTCATAGACGCGTAGCCTGATATGGCGATTATTCATTACCTGCATAAACCCCACATTGACACGCTCAGGAAATGCAGGGTGGCTCTCAATCGCTTTACCGAGTTTTTCCACCTCGGCGGTCAATACATCATCCACTTTGATGACGGCATGGGGATTGCCCATATTCGCCACATAGAGTGTCACAGGCGTACCATCCACATTGAGCCGATAAGAATTTTGAACTTTAGTAATGGTTTTGGGGGTAAAAGGAATCTCATCGGGCTCAAATTTTGGTTTACCCATATCCACTTTTACCCAGCCATAATCATCGGTGCTAAGGGTGATAATACCGCTGGCGGTTTCCACCCGAATACGCTGTTTAAATGACAATTTACGCGCTTGTACAAAACGGGCAAAACATCTAGCGCCATTGCCGCATTGCTGCACTTCACTGCCATCTTTGTTAAAAATACGATAGCGAAAATCGACATCCGGGCGGCTTGGCGGCTCAACAATCAGCAACTGGTCAAAGCCAATGCCTAAGTGTCTATCCCCTAACAACGCTACCAACTCTTTGGTCAAGTGAAGTCGCTGTGTGACCAGGTCAATGACCATAAAGTCATTCCCCAGTCCATGCATTTTGGTAAATTCAATTAACATTGTTATTCCTTAAAATTATTTTGATTTATGCACGCTATCTTATCATGATAGCTGATTTTTTATAAGGTAATTGGGGAACAAAAAAACCTTAGCAAGTCAAGCAAATTTGGGCTCGGTTGCTAAGGTTTTGGTTTCAGTTGCTAAGGTTTTGGGCTCAGAGGAATCAATAAGGCTTAGCGTTGCCAGCAAACCTTACAGGATAGATTTAATCTACCAATTTTTCGTTTTGCCAAAGGCTCTCAACCGTTTCACGCTCGCGAATGACATGGGCGTGACCATCTTTGACCAAGATTTCACAAGCACGTGGGCGGCTATTATAATTGCTCGACATGACAAACCCATACGCCCCTGCGCCTGTGATGGCTAGGATATCATTGTCAGCCAACGCTAACACACGGTTTTTTGCCAAAAAATCGCCCGTCTCACAAATCGCCCCGACCATATCCCATATTTTGGGTTCAACCGGTGAGTTCAACTGTGTGGGGATGACTGCCATCTCTGACTGATAAAGTGCCGGACGAATTAAATCATTCATGGCGGCATCGACAATGGCAAAATTTTTGTGTTCGGTAGGTTTTAAAATATCCACGCGGGTCAATAATACACCTGCATTGGCAACGATACTACGACCTGGCTCTAAATAGAGGGTTAAGCCTAAAGTTTTCAGTTTTGGTAACAGTAACTGCGCAAATTCTTCAATACTTGCAACGTCTTCGTCAATATACTGCACACCCAAGCCACCGCCCAAATCAATATGCTCAAGCGCAATACCTTGCTTGGCAAGTGCGTGAATCATCTCAATGACTTTATCCAATGCATCCATAAAAGGCTGAACTTGGGTCAACTGCGAGCCAATATGGCAATCAATACCGACAACTTTTAGGTGCGGTAAGTCATGGGCAATTTGGTAGATACGGGGCGCATCTTCATGGGTAATGCCGAATTTATTTTCTTTGAGCCCTGTGGATATATATGGATGGGTTTGCGCGTCGACGTTGGGATTGACGCGTAGCGAAATTGGCGCTTGCTGCTGTAGTTTGCCTGCCACTGCATTGATGCGGTACAGCTCAGCTTCTGATTCGACATTAAAGCAAGCAATCCCTACTTCAAGGGCAGTGCGGATATCTTCGGCGGTTTTGCCAAGTCCTGAAAATACGATTTTTTTGGGGTCGCCGCCCGCAACCAAAACCCGCGCAAGCTCGCCCCCTGTAACAATATCAAACCCTGCCCCTGCTTTAGCAAGTTCGTTTAATACCGCAAGGTTACTATTGGCTTTTACCGCATAACAAATCTGATGGTCAATCTCAGCAAAACTATCATCATAAGCTTTATAGGCTGCCAAAATCGACTGCTGACTATACACATAGGTCGGTGTGCCGAAGGTCTTTGCGATATCCGCAAGACTGACGCCATCCATCATCAAGGCAGTGCCATCATAACTCAGACAGTTGATTGACTTGACGTGTTCGGTCGGGTTGATCGCTAAACTTGCAGCTGCATCATCAGTAATCATTTTTACCTCCAACCGATGGCACAGATGGCACCGATGGCGTGGTCGCTGAGTGAGGCGCTGATTGCGGCGTTGGGGCTGCACTATTATCAATCATGACGTTGGGATCTTGGATGTTGACATCGACTTTGGTATCAGAGGCATTGGCAGTGGTGCTAGTCGGTTTGGCGGCAGCATCGACTACTTGTTGGCTATGGTTGCTCGGTAGGTATAATGCCCCTTTTTGCCCACATCCTGTCAGCATATGAGTTGCCAACATCACCGTCAGCACGGTCATTGTTGCGGATAGTTTTGAAATTTGCATGAATGCCCTTAATTTTAAGAATAAAATAACTGAAAAAATAAAATTTGCGATGGGGTTATTGTAGCTGTTTTTGCGTTTTATAAGCAATTATCTCACCTTATTTCTCACCTTACTAAAGATGAGCGTTAAATCGATGATTTTTGTTAATTTTTCATTCTGTTGAAACTATCGTTGTTGTGGTATGCTTTTTCGCTATAATGATGACAACAAAAATTTGGCAAAAAATTACCACAATACATTTTTTTTAATCTACAATAAATTACTGAAGGCAAGGATAGCTTAAAATTTAATCCAGTTAGGAAGGGGCTTGTTGCAAGGAATGCACAAGATCTTGTCTAAAGGAACAGCCATGCAAAATCCGATCTTAGTACTTAATTGTGGGTCTTCGTCAATCAAATACGCGTTATTAAGCAATGACAGCAGCGAGCGCGTTGCCGGTCTTGCGGAGAACTTGGGCTTAGATACAGCGCGTATCAAACACACTGACCTCAATGGGGAAAAAGTCGAAATCTCTTTGGCAGGCGCTAATCACCAATGGGCGCTGCAAAAAATATTAGGTTTATTAGCAGCTTACAAACCCGTTGCCGTGGGTCACCGTGTGGTGCATGGCGGGCGTGAGTTTTCTCATGCCGAAAAAGTCAATGACCATGTCTTGGCGGAAGTCAAACGGCTAAAAGTATTGGCGCCCCTGCACAACCCCGCCCATGCCTTAGGTATTGAAGCGGTGGAAAAAATCTACCCAGATTTACCGCAAGTGGTCGTATTTGATACCGCCTTTCACCAAACCATGCCCGCCAAAGCCTACCGCTATGCCATTCCAAAAGATTTGTACAATGAGCATTATATCCGTCGCTATGGTTTTCATGGTAGCTCGCACGCCTATGTCAGCCACCGCGCTGACAGCCTAGCCCCTCATCACCAAGCCAATGGTTGGATTACCGTGCATTTGGGCAATGGTTGCTCGTTAACCGCCGTGTATGATGGCAAAAGTTTGGACACCAGCATGGGTCTGACCCCGCTTGAAGGTGTGGTCATGGGTACGCGCAGTGGTGATGTCGACCCAAGTTTGCATATTCATTTACACCGTATTTTGGGCTATAGCCTTGACCAAATTGATACGATTTTAAATAAACAAAGCGGATTGTTGGGCATTTCAGGTATCTCAAGTGATATGCGCACGGTGGAGCAAGCCGCCAACGAAGGCAACGAAGATGCCAAACTTGCCATCGAAATTTTCTGTTATAAAGCAGCCCGCTATATCGCTTCACTCAGCTGTGCATTACCGACCTTCACTGGCTTGGTATTTACCGGGGGTATCGGTGAAAACAGCGCCTCAATTCGTCAAAAAATCTTACAAAATTTGCCGCATTTTGGCATCAAAGCGAATCTTGACAAAAATGCCGAACTCTCGCGCGGCGCCGAAGGTAGCTTCCACCAAGCCGACAGCCTACTGCAATTGTGGGTGATCCCGACCGATGAAGAATACCAAATCGCCAAAGAAACCAAAGAAGTCTTAGGTTTATAAACCCTCTCACCCTGATGCCTCATCAGGGTTTTTAGTTTGAATAAAACAACAAATAGGAACTATCATGCAAACTATTTTATTTGTGCCTACTAGTAGCGGCATTGGCTTGACCTCAGCTTGTTTGGGTTTTATCCGTGCGCTCGATTATATCGGGCTAAAAGCAGGATTTTTAAAACCTTTTAGCCAAAATACCACTGCCAATCATGAGAGTGATGACAGCTCAAGTGTGCTTGCAAAACATGCCTTTAACTTAAACCCGCCAACATCCATTGACCGTAGCCGCTTAGAGCGCGTAATTGGGGACGGTCAGTTAGATGACTTGATGGAAGAAGTGGTTGCCAAACACCAAGCATTGGCTGAGCAATATGACGTTATCGTGTGTGAAGGTCTGGCTGCCGACAATAATTCAAGTTATGCGGAATTGGTGAATTTAGCCATCGTCAACGCGCTAGATGCCAAAGTCATCTTGGTCAGTAGTGGCGATATTGCAAACCCTGATAGTTTGGTAGACAAGTTAGATATTTTTGCCCGTGATTTTGGCGGTATGGCAAGCGAGCGCACGCTAGGCACGATTTTAATGCGGGTTAAAAACGTGGACAACCACTATGATGAAGCACCCGTCGCGCCTGGTAAAGCCAAAGTTGATTTGGCAGCGGAGCAGTTACAGGCGATTAAATCCCACTCGCCTTATTTTGACTCCGATAAATTTCGCTTGATTGGCGTAGTGCCTTTTAGTAACACCTTAAGTGTCCCCCGTACCTGGGATGTGGCTCGTGAGCTTGATGCCAAATGGCTCAATGAAGGCGACGCCAAAAACCGTCGTGTGCTCAATACTTTACTGGTTGCGCGTACCGTTGCCAATATTGAAGATTCTTTCACCCGTGGTAACTTACTGGTGACGGCAGGCGACCGAGACGATTTGATTTTGGCGACTGCGCTTAGCACCATGAATGGTGTACCGCTAGCAGGTCTTATTCTGACAGGCGGTATCGTGCCGAACCAAAAAATTATCAATCTGTGTCGCCCCGCTCTAAAAACAGGGATTCCTGTGATGCTGGTTGACACTGACAGCTTTGATACTGTTACCAAACTTAACCACATCAGCCATGAAATCCCCGCAGATGATACCACTCGCGCCAGTGAAGTCACCGATTTTGTCGCCGCGCATTTGGATTTGGACTGGATCAAAACCACTTTTAGTCAAGGCAACAACAACCGCAAACTCTCGCCTTCGGCTTTTCGTCATACCTTGGTCAAAAAAGCCCAAGCCGCCAAAAAAACCATCGTATTGCCTGAGGGCAATGAGCCACGTACGGTTGAAGCGGCGGTCATCTGTCAAAATCGTGGTATTGCCCATTGTATCTTACTTGCCAAACGCAGTGAGGTCGAAGAGGTTGCCAAGAACTTGGGGCTCACCCTACCTGAAGGCCTGCAGATTCTTGACCCAGAAAGCTTGATTGACAAGTACGTCAAGCCTATGGTTGAGCGCCGTAAAGGCAAACTCGATGAACTACAAGCCCGTGAGCAGCTCAAAGACACCGTCGTACTGGGTACCATGATGCTGCACTTGGGTGAAGTCGATGGTCTGGTATCTGGCGCCGTACATACCACCGCCAATACTGTCCGCCCGGCGTTTCAGTTAATTAAAACAGCGCCGCAGTATTCACTGGTTTCGTCTATTTTCTTTATGCTACTGCCTGAGCAAGTGGTGGTGTATGGTGACTGTGCCATCAACCCAGACCCTACCGCAGAACAGTTGGCTGAAATCGCCCTACAATCCGCCCAATCTGCCAAAGCGTTTGGTATCGAACCCAAAGTTGCCATGATTAGTTACTCGACAGGGTCATCAGGTGAAGGCGCGGACGTGGATAAAGTGCGTCAAGCCACCGAAATCGCCAAAGCCAAAGCGCCTGATTTGCTCATTGATGGTCCGTTACAATATGACGCTGCCAGTGTCGCAAGCGTGGCAAAATCAAAAGCGCCAAATTCGCTGGTGGCAGGTCAAGCCAATGTGTTTATCTTCCCAGATTTGAACACTGGCAATACCACCTATAAAGCGGTGCAGCGCTCTGCCAACGTGGTGAGCGTCGGTCCTATGCTCCAAGGTCTCAACAAGCCTGTGAATGACTTGTCGCGTGGCGCCTTGGTTGAAGATATTGTCTATACCATTGCGCTCACAGCCGTTCAAGCTGATAGCGGTGAGTTTTAAGCGTTTATGTTTAAAAAAAGGTGAGTTTGACACTCGCCTTTTTGTTGCCTGTCACACAGGATATCAGCTTAAATGCAAGGCTACTGTTCCACCACTAGGCTAGTGTGCCACAATCTGTTATGCCCAAAAATTGCTTTATGGTAAAATTCTGCATAAAGTGATTTTTGTGCGCAATGTACCAACCGATGAACCACCAAACCAACTGTAAGATGCTGTAGTGATGATGAAGGATTTTAGTTTTCTTTACCCTAAATTTATATTGGGTTTGTGGTTATGACAATGCCTCGCTGTATCCGTGTCTGGTTGGGTGGCTCATTCGATCCGGTACATTTGGCGCATTTACAGATGATTGCGCATGTGTACCATGAACTCATGCACGCTTTCCCCAACGTTGATATCATCGCCAAATTACTGCCCACGGCGGGTTCGCCTTTAAAAACTAAGCCAACTTCCAACCAGCAGCGCCTTGAGATGCTTGCGCTTGCGATTGGCGATGTGCCTTTTTTGTCGATTGATGAGACTGAGCTGCAGTGTCAGCCACCTGTGTATAGCTTTCATACCTTGAGTGAGTTTAAACAGCGTTACCCCAATGACCTACTAATTTTTGTCCTCGGACAAGACAGTGTTGAACAACTTGATAAATGGTATCGCGGCTTTGAGCTGCTTTCGCTGACCAATCTATGGGTGCTACCCCGTCCTGCCTTGGGTAGCCTTAGCCCCACTTTAAATCACAATTTAAGCCACAATTTAAATAAAAATTTGAACCAAAATGCTTTAGCGAATACGGATAAACCCCCTAGTATAAATATTGATAATCGGCTAGTGCCTTTTATCATTCATTCGCCAAAAGACTTGATAAATCAAACCACTAACCATATCTATATTGATAAGTTTGTCGTGCCTGATATCGCCAGTAGTGATATAAGAGCTTGGATCTATAGCGCAGAAGCTGAGCAACGGCAGCAAGCGCGGCTAAGTCTACCGAGTCAAGTTTATCGGTATATTGTTGAGCATCAGTTATATGCCCCACCCGTTTAGCCGAGTATTGATTTACATTTTTTGATAACCTGTGCGTTAGATTTTTGTTAAAATAGCGCACTTTTTTTAGGATTGTCATGATCCTATTTTAAGCTACCCTTATAACCAATCATTATGACCCAATTCATGGAATCCACGCATTTATGACCGATACCCAATTTGCTAGTTTAGTCAATCAACACCCTGCCCACCAACAGTTAACCACCTGCCTTGACATCGTTCAAGATGCCTTGGATGATCTAAAAGCCAAAAACATTACTGTACTCGATGTTGCTGATATGACTGAAGTCATGGAGCGTATCGTGATTGCCGAAGGGACATCTACCCGCCACCTTAAAGCGGTTGCCGACCATGTCGCGATGAAAGCGAAGCAAGCAGGGTTTAATCCGATTGGTGTCGAAGGTCAAGGCACCAGTGATTGGACCTTGATTGATTTGGGCGCAGTGGTGGTGCATGTGATGATGCCACAAGCCCGCACGTTTTATGACCTAGAAGGCTTATGGCAAGGTCAATCGCAGCGCGAGCGTATGGAAAAAACGGCGTAGTGTAGTCTATAGCTTAGTTTAGACTATGTTATGCAAACTATGCGTTATGAACTAGACGCTACAACCAAATGGGTAAATAAGTTTTACCCATTTTTTTATGGCGTTGATATTCTTTGGTTAAAAGTTATGCCAAGGCAGCCGTTTGCTGACGTTGATGGTTTTTCATCCAAAGATTGATACCGATAAGGATAACAATATAGCCGATTTGTGCCAAAAATGTCTGTAGTGTTGGGTAAAATCCTAGCCATTCAATCGCTGGCAAGCCGCTCATGGCAGTCATCGGTAGATACCCTGTCAATTGCAGCGCGTGCAAACTAACGCCTAAAATCTTAAAGCCCAATAGGTAAATCACCCAAGTTAACAGTTTAAACAACTGTGGAATTGGTAATTTGACCGAGGTTCTTAGCATCACCCAAGCCACTGCTGCCAGTGCTACGAGCGCCAAACCAATCCCGGTTAAAAAATTACTCATGCTGATATTGGGTAATATACCGACGTAAAACAATATGGTCTCTGCGCCTTCTCGAAACACGGATAAAAAGCTCAATCCAAATAACGACGCAAAACTGCCTGCCGTCATGGCTTGTCCCATATGACGCTTGATATAAGCGTTCCATGATTGGACGGATGATTTGCTATGCAGCCACGCGCCAATGCCAATCATCATAATGACCGCAACGATGCCTATCACCCCTTCAAACATCTCACGATTGGCGGCAGAAGTCACTGCAGGGAATAATAGCTGTAATGCCATCGCGCCTGCGATACTGGCAAGTAAGCCAAAAGCCACGCCAGCATACACCCATTTTTTGGCTTTGACTTGTTTGGCAGCGGTTAAAGCCGATAACAGCGAGATGACAATCAATAAGGCTTCTAACCCTTCTCGAAGCAATATCAGCATCGAGTCAACCGCGGTATATTGGGCTGTTGGATTGATTGCCGCCAATTCATTGATAATCGATTGCAGTGTTTGCTGCTGTTTAGGGTCTTGCCCCTTCGCCATGGCTAGCGGGATTTGACTTTCCACCCGATTATATAAACTGGGGTTACGCGTGCTGACATCGCCTTCCACCATTGGCCATATACTAATAAACTCGCCTAACTTGGCTTGACCAGTCGCTTCATCGTTTGTTTTAAACGCCTGTAAACCATCGCGCAGTAGCTGGATACTATCTGCCAGAGTGACAGTTTGTGTGGTTTGTACAGCGGCTACGTCACCCTTGTTATAACTGTCGATGGCGTCTTTTAGCGCGGCAGATTGGGTTTTGATTTGCGCCATATTGATGGGTTGGGTTTCAATTGCCACTCGCATCAGCGCCATGGATGTTTCGATTTTGCCGTAGTGCCCCATACTGGTATTGCGTACGACCCGCTCATTACCTAGCCAAATTGCATTAAACTCGTTGTAAGCCGCCCGTAACGCTTCGACATCTGTCGGCGCTGCACGTTGTATGACTTGATTAAGATTGTCATACGCCGGTACCATTTTTTTGGCAAACTCTTTTCGCTTACCGCTGTAATCTACAGGATTTTGTTCTTTTTCAAAGGCATATAACGCATTTGACACGGCTGATAAATTGGCTTCTGTGGGGTTGCTGATGGCTTGCCCAATCGCTTGGCTTGTTTGTTGCCCAAGCGTGGAATTTTTTGCCGTTGCATCTATGGCATCAAAGGCTGTTTGAATTTGCGCAAGGGTGTCCTTGGCTTTTGGGATATCATTGGCTTTAATTGCCGCCATCGCGTCTGATAGGTTGATAAAAATAGGGCTTAAATTCAGCTTTTTGCTGGCTGGTTGACTGGCTTGCGTCGCTATCTGGGCGCTTGCAGGCGTTGGTTGCTGCGCTTGTAAGCCTTGACTGGTGATGAGCAGCGAACTTGCTAGGCCAAAACTTAGCAAGGTTTTTTGGATGATATTTATCATGAGTAACTTTTTAACCGTCTATTTTTAAGCGTGTATTTTTAACCGTCTATTTTTAACTGATGCAGGTTACATTTGAACCTTAAGCTTCAAATAATGCTTGTCCAATGTAGCCACCCTGCGGAATACCACCAAAGCAAGCAAATAGCCCACTGCCAATGTGGGTGGTGTATTCATTCATTTTATCAAGACGACCTAGGGCATTTTGGATGATGATAAATTGCTCGGGCGATTTTTGGAATGAAATAAACAGCAGCCCTGAATCAAACTGTCCGGTGGCTGGGTTAATGCCGCTACTGTAAGAATACGAACGGCGTAGCATCTCCACGCCTGTGCGTTTTGCCAGTCCCATGTGGGAAATTTCAGGTATCACTGCTTTACCCTGCGCGTCTTTGGCGTGCACATCAAAGGTGTCAAATTCGCCTTTTTGTCCAATCGCCGCACCGCTGTCACGATGTCGACCAAAGGTGTCTTCTTGACCTTTAAGCGAGGTGCGATCCCAAGTTTCAAGATGCATTTGGATGACGCGGGTGACCAAATAAGTGCCGCCTTTCATCCAATCAGGCGCGTCCGCCCATAAGTTTTTGTCCGCAGCTTTGATGGTGCTTTGGTTGGCGGTGCCGTCTTTAAAACCGAATAAATTACGGGGCGTGTGGTTGCCGGTATCAAACCCGACAAAACCTGACTGACTCCAACGCATGGTGATATTAGAACGCGCTTGGCGAACCAGTTGCCGTACCGCGTGGAACGCCACTTGGGCATCTTCGGCGCAGGCTTGAATACAGATATCACCCCCCGTCAAATTTTCTCGTAATTGATCGCGCGGGAACTTGGGCAAGTCTTGGAATTCTTTGGGCTGCTTATGAGTAAGTCCCATTTTTTTTAGAAAACTTGGGCTAATACCAAAGGTCAACGTCAATCCGTACGCGCCCATGCTGTCTGCTTCGCCTGTGTCGGTTGGGGGTACAAACGGGTTTTTTTCGTAGGCTTTGATGTTTTTACCTTGCGTCAAATTGGCCGCATAGATTGTCCAGTCTTTGAACATCTGTTTGACATCGTCGAGCTTATCGGTATGTAAATCCATTACCAAAAAATAAATATTACGCTGTGACGGCGTGGTAATGCCTGCTTGGTGTTCGCCATAAAAATCATATTTGACATCCGCAAAACTATTTTTGGTAGTATTGGCATCACTACCGGCATGTTTAGGATTTTCGTTTTTATCGCTATCTTTGGACTGATTGCCATCCAACGCTTGCAAGTTAGGTAAGTTTTCGCTTGGTTTTTGCTGACAGGCTGATACAGCTAAACCTGCGCCTGCGACACTGAGCGCACCAAATTGGCGTAAAAAACTGCGACGATTGGACGTTTTTGGTCCTAACCCTGTTTCTTGCGCTTGCTTATCTAATTTACTATGTTTCATACTGCCCCTAACACCGTACTGACCTTTTTATGCCACCCTAAAACCGTCAAGTGAAGCAATTTTTTGCTTCACCTTTCACTTATTGCAATACAATGCCCATCTGCGCTAAGGGTTCGCCGAGTTTATTCACCGCTTCGGCTAGCGCTTTGGTATCTGCAGGGGTTAACTCTTTATAGGATTTATAGTCTTGTTGCCCGACTTGGTGTTTGGCAAGTAATTGGTTGACTGCGCCAAATTTTTGCTCAAGCTCCGTGACTAACGCTGGGTTTTTGGCTTGGATTTTTGGTTTTAAAATGGCAAATATTTTCTCGGCGCCTTCAATATTGGCTTTAAAATCATACAAGTCTGTGTGCGAGAAAATTTCTTCTTCGCCGGTGATTTTGCTTGTTGATACTTCATTGAGCAAATCTACTGAACCTTGTACCATCAAGTCGCCTGTGACCTCTGCCGTTGGAATTTTGGCGTGCAATTCTTTGACATCTGCAATCAGTTGTTTACCCAGTTTTTCAGTGCCTTTGGTGGTATTTTGTGTCCACAAGATTTTTTCAATCGCATGGAACCCTGTCCATACTTCATTGGGCTCAAGGTCGGCTTCACGGTTGTCGATACGTGGGTCAAGGTCGCCAAAACTTTCAGCAATCGGCTCTGAGCGCTCATAATACATGCGTACTTTTGGGTATAACGCCTTCGCCTCTTCTAATTTACCCGCTTCGAGCAGTGCGACAAATTTTTGGGTATCGGCGAGCAAGCTATCAATTTGGGTTTGTACCCAAGCTTTGTATTCCGCCGTTTCTTTACTCAAATCAACTGAGCTCTGCGCCGACGCTGTGACTGCAGAAGCATTGCTCGTTGCAGGCGCTGTTGCGGCACTACTTGCAGCAGCTGCTACGTCGGTTTTTTGCTCGGTTTTTTGGCAAGCCGTCAAGAGTAATGCAGATATCGTCAGGGGTAATATTGATAAAGTAAAAGTACGGCTCAACATAAAACATCCTTAAAAGTAAACACCAATAAATAATAAAAAAAATAATGACAATTTGCGAATTATAGTGTAAATGAGAATCGTTATCAATATTTATTTTGCTTTGATTGCGCTTAGAAGTTTAAGCAAAAAAATACCCCGCACCAGCGAGGTAGCGAGGTATTGTGATTGGCTATGACGCGCAGATCGCCTAATAACAAAATAGCCTAGCCGAATTTACCGGTGATGTATTCTTCAGTTTCTTTACGGTCTGGGTTGGTGAACATTTTATCGGTATCCCCCATTTCCATCATTTCGCCCAAGTACATAAACGCGGTATAGTCAGACACCCGTGCCGCTTGCTGCATGTTGTGGGTGACGATGGCGATGGTGTAATCATTTTTTAGGTCTGAAATCAAATCTTCAATTGAGCCTGTTGAAATAGGGTCAAGGGCCGAGGTGGGCTCGTCTAGTAACAATACTTCAGGACGGGTTGCCACACCGCGGGCGATACACAGACGCTGCTGCTGACCACCGGACAATGACAGGCCTGATGCTTTAAGTTTATCTTTAACTTCAGTCCATAGTGCCGATTTTTTGAGCGCCCATTCAACGCGCTCGTCTAGCTCAGCGCGGCTTAAGCTCTCGTACAGACGCACACCGAATGCCACGTTGTCATAGATTGACATCGGAAATGGCGTTGGTTTTTGGAATACCATACCCACGCGAGCGCGCAGCAAGTTGACGTCCACGGATTTATCCAAGATGTTTTGTCCATCTAGGTTGATTTCGCCCGTGGCACTCATGCCGGGATATAGGTCATACATACGGTTAAAGGTACGCAGTAACGTTGATTTACCACAGCCTGAGGGTCCAATAAACGCGGTAACTTTCTTGTCAGCGATATCGATGTTGATATTTTTAAGGGCTAAAAATTTACCGTAATAAAACTCTAGATTACGAATTTGCATTTTTGCGGTCATGATGAATACCTTAATAAATTTTGTTTGATACTAGCAAATAGCTTTAATCTTCTATTGATCATCAATGTGATGATTGCTCTTTACCACTGAGCGCACGTGCCAAAATATTCAACGTTAATACTGCCAAGGTGATGAGTAACGCACCTGCCCAAGCCAATTGGTTTGAAATAGGGTATGGCTGGCTGGCGTATTGATAAATCACGTTTGGTAAGTTGGCAATGGGCTGACCCATATCGGTACTAAAGAATTGGTTATTAAGCGCGGTAAATAGTAATGGTGCAGTCTCACCCGAGATACGTGCAAATGCCAGTAAGATACCTGTTAATACCCCAGTTTTGGCAGCACGTAAAGTAACGGATGTTACCAGTTTCCATTTTGGCGTTCCTAACGCATAAGCCGCTTCACGCAATGTATTGGGAATTAGACGGAGCATATTTTCAGTGGTACGTACCACCACAGGAATAACCAATAGCGCTAAAGCCATTGCACCTGCCCAACCTGAGAAGTTACGACCTTGTACCATCAACGCAAAAATAAATAGACCAATCACAATCGAGGGTGCGGATAGCAAAATGTCGTTCATAAAACGGGTGACTTTACCAAGCCAGCTGTTTTCGGCAAATTCAGCAAGATAAATACCTGCCATGACACCAATCGGTGTACCGACTACAAGCCCTAATCCTGTCACCATGATTGAGCCGATAATCGCATTGCGAAGACCGCCAATTTCGTTTGGCGATGGTGTGTCTTGAGTAAAAATAGGCATGGTCAATAACGCATGAGAGCCTGATAAAAACAATTTGAATAAAATTAAACCTAAGAAGGTCAAGCCAAATACAATGGACAAACCGGCAAATATCAGTCCTAAAGCATTGCTTAGACGGCGGCGTTTGTAAATGGCATTGTTACGATTCATGTTGGTAGTAGTCATAGTATTCCTCAGCGTCCTTATTTCGTACCCGCATTTTTATCCATACGACTGAGCATCAATTTTGAAATCACCAGTACAATAAAGGTAATGATAAATAGTAAGAAACCTAAATGTAATAGCGATGATTGGTGCAAGCCTTCAGACTCTGCAAATTCATTTGCCAATGCCGAAGTGATTGACACACCTGACTGGAACAAACTTGGACTGACGTTATAAGCGTTACCAATAACAAAGGTGACTGCCATCGTTTCACCCAATGCGCGACCCAATCCCAAAATAATACCGCCCATCACACCGGCTTTGGTATAAGGCAACACCACGTATCGCATCACTTCCCAAGTGGTTGACCCCAAACCATAGGCAGATTCTTTAAGCATCTTTGGCGTAATGGAGAAAACGTCACGCATGACCGATGCAATAAACGGGATAATCATGACAGCCAAAATCAAACTTGCAGTGAACAGACCAATACCCATCGGCGCACCTTGGAATAAACGACCCACATAAGGCACATCACCCAAATGGTCAATCAGCCAAGGCTGGATATGTTCTGAAAACCAAGGCGCAAATACGAAAAATCCCCACATACCATAGATAATTGAAGGGATACCCGCTAACAACTCAATGGCAATACCCAAAGGACGTTTTAAAAAATTGGGGCAAAGCTCTGTCAAAAACATGGCAATACCAAAACTTACCGGAACCGCAATCAAAATGGCAATGACAGAAGTCACTAGCGTACCATAGATTGGTGCGAGTGCGCCGTATACATCCATCCCTGTATCCCAGTCTTTACTGGTATAAAAGTTAATGCCAAACGCTTTCATACTTGGCAATGCGCCAAGAAATAGTGAGATTAAGATACCACCTAACAACAACAGCACGATAAACGCAAAAAGACGAGTCGCGTTGACAAACAACCAGTCTAATTGTTTTTGCTTTGCGAGTTTTGCGTGTAAATCCGACATAAGAACCCAGCCATCAAAAAATAGTTTTAGTTTACTAATTCTAGAAATTTGAAAAAAAAACGTAGAGCATTAACTTGTTTATTGCTCTACGTATCGTTTGACATGCCTAACCCTGTTAACTGTTAACCATCATCATGAGATTATTTTGCCGCTGACGCAGTTGCTGTGGCAGCATCTGAGGTAAACAGTGGTTTACCATCAGCCCCTACAACTTTTTTCCACTCTTCACGGAAGATAGCTTTGCTGTCGGCTGAGAATGGTACAAAGTCCAGTGATTTTGCTAGCTCATCACCACTTGAATATGCCCAGTCAAAGAATTTAAGGGTATTTTTGACGTTTTCTGGGTTGGTTGGTTTAGTATGGACCAAGATGAATGTTGCCGCAGAGATTGGCCAGGCATTTGGGTCTGCTTGATTAGTCAATACGATGTTAAAGCCTGGTGTACCTTTCCAATCTGCATTACCTGCAGCGGCAAAACTTTCAGCCGATGGTTGTACAAAGTTACCTGCTGCATTTTTCAACTGAGTGTAAGCCATTTTGTTTTGTTTTGCGTAAGCGTACTCAACATAACCGATTGAGTTTTTGGCACGAGCGACGTTACTTGCCACGCCTTCGTTACCTTTACCACCTGCACCTGTCGCAGCGGTTGGCCATTTAATTGATTTATCTACACCTGGACCTGCTTTCCATTCTGGTGATACAGCGGCTAAGTAGCTTGCAAAGTTAAAGGTTGTACCTGAACCGTCAGAACGGAAAATCGTCGTGATTGGCGCATCTGGTAGTGTCACGCCTGCGTTTAATGCGGTAATCGCTGGGTCATTCCATTTAGTGATTTTACCCAAGTAGATATTGGCAAGGGTGGCACCGTCTAGTTTTAATTGACCGGGTGCAACACCATCGATGTTAACAACCGGTACAACACCACCGATAACGGTTGGGAACTGGATTAAACCGCTTTTATCCAACTCTTCTTTGCTTAAAGGCGCATCCGACGCACCAAAGTCAACGGTATTGGCTTGGATTTGTTTGATACCACCTGATGAACCGATTGATTGGTAATTTACTTGACCGCCAGTGGCGTTCTTGAACTCACCTGCCCATTTAGCATAAATAGGTTGTGGGAAAGATGCGCCTGCACCTGTGATGGTAAATACGGCGTTTTTGTCGCTACCTGCAGTGCTTGATGTTGCTGAGGCACCCGCTGCTTGATTGTCTGCTTGTTTGTTGCCACAAGCGGTTAATGCTAACGTTGATGCTACGACAACACTTAATAATGAATAACGCATGGATAGCTCCTAAAAACGTTTTTTGAGTTTACAATGAAACTGCCTGAATGAAATAAATGTCACCAACGGTACGATTTAACTTTTTTGGTTATTTTCACTAGGATAGCTCAAAGCTGATATAGCTCAATGCTGACCGATTTAACTGTCATGATAATAACCATAATTCGGTTTGTATAAAAATTGTGTATATGATTACAAAGAAATGTGACAGTATCATGACAATTTGATGACTGACCGATTGCGCACGTTATAAGTAGAGTAGATAAGTACATTTAACTCACTTATCTATTCGCAAAGCCTTTAAAAGCTTTGCGACTTTTAGCGGTGCATGGGAAAGAAGCGATTAACCATTTAACTGCTTCTCAACTTAACAGCTTCTTAACTTAACAACTTCTTAACTTAGTAGCTTAAGACTATAAAAACCAATGGCAGTCGCAACCAAAGTTAAAAGCACATGGATGCCAATCAAGGCTAAACCTTGCAATACCTTGCCGCTATTCAACAAAGTAAACACTTCGGCACTAAACGTACTAAAGGTTGTTAGTCCCCCCAAAAACCCTGTGGTGATAAACAGTCGTAAGTTTGGGTGCATCTTTTGGGTGAGTATCAAGGCAAAGCCCATCAACAGCCCACCTAGTACATTGGCAAATAGTGTGCCATAGGGCAGCCAAGGATGTACGCTATTGATTCTGGCTAACCACCAGCGCAGTATTGCCCCAAATCCCGCCCCCAGTCCTATCCATAGCCATGGCATCTTTAAATCCTTGTAGATGGTTATGGGTTAGCTGGATTGACAGCAGGCAGCATTGTCATGTCCCAACGCGGCAAGCAGCTAACCGCTAGTTCATCGTGTTGGCCGGCGTTCAAGCGCTGCCACCCGGCGAAGGCAATCATGGCGCCATTGTCAGTACACAGGGCAGGCGGTGCATAATGCACGGTGGCGTTGATTTTGGCTAATGCCTCAGCTAGCGATTCTCGTAGTTGTTGATTGGCACTCACCCCGCCTGCGATTACTAAGCGTCTCATGCCTGTTTGCTGCAAGGCTTTAACGCATTTTTTCACCAACGTATCGACCATCGCATATTGAAAACTTGCTGCAATATCGGCACGCGTCTGGGCATGCTCAGGATTATGGCTATCGGTCGGATGGTCTTTAATCAAATTATGCACGGCGGTTTTCATACCACTAAAAGAAAAATCCAATCCTTTGCCCAACATCGGGCGCGGTAATTCATAGGCTAACGGATTGCCTGTTTGCGCCAAGCGTGCAATATTAGGTCCACCAGGATAAGGTAACTCTAGCATTTTAGCGGCTTTATCAAAGCATTCGCCCGCGGCATCATCAATCGACTCACCTAATATTTCATATTGCCCGATGCCTTTGACCGCCACTAACATGGTATGTCCACCCGACACCAGCAACGCGACAAACGGAAAATCGGGCGGATTGGCGCCTAATAGCGGCGCGAGTAAGTGCCCTTCCATGTGATGTACTCCAATCGCAGGAATACCCAATGCCATCGCCAAACTGCGGCCAAATAATGCCCCTGTCATCAACGCGCCCACCAGTCCAGGACCTTTGGTAAAGGCAATTGCATCGATATCGGTTTTTTTGAGTTGGCAGTCATCAAGCAGTTGCTGCAACAAGGGCACTAATTTACGGATGTGATCGCGGCTTGCAAGTTCAGGGACTACCCCACCATACGTCGCATGTAGCGCGATTTGACTATATAGCACTTGCCCGACCAAACCTTGATTGGGTTGGTGACGTTGGTCACTATCAAAAATGGCTAATCCCGTTTCATCGCAGGATGTTTCCAGTCCTAGCACACGCATGGTATTTCCTTAAACGATAAATAAACGTCAACATACCGATGGCAACTTAGTTATTTTTTGCCATCATTGATGATTTTGACAGGAATGGTTAACCCTTTGGCAAAGGGCTCGGCAAAGACGTAAGTGTATTGACTCGGGGCAATTTGCTGGGTGGTATGAATGACAAACGCGCTGTTTTTACCGGCTGTGAGTTCATGTGACACATAGGCAGTACCCAGCTGGTCGAGCACTTTGGATAAGACTTCATTGACTGCCATACCCACCGTTAAGTTGTAGCGGGAGGTTTCATTATCCACATGATACATCTCGGCATACGCTTTGACAGGCTCACTATCGAGCGCAAACGGGTATTTAAAGCTAGCTTTATCGACTGGCTTAACGCCCGAATCCACCAATGCCCAGTTGATTTGTTTGGGCGCACCGTTTTGGGCGGCTTGGGGGGATACGGTACTGGCGACAGCTACACTGGCAACGTGATGCGGACTTTGAACGCTAGCCACTGTGGTACTTACTGTGGCACTTGCTGTGCTGTTTTGCGCTGGCTTGTTATCACTGGCAGGTTGACAAGCCGAGAGTAACACCCCACCCATCAGCAAACTTGATATTATAACTGCTTGTTTCATTGGCACGCCTCCAATACATCCAAACTCTTTATCTAGCTTAGCCTAACTTAATCTAGCTTAGCCTAACTTAGGCAGTGACGCCCTCATTACTGACGGGCTGATAAGAAAGATGACGATTGATGCGTTTTTCAGCCAATCGAAACATCCCAATCAATAGCCAAGACAATAACAAATAAATGATACCTGAGGCAAAGAACAACTCAAAAACGGTATAAGTTTTTGACATAATCGTCGTTGCCACACCGGTGATATCCATCAAAGTGATGGTCGATGCCAGTGCACTACCTTTGAGCATAAAAATCACTTCATTGCCATACGCAGGCAGCATGATGCCAAAGGCACGAGGAAAAATAATTCGGCGCAATTTTTGGCTATATGACATGCCAATGGCGTCGGCAGCTTCATTCTCGCCCTTGGGTATTGACTTGATAGCACCGCGGATGATTTCTGCAATATAAGCTGCCGTATTGAGGGTAAAAGCGATGATAGCGCACCAAAATGGGCTCGCTAACACACCCGATTTCCACAGCACAGACTCGGTCACCCATTTAAATTGCGACAAGCCATAATAAATCAAAAAGATTTGCACCAGTAGCGGCGTACCCCGAAAAAAGAAAATATACGCAAACGGCAATGCCTGTACCCAAGGTTTTTTCGACAGCCTAGCCAAGGCTAGCGGCACTGCCAACATAAACCCCAATAAACCCGACAACACCACAAGCTCAATGGTGATAATACTACCTTGCAGCAGTTTTGGGATACTATCAATAATAATTTGCCAATTCCAGTTCATTGATGAATCCCCTATTTTGCCATGCCGATTTTTTGTAGGCGTTTTGCATAACGCTCTGCTGGGTTATTGACCCATTCTAGCCACATAATCATACCGGTGATGATGACGGTCAGACTCAAGTACAACAATGCTGCTGCCATATAAAAAGTAAACGGGCTTTGGGTGGAAGTCGCCGCCGTTTTAGCATGGCGCATGATATCTTCAAGCCCGACCACAGAAACCAACGCAGTATCTTTGAGCAGTACCAAAAACAAATTCCCCAGTCCTGGCAGTGCAATACGCCAGACTTGTGGCAACGTCACTCGCCAAAGGATTTGAAATTTTTTCATGCCAATCGCTTGCGCCGCTTCGGCTTGACCTTTTGGAATCTCTTGAAATGCCATACGAAAAGTTTCGGTCGCATACGCACCAAATGCCACAGACAGCGCCGTAACCCCCGCCCAAAACGGACTGACATCCACATATCCCGTATTGCCAAATTGCGATAGAATAAGACCCATCAACATCGAGCCGCCAAAGTAAATAAACATGACTGACAGCAGTTCTGGAATACCACGGATAATCGTGGTGTAAGCGGTGGCGATGGCGTTGAGCACTTTAAACCGTGACATCTTAGCAGTCGCGCCCAATAATCCCAAAATCAGCCCAATGACCAAACTAGTCAATGCCAGTTTGATGGTGACCCAAGCGCCACTTAATAATAGCTGCCCAAAACCTTGTAGATCTAACACAATATTGATACCCTGTCTTTTTAACTCTGTTTGTTGACCTATTACCCAAAAAATGCTTAAAACGCAGTTTTACCGGCGCATAGACAAAAGGTGATAACGGATATAACCTTTTGCTTTGTTTTTTGCAGGGTGCAATTTTACGTGATTGCCCTATCAAAAACCATCAAAAAAAACAAAAAACTGAGTGACTTTTCACCCAGTTTTTGACTGAACCCAAGCGTTTGGTTAAGTTATTTGCTGGTACTTGCCACAGTCGTCGTGGTCGTTGTGGTACTAGAGACCGTAACTGCCACGCTGCTTGCTGCCGCCGTTGTGGTGGTTGCACTGCCAAAATATTGGTTATAGATTTTGTCATACGTGCCATTTGATTTCAACGTGGCAATCGCTTTGTTAAATTCTAAACGCAGTGGGTCACCTTTACGAACGAGGATACCCATTTTGTCATTGACATCAATCTCTTTACCTTTGATTTCAAAGCCTTTACCTTCTGGCGTGGTCAGCCAATAAGCGGCAGGGGCTTTATCCGAAATCATCATATCTGAGCGCCCTGCTGCCAAGTCCATAAACGCATTGTCCAACCCTTCATACAGGTTTAGCTGGGCTTTTGGGTGATTTTTTTCCATCCACTGGGTAGATAGCGTTGAACGCTGTGCCGCAACTTTATGGCTGTCAATTTGGGCAGGGTCATCCGGATTGATTGGGCTACCTTGTTTGGTCAAAAACACCAACGTATTGGTAAAATAGGGGTCGGTAAAATCGACTTGCGCCTGACGTTCTGGGGTGATAGACATCGCATCAATTACCACGTCATATTTTTTTGCCATCAAGCCTGGTAATAAACCATCCCAATCTTGTGGCTTGATTTCACAGTTGGCTTTCATTTGTGCACATAAAGCTTGCATAAAATCCACATCAAAACCTGTCAAACTGCCATCCGCTTTGGTGATACTAAAGGGTTTATAAGTGCCTTCAGTGGCGATGCGAATGGTTTTGCCTGCCATACTGCTTGATGTCTCTGTGCTGCTACCCACCGTTGTAGAAGCGGCTGCGCTACCCGTCGTTGCCGCAGTTTTTTCTGCAGGTTTTTGACAACCCACTAGCGTTAGACCTGCCAATGCCAAACTACCTAATAATGAAATATTTGTTTTCACCTTGTACTCCTAATTTTTAACATCCAACACATGACAAAATTTTACTTGTGAGTTATAAGAAAACGAACAGCTTAATCAGTTATTTAACGGCTTATTTCGGCAAATCTGCAAAATATTTTTGGCTGATTTTATCGTAAGTACCATTGGCTTTTAGCGCTGCCAGTGCGGTGTTGAATTTGCCAATCAATGGATCATTTTGACGAAGGGCAATGGCAATTTTGTCATCAATATTGATCGGTTGACCTTTGACTTCAAAACCTTGACCTTTGGCGGTTTTTAACCATGATAAAGCTGGGGCACTGTCAGAAATCATCAAATCCGTACGACCCGATTCTAGGTCAAGATAGGCATTATCTTGGGTGTCATACAGTTTTGGGGTGGCTTTTGGGAAGTTTTTGGCTAAGTACTCAGCTGCGGTCGTTGAACGCTGCGCACCCACTGATTTGCCTGCTAGGTCATCAGCGCCTTTTTCTACCCCTTTTTTGCCAATCACAACGAGGTTATTGGTAAAGTATGGATCGCTAAATGCCACCACTTGGCGACGCTCTGCGGTGTCTGACATCCCCGCCATGATGGCATGGTATTTTTGTGCTTGTAGTCCTGGAATCAGTCCATCCCAATCTTGGGAAATCACTTCACATTTTAGTTTGGCTTCACTACATAACGCATCTGCCAAATCAATCTCAAAGCCGATTAATTTGCCATTGGCATCTTTATAACTAAAGGGGACAAAGCTTGATTCGGTAGCGATACGAATCTGTGGCATATCTGCGTTTGCTGCTGTGGTTGCGCTACTTGCTGCTGCCGTGTCTGCCGGTTTTTCCGCAGGTTTTTGACAGGCGGTTACTCCCATCAAAATGGCTAACGACGATACACCCAAAACCGATAACTGTTTCATAACAACACCTTTTTGTCAAAATTTGAGGGTCACCCGCATCTATTGTGTAAATCTTAAATCGCTCAATACAACGTCAATTAATTACCAAAATGTTGCTTTTGTAATTTTGCCAACTCGCCATTGCTTTGTAGCGCATCTAAGGCTTTGTCAAATTCTGCTTTTAGTGGATCGCCTTTACGAATGGCCATTGCGATGTTGTCACCATTATCCATCTCACTGCCTACGATTTGGTAGTTGCTGTTTTGTTTTAGCCATTCGCTTGCGGTTACTTTTTCAGACAGCACTGAATCGATACGACCTGATTTTAGGTCAATGTAGGCGTTGTCATAGTTGTCATACAATTTGATTTCGTTGGTTTTGCTCAGTTTATCTTGAAGGTACTGTGCCATAGTGGTTGAACGTTGACCGCCAATTTTTAACCCTGAAATCGCTTGTGGGTTGAATTTGCCACCTTTGGCAGCGACCCAAACCATGGTGTTTTTAAAATAAGGCGTGGTGAAATCCACTTGCGCTGAACGCTCTGGGGTAATTGACATACCCGCCGCCACCGCGTCGTATTTTCTCGCCATCAAGCCTGGTAAGATACCGTCCCAATCTTGCGCCACGATTTCGCAGTCGAGTTTCGCTTGAGCACACACGGCTTTGGCAACATCCACGTCATAACCGCCTAATGTGCCATCGGCATTGGTGTAGTTAAATGGTTTGTAGGCGCCTTCAGTGGCAATACGAATTTTTTTGCCTGTGCTAGCACTGGCAGCGGGTTGGCTAGCGGCTGCACCTTCTGTTTTTTCAGCAGGTTTTTGACAGGCGGTTAATCCCATGCTAACTGCGCATACCGTTGCCAAGGCGAGTTTTGAGTAGGTTGAATTCGAGGTTGATTGCATGGATGTTCCTTACAAATGAAATTTTTGAGTAAAAAGCGATTTAATATCAGGTTTCGCTTTCAGCGATTTCAATATTTAAAATCAATGCGACTAAAATAAATGCGAGTTTACAATTTAGTTAAAATTAACATAAATTAACATTTTTGCAAGTGAAAAACGTATGCAGCAACAATTAAATCAAATAAATTTTTTCTGATGCCTAAAACTACAAAACCGCCAATCGCATGGCGATTGACGGCTGATAGGATGATTGGATTATTTTTGATGGCTTGCCATAAAGTCTTTCACCCGCGCTGATTGCGGGTTGTCAAATACCTGCTCGGGTGTGCCTATTTCTTCGATACGTCCCTCATGCAAGAACACCACTTGGCTCGATACATCGCGCGCAAAACGCATTTCATGGGTGACAATCAGCATGGTGCGACCTTCTTCAGCAAGCGATTTCATCACCGCTAATACTTCATTGACCAATTCTGGGTCGAGGGCAGAGGTTGGCTCATCAAATAGCAATACTTGGGGCTTCATCGCTAGTGCACGAGCGATGGCGATACGCTGGCGTTGCCCACCCGATAAGTTTTCTGGGTAAGCGTCTTTTTTGTCCAGTAGTCCTACGCGTTTTAGTAGCACTTCAGCTTCACTGATGGCTTGGTCTTTGGCGATTTTTAGGACTTGGGTCGGCCCCTCAATGATGTTTTGCAAAATAGTCCGGTGTGGCCATAGGTTAAAGTTTTGGAACACAAAGCCCATTTTTGAGCGAAACTGCTCAAGTTGGCGTTGATTGGCGGCAACCAAATCCCCGGATTTATTCGGTTTTAATACCAATGCTTCACTGCCCAAAAAAACCTCCCCTTGCGAGGGGTTTTCAAGCAAATTAATACAGCGTAGCAAGGTGGATTTGCCCGAACCGCTCGAGCCAAGAATTGAGATGACATCGCCATCATAAGCGGTCAACGATACACCTTTTAGTACTTCAAGCGATCCAAAGTTCTTGTGAATATTGTTAAGTTGTAAGGCTACAGGACGCTGTAAGTTTGGCATAGCATCTGACATGATATTCAATCCAAAATTTGACGATAGGTGGAAAAAAACTGTCTATTTTCGCTTAAAACGCTACTAAAACGCAACTTTTTCTCTCATTTAACTTTATTTTATGGCACCGGTCTTTAGCGCTGGTTTTTAGATTGAGTCATAACCATTAATTTTTGTCTGTCAAAACTTTCTAAATTCCATTTTTGGATTGAAGTTGTTATGATGAAGCGATGATTATATTAGGGACTGACTATGCAAACCATGACTGATACCAAACATTATATGCAAACCGTGGGACAGCAAGCGCGCGCCGCTTCAGCAATTTTGGCAAAAGCAGACACCGCACTCAAAAATAGCGCCCTACTCGCTATCTATGACGCCCTGCAACAAGCCAAATCACAGGTGTTGACGGCCAATGCCACCGATATGCAAAACGGTCAACAAAAAGGACTGGATGACGCCCTACTTGACCGATTAGCGCTCACCGATGCGCGTTTTGAAGGCATGTTACAAGGGCTAAAAGATGTCGCCATGCTACCTGACCCGATTGGCGAGGTCACGGATATGACCTTTCGTCCATCGGGTATTCAGCTAGGTAAAATGCGCGTGCCGCTGGGTGTGGTCGGGATGATTTATGAATCTCGCCCCAATGTGACGATTGAAGCTGCGTCTTTGGCATTAAAATCTGGCAATGCGATTATCCTACGTGGGGGTTCAGAAGCGTTTTATTCTAACCAAGCATTGGCTGCGTGTGTCAAACAGGGTTTGCAGGCAGTTGGTTTGCCAGAGGCCGCCGTGCAAGTGGTCGAAACCACCGACCGCGCGGCAGTGGGGGAACTTATCACCATGAATCGCTATGTCGATGTGATTGTGCCGCGGGGTGGTAAAAGCCTAATTGAGCGTATCAGTAATGAAGCGCGCGTCCCTGTCATCAAGCATCTAGATGGTAACTGCCATACCTTTGTCGATCGCGATGCAAACCTGACTATGGCAACCGCTATTTGCGTCAATGCCAAAACTCACCGCTACGGCACTTGTAATACTATGGAAACGCTGCTGATTGATAGCCAAATCGCTGCGCAAGCCTTGCCGCCAATCGCCAGCGCCATTGTCGCTGCAGACAGTGCCATGCAATTACGCGGCTGTCCAAAAACCTTAGCCATCTTGAGCGATACCGCTGAATTAACCGCTCATCTGTCAGCGGCGAGTGAAGCAGATTGGGATACCGAATATTTGGCGCCAATTTTGGCGATTAAAGTAGTCGCCGATATCGACGAAGCCATTGCCCATATCAATACCCATGGCTCACACCATACCGATGCGATTATCACCGAAAACTACTCAAAATCGTTAACATTCATGCGTGAAGTTGATTCTAGTAGCGTGATGGTCAATGCATCAACCCGCTTTGCCGATGGATTTGAATATGGTTTGGGTGCAGAGATTGGTATCTCTACCGATAAAATCCATGCGCGCGGCCCTGTGGGTCTTGAAGGTTTAACATCGCAAAAATGGATTGTGTTTGGGCATGGGGAAATCAGACAGTGACAGCTAAAACTTTTGGTAATCAAATGAATTGTTTTCACAAACCCACTTTAATTATTGGTATTGACTTCCTCCCCTCCCTAAAGTGAGGGGATTCCTGCTCCCAGACGGTCAAGCCCGACCGCAAGAATGTTCTTACTGGCATTAATATCTCTATCATGCCGTGTGTCACACTTTACACAAGTCCATTCTCTTATTCGCAAACCTGCTCTACCGCTCAAGCTACTGGACATATCGCCACAGCACGAGCAAGTTTGGGTAGTGTATCGTTCATTCACGATTTCAAAACGGCAACCTGCGTTCTCGCATTTATAGGTCAGTTGCCTTTTGAGTTCAAACCAACCTGCATCGTAAACCGACTTGGCTAGTTTGCCTTTTTTACTGTTAAACTGGGTGGTTTTAACGTCACCAACCACGATTAGGGCATTGTCCTTGACTAATTGGGTGGTGAATTTATGTATCAGGTCTTGGCGTGTGTTTTTGATTTTGGCATGGATTGCCTTTACATGCTGTTTGTTTTTGGCACGTTGGGCGGTGGCTAAATCTTTGGCATATTTTAACGTTTGCTTAATGGTGAGTTTGTCACCGCTTGAGGTAGTGGCACTGTCTTTTAAGCCCAAATCTATGCCAACGCTACCAGTTCCACAAGTGGTTTTAGGGTAGTCTTTAACGGTGATACACGCATACCAACGGTTACGGCTGTCTTGCACAATCTCGCAGGTGTTGATTTGGTAAAGCGATAGGTTGTAGCTGTCCCATAGGTCGATGATGAGTTTCTGCCCTTTGGCTAGACTTAGTTGCAGGGTTGATTTTAAGCCCTTTTTGCCTGTTTGGTGAGTGGCAATATGCTTAATAGCCGATTGTTTAAACGGTAGCCAGCCAAGCGATTTACGCTTGGCATTGGGGTTATTGGTTCGCCAGTTGAGTTTAGCCTTTTTGAATTGCTTACGGCTTTTAGCATGGGTTTCATTGATGGCTTGAATGGTTTGAGAGTGCAAGCCCAGTAATTCACCGCTACCTTTGGTGTATTCGTTCAAATCATAAGCTGAAAAGAATTTGCCTGTTTTTTGTAGATGTTTGTAACTCAAGTCATTGACGTAGTTCCATACGAAATTGACTGAACCGCTTAACTTATTAAGCTTTGCTGTATGTTTATCTCGTATGCGTAGCTTGAGTGTTTTCATGGGGTTATTTTAGCAAAATTTATGCAAGTATTATAGCGTGTAAGCATAGTTGCTTAAGTTGCCTTATATCCATTGCCTGAGGTCGGTGGTTTTACGGCAACGGAGGATAAAAACCATTATTTGGCAATCGCTTTATTGGCAATCGCTTTAAATAGACTGATTTGGCTATTATCGGTTACCGTCAACATCGGTGTGCCTTTGCTATCTTGGGTCAGTTTAAATTGCCCTTTTAGTGTGGATGGTGCAGCGGCATCAAATGCCATGCGCGATTCTGGCAGACACATCATGCGTGTGGAAACGATATTTTTTATCAATACATTGGCATCGGTCAGGCTATAATTGCCCCACATACGATTGCAGGTGTTGTCAAAGCTGACACGACCTTTATCAAAGTCGACCAACAGTGGTTTGGCTTGGTTAAATAATTCAAGTTTAGTGGGTTTACCCGACAAATCAGTCACCGAGACCAATTGCCAGCGATAATTTTGCAACGTGGCATCGGCTAACGGTAAGGTGACCGCTTGGGTCGGGTTCACGATCCTTGAGTTATTATCCGCTATGGTTTGACAGCCTGTCATTGCCAGCGTTCCTGCTATCAAGCAACTTAGCGCTAGTGAGTAGATTTTGGCACATCTTTTCATCATGATTTCCTTTTGTTTAAAATTATTGTGTAAAAAATTATTGCAACCATTATATAAAATACCCTTAAAACTTTATTGCTCAGCATGACGATTATTGTTATTCGATTGTATTACTAGATTTGATGGACGCTTCATTTGCTTGAATGGGTTTTTGCAAAAACTCTAAAAATACATCATCGCGTTTGGGGTCGCCATTGTTGCCGTCTCTTGGAAATGCCATCTTCTCCCCTGTCAGTAGATAACCGCGGCGCTGATAATAACTTAACAGCTCTGGTCGATGACTTAAAATCGACATGGACAAATGGGTTAAAGGTAAATGGGTTACGTTTTTGGCGTGGGCGTGTCTGATAGCAAACGTTTCTACCGCAGACAACATCGTATCGCCAATGCCTTTACCTTGCACAGCAGGATGAACCGCAAAAGTACCAATATACGCCGCTGGCTGATGGTTAATGGGTGAGAAATCCACAGAAATACACCCGAGCAAATCATCGCTATCGTGCGGATTTTCAAACACGAACAGATAAACGTTCGGGTTGTCTATCAGGGCTGTCATTTCCTCGGGCGTGGTACGAATCCCACCAATTAAAGCCGCTTCATTGGTCCAGCCTTCATCTGAGCGGTAACAGCGATTGAGCAAAGTGACCAAATTTTCGACGTCTTGTTGCGTGGCAACGCGTAATTGCACGGCGTTTTTATCGATATCGCTATCAGGGTTTTTCATGTTTTTTCTCTTTTTATGCTCACATTCGCTAAACATAGGATGCGTTAAACATTTTGCTAAGTCAGCTGACCGATTTTGCCACCCAATGCACCTAACCCACCTCAATTAGCCAGCATACCTAGCTTATGTACTGTTACTTTATTGAATGGTACTTTATTGGCAATTGCTTTGGCATTCAAGCCGTATTTGACGTCATTGCTGTTGCCGTCATATTTTTAACTTATTAGTATAAGACAATAAAGCATGCCGATAATAAAGCGCTGCTGTAATCGAATCTGTAATCGAGATGGTTTATCAATCATCCATTTGTTAAAATAAATCTTTTACAAGTAATACTAGCATGCCAAAACTGCCCTCCCCCTATACCCCTGCGATTGAGTCCGCCATTTACAAACAACAACCCACTGATTTTATTGTCCATGAAAAACTTGGCATTGAATGCAGCCATACAGGCGAGCATCTTTGGCTTCATATTCAAAAGACCCGAATGAATACCAATTTTGTGGCAAAGTTGCTGTCACAATGGGCAGGCATCCCACTTAAGGATGTGGGATGCTCGGGGCTCAAAGATCGTCATGCGCTGACGACACAATGGTTTAGTCTTCGCTTGCCAAAAAAAATTGCCCCTGAACAAAACTTTGAGCAATTTGTCCAGACCAAATTAGCTAGCGATGAAACCCTAGAAATACTGGCACAGCATTGGCATCACAAAAAACTGGGTCGCGGTACTCATGAGGCCAATCAGTTTATCATCACTCTACGCGACGTGGTGGGTGAGAAAGCCGTAATCGAGCAACAACTTGCGAGCATCAAAACCCAAGGCGTTCCCAATTATTTTGGCGAACAGCGCTTTGGGCAAGATGCCAATAATATTGATGCCGCTATCGAACTATTTACCCATCATACAATTAGGGGCAAAAAAATTCATCGCAAATTTGACCAAGATAAAATCAGTCTGTATCTGTCGGCAGCGCGTAGTGAATTATTCAATGCCATCTTGGCAAAACGTATCGCATTGGGCATCTGGAACCAACCGCTTGATGGCGATGTGATGAATTTGGCGGGTTCAAACAGTATTTTTGTGGCACAGCATATAGATGAGACCATGCTATCAAGGCTACAAAGTGGCGATATCCATTTGACTGCCCCGATGTGGGGCGCAGGTGAGTTAAAAAGTAGTGGTAAGGTTAACGCATTAGAACTATCAGTCATCACTGACAATCCCATTTATCAGCAGCTAAGTCAAGGCTTGATTGAGTTTGGTTTAAAGCAGCAGCGCCGCCCTCTGCGTATGCTGCCCAGTAACTTGCAATGGGTTTGGCAAGACGGTGAGACATTGGTGTTAGAGTTTGAATTGCCGGCAGGCAGTTTTGCGACGACGATGATTGATACGCTTGTTGCAAGCTCGGTACTTAACACTAGGTTATAAAGGCTGAGTTATGAAGGCTGATTGCTTTGCGTCATCAATAAATAACATTGACCTTTGACCACGCAGTTGCGACCATTGGCTTTGGCTTGCTGCATTGCCAAATCGGAGAATTTAATAATTTGCTCAAGGGCAGGCGGCAGTGCAGGCATGGTCGGTAAACTATGCATATACTCGCGCATATATTCGATAAAACCGCGATTATCAACTGCGCGGTCGCTATCTCTCCCATGATTTTGATAAACGCTGGCAATACCTAAGCTTGCGGTAAATTGAATTTCTGTATCAAAAATCCCATATCTCACCACTTGCTTTTCAAATGCTTGGCGCAGCTGTTCTGCCATATCGACAGCTTGCTCAATCCCGGTATTTGGCAAGATGATGCAAAACTCTTCCCCACCCATACGTCCAAACATCGTCCCTGTCGGCAAGAAGTTTTTTAAGGTATTTGCGGTACAAATCAACGTCGCATCACCGGCGTCATGACCGTATTCGTCATTGATATGTTTAAATTTGTCCAAATCAATATAAATCACACTAAGCGTGTTCCAATCGCTTTTACGTTGCCATAAATAACTCAAAAAACTATAAATGGTACGCCGATTGGCGATATTGGTGAGCGCATCGGCTTCTAGCAAATCATAAATTTTGCGGCGCTGAAAACTCATGACTTTCATGCCCTGCAAAATACAATACAGTGTTACCGTTGCCTTGGCGGTTACCAAAAAGCTAAAAGATAATCCCCAAAGCCAATGACTACGCGCTGCTAAGTTTGGATACAACCTAGGCAGCAATTGCCACCAGTTCATGCTATTACTCATATTAAAAATAAATAATGCAACAATACAACTGACAAATGACACCCAGACCAGTCGCCATCTTAATAGCACCATCCCAAGACCTGTAGCACTGATCAGCATGACGCCTTCAAGCGCACTGTTGTTGCCAATCCAGACGATAAAAAGATTCTCATAAATCAAGTAGATGATTACAAAAAAGATTTGGTACTCCCGCCAAAGTCTTGATTGTTCAGGCATGCGGGTGATGAACCATAGTGAATACCCGCAAAACAACACCATCGCCAGTCCCAAATAGGTGATATTTATCATCAAGCTGCGATTAAAGAGTTGGTTAAACTTGTGCGCAAAGGGAAAGATATCTATGGGCAATGTAATGACAAGAACCGTCGCATACCAAATCAAATGAAAAAATGTCTCAACCAACGCCAATATAATAAACAACATGAATTTATTGGTATTGTTGACTCTTGGCGAATTGATATATAGCGAAGGTTTAAAGCTAAAAAAATTTAGCGTCTGCTGCAATTGTTCTTTAAAGCTTGGCAAGGCAGTTTGGGTCATAGGATTATTGCAAAATCAATAAATCTATTAAAAGACGGCGTCACGCATTAAACAAATCAAGAAGGTTATGTCAGTCATTGTGGTTCATTGATTAGTTTTAGTCGTTTGCATTTAATTTACCTTAAAGATTATATAAGGTATTGTTGCTTCATTCTAATACTTTATTAATGACCAATGGGTAAATGTTTAATTTTTTTTAATTATTCTTGACTTAGCTATTTTATCAAAACTTCCTCGACAAAATAAAAAAGGTAAGCATTGGCTTACCTTGATCAACATTTTACAGCATTTTAACTTTATTGGTTTTTTCAACAATATTCTTTAATAGTAATGTTCTTGATTACACTCAAGCGTCCAATACACGGCGCGCTGTCACGAATTTATTTGCCCAATAGCCAGAATCTAAACTTGTAATAGAAATACTTTTGCCGGTTGATGGTGAATGAATAAAACGACCTTCACCGATGTACATGCCCACATGAGAGATACGACCACCACCTTGAGAGAAAAACACCATATCGCCTGGTTTTAACTCACTACGGTTAATACGTTCACCAACTTGCGCCATGCTGCCTGAGGTGCGTGGCAGATTGATGTTGGCGGTTTGTTTATAAACATATTGCATAAAGCCGCTACAATCAAAACCACTGGCTGGGCTGGTGCCACCCCAACGGTAAGGTAAGCCGATAAAGTTTTTGGCTTTTGCAATGAGGCTATCTACTTTTGAGCCACCTTCTGGATTTTGAGAAACGCTTGAGTTAAAGCTACCGAAATATTCTGTGATACCATTGTCGGCATTGGCAGCGGTTGGGGCTACGCTTAACAAGACACAAGGTAGAGCGGTTAATAAAGTTTTTTGAAGAAAGTTCATAGGGCTTTAATCCGTTCAGAACTTTTATCCGTATATGGGCTATATCAAAATTGATTGCTAGAAGCTAAAAAGTTGATATACGGATAAAAATTACATAACTATTGTACTGGTTACATTCTGTAAAACAACGCCATCATACCAATAAAGTTTTTCGAATGTAGATATCTTTTATCCAGAAAATGTTAAAAAATATTACAATGTAAGCTAATTTGCTTACAGAAAGCCTATAGAAAGTATACAGCAATAATTCGGTAAGAAAATCGTTGATTTAACACAACATTGGGTTAAATCAACGCCTATTACTCTGTATTTATTTTGGTGTAATGTAAAAAAAGCAGGGTCAATATGTAACAGACCCTGCTTCATTGTTGAGTAAAAAATGATAAAAATCGTTAAATTGCTGTCTTTTTACCCCATCATTCGCACTAATCTCTCGCCCCAAAAATGGCGGTGCCAATACGAACGATGGTAGCGCCCGCGGCAATGGCTTGTTCAATATCGCCGCTCATGCCCATTGACAAAGTATCCCACTGCTCAGGATGCGCATGATAGCGCTTGTTTTGCTCAAATAATTGCTGGGTTTTGACAAAGGCAGCGGCTGAATTTTTGGCAGGGATAATCATCAGTCCGCGTAATTGCAAGTTGGGTAATTGGCTAATCTCTGTCACCAATTCGGGTAACTGGTTTGGCTGGCAGCCTGATTTACTGGCTTCATCGTCAATATTGACTTCGATACAGATATTGAGTGGCGGAAGGTGTTCACCCCTTTGCCCATTGAGACGCTGGGCAATAATTAAGCGATCGACCCCATGCACCCAATCAAAATGCGCCGCCAACTCTTTGGTCTTGTTACGCTGGATATGACCGATATAATGCCACACCAATGGCTGCTCGTTGGCAGTAACGTCTTTGAGTGCTGCGATTTTTGTCACCGCTTCTTGCACATAGTTTTCACCAAAATCTTGCTGACCTTGCTGCGCTAAGGTGCGAATCATCCAGTTGGGTTTGGTTTTGGATACCGCAAGCAGTTTGACAGTTGGATTGAGCCTAGCAACGTCAGTTTTCACCTGTTGCCAACGCGCTATCAGGGCTTGGTTTTCAGCGTCTGTTGCGATTGTCGCCAATGGCTGTTGTGCGTCAAATGTTTGCATGGTTAACTTTTCCTGTTGCTTTTCCTGTTGATAGTGTACTGGCTTGATGGCTAACCAGTTAAGGTGAGGTTTTTGGTTTTTTTTGCACTTGTGTGCCCAATTTTCCAATTGCGTTTAACATAAGCTAAAATCAACAAAAAACTATCACCCCTAGTCAGTTTTTTCTGTTTTTTTTGTGGTGGGATGATTATAGTATAGCTATCTTTTTTTCCCGCGGCTTTTTTCTATTGCTGCTTTTGTATTTTCATTACCCACCTATAGGATTCGTTATCATGGCAAAGGAATTATCGATTGGCGATTTGTTGCGTTTTGCATTCAAAAATAAAGCCTCTGACTTACACATTTCAGCAGGCTTACCGCCGATGATTCGGGTAGATGGTGAAATCACCAAAATCAACATGCCGCCGCTCGATCACCAAAAAGTGCATAGTTTGATTTATGACATCATGAATGACAAACAACGTGCCGATTATGAAGAATTTTTTGAAACCGACTTTTCGTTTGAAATTCCCAATGTGGCGCGCTTTCGTGTCAATGCCTTTAACCAAAACCGTGGCGCAGGTGCGGTATTTCGTACCATTCCGTCTGAAGTCTTGACGATGGAGCAGCTTGGGATGGGACCGATTTTTGAGAAAATCTCTAATTACAAACGCGGCGTGGTACTGGTCACAGGTCCAACAGGTTCGGGTAAGTCAACAACCCTTGCGGCGATGATTAACTATATCAATGAAACCCGTAAAGAACATATCTTAACCATCGAAGACCCGATTGAATTTGTGCATCAATCAAAAAAATCCCTCATCAACCAACGTGAAGTCCACCGTGATACCTTAAGCTTTGATGCTGCGCTGCGCTCTGCCCTACGTGAAGACCCTGATGTTATTCTTGTCGGTGAGATGCGTGACCTTGAGACCATCCGCTTGGCATTGACGGCTGCTGAAACAGGACACTTGGTATTTGGGACATTGCATACCTCATCTGCTGCCAAAACCATTGACCGTGTGGTCGACGTGTTCCCCGCCGCCGAAAAAGACATGATTCGAGCGATGTTATCTGAGTCGCTGCAAGCGGTTATCTCGCAATCGCTACTCAAACGCCAAGCGGGTGGTCGTGTCGCCGCGCATGAAATTATGATTGGTACGCCTGCGATTCGTAACTTGATTCGTGAAAACAAAGTCGCCCAAATGTACTCTGCCATCCAAACCAGTGCAGGCGATGGTATGACCACACTCGATCAAAGCCTTCGCGAGTTGGTCAATAAAGGCGTGATTAGCAAAGAATCGGCGCGCCAATATGCCAAACAACCTGAAAATTTTATGTGATAACTGTTTGATAGAAACAATCTTATAAAAACAATGCGAGAGACGCGTTATGGATCTTGATAAATTACTGCAGCTAATGATACAAAAAAACGGCTCCGACCTTTTTATCACCGCCGATGCGCCCATATCAATGAAAGTCAATGGTACTATCGCGCCAGTCACCAAGTCAGCGCTGACCCCAGAGCAATCGATGACGCTGGTCAAAAGCGTGATGACGCCTGCTCAAAGCAAAGAGTTTGACGACACCCTAGAATGCCAGTTTGCCATTGTTGACAAAAACCAAACCGCACGCTTTCGTGTTTCTGCCTTTGTCCAAAAAGACTGTGCGGGCATGGTGCTACGTAAAATTGAAACCAAAATCCCAACGGTAGAGCAACTCAATCTACCACCGATTTTGAATGAAATTGCCATGAAAAAACGCGGCATCGTGCTACTAGTCGGCGCGACAGGTACAGGTAAATCTACCACACTGGCAGCTATGATGGGGTATCGCAACGAAAATTCGCGCGGTCATATCATTACTATCGAAGACCCGATTGAATACCTGCATGAACATAAAGGCTGTATCATCACCCAACGCGAAGTAGGCATTGATACCAAGTCATTTGAAGCAGGATTAAAAAACGCCCTACGTCAAGCACCTGATGTGATTTTGATTGGCGAGATTCGTACCCGCGAAACCATGGATTATGCCATTCAATATGCTGAAACAGGACACTTGGTGTTTGCCACCCTACACGCCACCAATGCCAACCAAGCGCTTGAGCGTATTATTCACTTCTTTGAAGCAAAACATCACGAGCAGATTTTGATGGATTTATCATTGAACCTTCGAGCCATTGTGGCGCAGCAACTGATTGCTACCCCTGATGGCAAAGGTCGCCGCCCTGCGATTGAAATTTTGCTCAATTCGCAACTGATTGGTGATTACATCCGTAAAGGGGAAATCCACGAAATTAAGCCTGTCATGAAACGTTCCCGTGAAATTGGGATGCAAACCTTTGACCAAGCGTTGTTTGATTTGTATGAAAATGGCGACATCACTTACCGCGATGCCATCCAACACGCTGATTCACCCAACGATTTACGCCTACTTATTAAGCTAGAGAGTAAATCGGCCAATAAAACCGAGGAAAGCGAGCTGGAGCTCTCACTGCAATCTGATGATAATAGCGCAGCCAATGACAATGCAATATCCTAATAATACGTAATCGTCTGCTAGTAACAATAATTTTGTAACACAAACAAGGCTCAACATGCGCCTTGTTTATCTAAGCTACACTTTTTCCCAAAATCACCACATCAGCAATAAATCCGTTCATATCACAAACTTGCTTAAACTTGCCCCATGGCTCAAATCCTAGCTTACCAAACATCGCAAGGCTTGGTGTATTATGGGCAAAAATTAGCGCAACCACTTGCTGCACGCCACAACTTGGCGCAACTTCGATTAAATAATTGACCAACGCCTTGCCCACGCCTTGCCCTTTGGCTTCATCTGCCACATAGATACTGATTTCAGTACTGATATGATAGGCAGGACGCGCGTATAAATCAGACAAACTACCCCAACCGACTATTTCACCTAAGCTATTTTCGGAGCTAGTTTGGGCAACCACCAACGGACGATTGCCTGTATGAGCGTCAAACCACGCTTGCCTATCTGCCACGCTCACAGGCTGTAAATCTGCCGTGGCTTGCTTACCTGCGATACTTTGGTTATAAATTTCAACGATGCGCGGTAAATCATCAATCGCAGCTAGGCGAATACAAAGGTTGTGATGCGCTGCAGACATAGCGACTCCAAAATTAAACCAAAAAATGCGGCTAAAATTTGCCGAAAAATCTTATTAGCGCGTATGTTAGCAACATTTTTACTTTATAATAAGCGATTTCATAAAATTGATAGTTTGCGATGCCTATGAACGTGATTGATTTATCTGACTGGCTAAAAAGTCCAACCCTATTACCTGATTCGGTACTGACGATTGGTAATTTTGATGGGGTACATTTGGGTCACCAAGCGATGCTGGATAAAGCCAAATCTTTGGCAAAATCTCAGCAACTTGCCAGTATGGTGATGATATTTGAACCACAGCCGCGTGAGTTTTTTAGCCCCCAAACCGCCCCCGCAAGGCTCACCAATTTGGCAGAAAAAACCCAATTGATTGCTGAACATCGTATCGATAGCTTGATTGTGGCAAATTTTGATAATGACTTTCGCAATTTATCGGCACACGATTTTGCAAAAATGTTGGTCAAGTTAAACGTGAAGCATCTGGTATTGGGGGATGATTTTCGCTTTGGGCATGACCGCACTGGCGATAGTGAGTTTTTGCGTGTGTTTGGCTTGCCTGTACAAATTTTACATACCGTGACCGACCATGCGCATCAAGATGAGCGTGTCAGCTCAACCCGCATTCGAGACTGTTTGCAACAAGGGGACTTGGCAACCGCAAAGCATCTGCTAGGGCGAGATTATGCGATTACTGGCATGGTGGAACATGGCGATAAAATCGGTCGCACACTTGATTTTCCCACCGCCAATATTGCCCTAAACCGCATCAAGCCTGCCCTGCATGGGATTTTTGCGGTATCGGTGACCGCTACCGATGGCACGGATTTATCAACACTGGGGAAAAATAGTCAGACAGGCGTGCAAGGACTTACTAAAGGCAGTTTGTTTGGCGCTTGCAATGTGGGTACTCGCCCTGCACTAAAAAATAAGTATGGGGTAGAATGGCGACTGGAAGTCAATTTTCCAAAGTTTGACGGGGATTTGTACGGCAGAGAACTGACGGTAACGTTTTTGCATTTTTTACATGGGGAAAAAAATTATGCTGGGCTTGACGCATTAAAACAAGGCATTGCCCAAGACGTGGTGGATTTATTGAACTGGAGAGAGAAACAAAATTTTTGATAAAATTTAGTTTTGTAAGGGTTTCAAAGTAATATCTTCAAAAGTTTCTATTTCTCCCACCCAGTCTTTATCCCCTGGCAGTACTTTTCGTGCTCGCCAAAATAGAATATTTTCTGCTGGTATTTCTTTATTTTCTTTTTGTATGTATGTTGGTGGAATAGATTCTGCAATTTCAGAAGGAATGTATTTTTCTAATTTAGCTCGCTCAAAATTAATGCCATTTAAAGAAGAGTTTTTTTCAAGCAAAGTTATCAGGGAAACTATAGCTGAATGTACTGCCTCATATGTAGGAGTTAAACCCTTATGAATGAAATCATTGCGTGCAATTCTTGCCTTGCTTAAAAGCTCATAATCGTTGTCCATAATATAATTTTTCTGATATAACATTTCAATTTTATGGGCTACATTCCACTGTTGTGAATCTAAAAACTTTCTTCTATTTGGTATATTAACAAGTTTCGCTTCATTTATTAACGTGCTATTCCAAATCTCTTCAATTAATTGTTCTATTGAAATCCAACACATTGCTAATGCTTCTCTCAATTGAAAGTTCTTATAATATGTAAATGAGTTGATAAATAGTGAAGGTGACAAAAGTGGTACATTTTGAAGAATTTTATGCCCATATTCGTATGCTGATATTATCTTACTTGCCTCAATAAGGGGTGGATTCATCAATTTAATTGAATTAAGGTTTCCTGCTCCACACTCACCTATTGCAGAATGAAAGTCAGATGTAAGACTAAATGTTTGAGAATGTTGATAATAACCATAACTATTCATTTTACCTCTTGAAATATCTAAGGGTGAAATGGACTCAACATAAACACCGCCAATAAGAATTGAAGCTAGAATCCTGTTAGTTTCGTCAACTATTTTATCATCATTACGGAAATCCGCCGTGAACGGAAAAATTAAACTTCCATCAAAGCCAAAACAGGCAGGGAAGTTATTAGATAGATGTGCATTAAAAAATTTAGTTACACGGTGAAGTTTTACATAGTTATATGTACAAGAGTTAATTTCTTCGATACTGGGCTTCCATTCATCTTGTTCATCTCGGATTATTAATCTAAATGGTTTGAAATTAGCAATTAATACTGGAACATAATGAACTTTCATTTTTAACTCATATAGTAGTTTTTAAAGAATGTAGTCTTTAATAGTTAGGTTAAACCCATCTTGCGATATATTGATAAACTTTGTCAATCCCCCCATTTTCCCCTATAATACCCTGTTATCAATTTTTTACCTTTTGCACTTTTTATAGAATACCGAGAGTTACATGACCGACAACACTGACAATCAGTCAATCGACTATAAAGACACCCTAAACCTTGCCGATACCGTATTTCCCATGCGTGGCGACCTTGCCAAACGCGAACCTAAATGGCTAGAACAATGGTTTGCCGACGATGTGTATGCCCAAATTCGTCGCGCTCGTCAAGGTCGTGAAAAGTATGTATTGCATGATGGCCCACCCTATGCCAACGGTCAGATTCACTTGGGTCACGTGGTGAATAAAGTGCTTAAAGACATGATTGTCAAATACAAGACGCTTGACGGTTATGACGCGCCGTATGTACCGGGTTGGGATTGTCATGGATTGCCGATTGAGCAAAAGGTAGAAGGCATTATCGGTAAAGTGGGTCAACCCCATAAAGATAAAAGCAAAAACGGTGCCATCGTGACGTCAACCGAGTTTCGCGGCGCTTGCCGTGACTATGCCAAAAGCCAAATTGACCTGCAAATGGTTGACTTTAAACGCTTGGGCGTACTGGGTGACTGGGAAAATCCTTATCTGACCATGAACTTCAAGCAAGAAGCTGATACTGTCCGTGCATTGGCAGAAATCTACAAAAACGGGCATATCACTCGCGGCATGAAACCGGTGAATTGGTGTTTGGATTGTGGTTCGGCGCTCGCGGAAGCGGAAGTGGAATATGAAGATAAAAAATCCGATGCGATTTATGTCGGTTTTGATGTCGTCAACCGTGAAGCATTAGCGGCGACTAAAGCGATTGATGGCGCTTTACAGGCGGTGATTTGGACCACCACGCCTTGGACGTTGCCTGCCAATCAGGCGATTACCGCAAGCTCTGAGCTAGAGTACTCCGTGGTAAAAGTCACGTTTAACAAACAAGCCTTTGCTATTCCTACCACCCTAGACACGCCTAATTATTTACTTCGCCGTTTAACCAAAGACGATAAAACCGCTTTACAGGCAAGTGCATCTGACCCTTTGATTTGGGAATCGTTACCGGAAAAACGCCACGAACCTGCGGTATTTGAGCCGTATTTCAAAAAAGCCCTTGAACAAAAAGCCTTTGTGATTGTCGATAAAAAAACCAATAACATTATCGGCACGACCCGTTTTTATGATGATAACGTTGAAGAAAATTCGATTGCCATTGGCTACACCTTTTTGACCCGTGATTATTGGGGAAAAGGGGCGAATGCTGAAATTAAATCGGCGATGCTAAGTCATGCCCAACCGCAGCGAGAAACGATTTGGTTTCATGTTGCCCCCGATAATCAGCGTTCGGCCAAAGCGTTAGAAAAAATTGGCGCAACTTATCACAAAACTGCTGACAACGGTTTGGGCGAGCGCTTGTTTTATCAAATGGCAGGCGAAAAACCACAGCCGAAAATCAGCCATTTAATTGTCGCTTACAATTTAGTCCCGCATTTAATGAGTGTGTTTAACGCCAAAGAATACAGTGTGTTGGCGACCGTGAAAGGCGATGCGTTAACCGTACTTAAAGCCCAGCATCCACTGATTGCCGAGCGCCAAGTGCCAATCATTACAGGCGACCACGTGACGGCAGATAGCGGTACGGGTTTGGTACACACTGCGCCCGCGCACGGCGTCGATGACTATATGGTCGGGCAAAAATTTCACTTGCCTACCGAAAACCCAGTCGCAGGTAATGGCGTGTATTTGCCTGAAGCCAAAGTTTTTGTCGGCGAGCATATTTATAAAGCGCAACCAAAAATCATCGAAACGCTCAAAACCAGTGACCATTTGCTCAAGCATGACGTGATTACTCACAGCTATCCGCATTGCTGGCGACACAAAACGCCGATTATTTTCCGCTCAACGCCACAATGGTTTATCAACATGGAAAGCCAAGGTCTGCGTGAGCAAGCGTTGACCGATATTCCAAAGGTGGTATGGACGCCAAGTTGGGGACAAAATCGCATCGAATCGATGATGCATGGTCGCCCAGATTGGTGTATCAGCCGCCAACGTACTTGGGGCGTGCCGATTGCCTTTTTTATCCATAAAGACACGGGCGATTTGCACCCAAATACGGCTGAGCTGATGGAAAAAGTCGCGCAAGTGATTGAGCAAGGTGGTGTGGAAGCGTGGTTTGATGCCGCGGCTGAAGATTTTATCGGGGACGATGCTAAAGCGTATCAAAAATCGACCGATACGCTAGATGTATGGTTTGACTCAGGGTCGACCAATTTTGCCGTGCTCGCCAATCGTCCTGACTTGGCCAATCCTGCGGATTTATACCTTGAAGGCTCTGACCAACATCGGGGCTGGTTCCAGTCGTCGCTTTTGGTGAGTGAAGCGATTTATGGTCGTCCACCGTACAAGCAAGTGTTGACGCACGGGTTTACCGTAGATGCCAAAGGCTATAAATTATCAAAATCCAAAGGCAATACCAAAGGTTTTGAGCCGCAAGAACTTGCCAATAAATATGGCATTGATATCGTGCGCCTATGGGTCGGCTCAAGTGACTACCGTTACGAGATGGCGGTATCGACTGAAGGTTTTGCGCGCACTACCGATATGTATCGCCGTATTCGTAACACCATTCGTTTTTTACTGGCGAACACAGACGACTTTGACCCAGCGACCGACATGGTGGATGCTAGCAATATGGTCAGCCTTGACAAGTACATTTTAAAACGCGCTGAAGCGGTACAAGCTGACATTCGTCAATCTTATACCAACATGGATTTTCACCAAGTGTGTCAAGCGGTGGTGGGGTTTTGTTCACAAGATTTGGGCGGTTTTTATTTAGACATTATCAAAGACCGTCAATACACCACCAAAGCCAATGGTGAAGCGCGCCGCTCAGCACAAACTGCAATTTATCATATTGCCCATGCGTTACTGCGCTGGATTGCACCGATTTTGTCATTCACCGCACAAGAAGCCTGGGAAATCTTAAAAGGCCCGCATACAAGCAATGGCAATGGCTACATCTTTACCGAAGAATGGTATGAATTCCCACCAGTGGTATTGGATGACGTGAGCGAATCGGATTGGCAAGCGATTTTGAATGTCAAAGAAACCGTCAACAAAGCCTATGAAATTGCGCGCACCGATAAAGTGATTAATGCCAATTTATCGGCCAATGTCACCGTGTATGCACCAGATACTACCATGGCGTCACTCAATCGATTAGGCGATGAACTCAAATTTGTGTTGATTTCAAGCCAAGCCAATGTAGCGGCATTAACCAACCAACCAAGCGATGTGACCTTTACCGATGAAGCCACTGATTCGAATAACCAAGTTGCGGTAGTGGTCAAGCCTGCCACGGGTGAAAAATGTATCCGCTGTTGGCACATTCGCGAGGATATCGGCATCAATCCTGCCCATCCAGAAATCTGTGGTCGCTGCGTCGAGAATGTCGAAGGTCAAGGCGAGGTACGTCATTATGCCTAATACACAGGCAACGACTGCTGCCACTCATTCATCTACTACCCTACCCATCAACGGCAACAAAGCCATGATGTGGTATGCTATTGCGGTTTTGGCAATGATTATTGACCAACTCACTAAGTTGTACTTTGAGCACAACTACCAGCTGTACCAAACCACGGCGATTATTGAGCCGATTTTTAACTTTACCCTTGCCCACAACCATGGCGCGGCGTTTAGTTTTTTGGCAGATAAAGGCGGCTGGCAAAAATGGCTGTTTAGCGGACTGGCACTGGCTGTTTCCCTTGGCATCATGGCGTATCTACGCAAAATACCCCAACAAGCCAAATTATTGGCTTTGGGCTTGGCATTGGTGATGGCGGGTGCTTTGGGCAATTTGATTGATCGGGTACGTTTGGGCTATGTGATTGACTTCTTGCATGTCCACTATGGCGATGCGTGGCATTTCCCGATTTTTAATATCGCTGATGTGGCGATTAATATTGGCGTTGCGTTGATTTTAATCGATGCGTTTTTATTAGAATCCAAACGTAACACCCTTTAATTTTTAGATGGATGAACAACCGCATGAATCATGACATTATTACGCCAAATGAACAAACCCGCATCACTCAAGACTCAACCGTTGATTTGCATTTTGAGGTCAGCTTAGAAAATGGCACCGTCATCGACTCAACCTTTGAGCGTGGCGAACCTGTTCGCTTGGTAGTGGGTGATGGTAGCCTGCTTGAAGGGTTTGAGAAGGTACTCATCAACTTGACAGCCGGCGATACGCGCACCGCATCGCTGTCGCCTGACGAAGCCTTTGGTGAGTGGAACCCTGATAACGTACAGACTTTTAGTCATGCGCAGTTTGCAGTGACGGGCAATTTGCCTGAAGTCGGTACCATGATGGAATTTGAAGACAAAGGCAAAACCACGCTCGTGGGTGTGGTCAGTGACGTCACTGAAGACGCCATCAAAGTGGATTTTAACCATCCATTGGCAGGTCAAAATATACTATTTAAAGTGCAGATTTTTAGAGTGACGCCAAAAGACAGTAAAGGTATCACACTAAGCTGACATTCATCTGGCATTCAGCTAAATGGAAGCTTTTAATAAAAAACCGCTGATTAACTCTCAGCGGTTTTTTACAGTCTATCAGTTAACCGTTTGGGTGTCATCGTCTGCCGCATCACCTTCTTTAGCGTCTGATTGTTCTGCCAGTCTTGCACGTTGCTCAAACCGTTCGCCCGTCGCTTTAATACCCCACACCAATTCCACAAAAGCGCGGTTATTGATGAGCGGCTCATCTTCAATAATCAAGAAATAGCCCGTTTTGTTGATCCATAAAAACACAATACTGGTATTGGGCATCAACATATCAATACTGGTAAAAAATGACACCCCATAGCCATGTACCGCCCAACCACGCTGCTGTTGGCGCTCTAAAAAGCCATAAAAATCGGCGGCGGCTACCGACAGCGTCTCTGCTTGTTGCTGGGTAAAGCCCATTTTTGCTAGACAGAAGCCTTCATCTGACGCAATTACGACGCGGCGACTACCCGATAGACTCGCTGCTACATATTTTAAGAAATTATCCAGCTGCACATGCGGAGCGACCACCCGCTTTTCAATGGTTTCAATCCAACCTTCTTCGATAAACATATCTAACCAAGTGTCACTATAACGCTCACCCCATTCCCGTGCCGTCATACTTTCTTCAGGGGCGAGCACCGCTTGTAAGGCTAGTTGCTGCTCTGAGGGATTGGCGCTTGAAAAACTATGCAATACCCCGGCAGGCGTTAAAATTACATAGGTGTCGTTTTGTTCTGGCATGGTGTTTTCCTTAAATTTTGATAGACGGCGAAGGTAATGTTGTATGATAGCGTTGGTGAATGCAAAAGCTCATTCATCGGTTGGGTTGCTAAATTATCGATTCGGTTAAGGTTAAGCGGCTTGCTTGGCAAAATATTCTTTGGTCTCAAGCCATTTGTCATTAAAATCCCATTTGTTTTTTGACATTTCCCACCAAACCATGCTAAATGCCAATCGGTCATGACAAACAAGACAATGGTTAAAGAATTCTTCTTCGATTTCGGCAATTTGCTCGGCTTGGTCTTCAGGGTCGTCCTCTTCTTCCATGATATCTAATAACGCAGCAATCGTCGTTTGTGCAACTACTTTTGAGTCATCGGTGGACACACGCAGCTGATGCTGATAAGTGACTATTGAAGGCGATACCAATACACTCCAGCGCGTGGCAAGATTGCTGACTTTAAACACATACTCACCATGATTGACGCATTGGTCAAACCCTTGTAGCAGCGTTGGCGTTAGTTTTTCTCTCACTTGGTTGAGCATACGGTCACCAAAATAGGGCACGTCAAACCAACAACCATAAAACATATCGGCTAACGCACCTTGCAACGGCTCTTTTTCATCAAGCTCCATCGCTGCCATAATGCGACTGGTGTGGATATCCATGTTCATCGGTTGGTCAATTACTTGTCGACTATAAAGACGAAAACTAAGCCAATGTTTTTGAAATTTTCTACGATTACGATTCGACAATGAATACATGCTGATTCCTCAAAAAATTAGCCTAATTATATAAAAAGTTATGTGACAAGGGTGAGGTATTAATGACTAGCGCTGTGAAAAACTGCCGCATTTATCCCCTACTATACTATTAAACCCGATTGCAATCAAAACGCTTCAGCATAGAAAAAGCGCAACTCCATCTAAACATGAATTGCGCTGTTGGGCAAGATGACAAGCTTGACTGATTAATCCAATAAGGTATCCATTAAATCAATCATAAACTCGCCATCTTCTTGGGTCATCGGCTCAAAACCGTCACTTATCCCCAGTTCTTGTAAGACTTTTTTGCCCTCTGCGGTGTCTTTTAAACTTAATAAAGCATCGATAAATGGCTCACTGTCGGCAAAACTCTCTTTAACCAGTAACACATGGCTGATATCGCTCAAATCACTTTCAATTAATACCTGCATCTGCGATAAAGTCAAGCGTGACAAGCTATGATAAACTTCAGATAAAAAGAATGCCGCATCGGCTTCGCCTTTAATCAAATTACGCGCAGCGGCTTGGTAAGTCTCGGTAACTTTCCAAGTAATGTCCGTTTCTAACAAATCCACAGCTTCTAGCAGACGAAGCCCAATCAATTTGACATCACGGTTATCTGCCATGGCAATGGTGCAGCCTGCTTTTAAATCATCAAGTGCTGCAATGCCGCTATCGGCTTTTGCCGCAATCACCATTTCATCAGATTTGCCCAGTGGACGCGCCACGGCACGATAACCCTGCTCCCGAATCATTGTCGCTGCATCGAAGGGATTGGCATAGATAATATCCACGTTTTGCGCTTGGATTAAGTCGTTTTGTTCATGCGCAGACGCGGGTGTCAGTAAGTGAATGTGAATGCCAGATTTTTTTTGTAGCAGTGTATTGAGCATATGCCAGCCTGCAAAACGCTCAGGCGCGAAGTCAGGCGCAATGAGTAAATTAATTGTCATTAGGCTTGCTCCTCTAGCATTTTGCGATACAGTGCTTCAGCTTGTGCGATTTTGCTGCGTGATGGTTTGCGTCGTACCGAGGTATAGCCAACCGTTTCGCCATGGCGGATATTGGGCACAGCTGTCGCATACACCCAGTAGTAGCTGCCATCTTTGCACAAGTTTTTGACATAGCCATGCCATTTTTTGCCTGTTTCGACTGTTTGCCACAAGTCTTTAAAGGCGGCTTTTGGCATTTGTGGATGTCGCAAAATATGATGCGGCGCGCCAATTAATTCATCACGGCTATAGCCACTGATATCCACGAAGGCGTCATTGGCGTGGGTGATAATGCCATCTAAATCCACGCGTGAAACGATAAGTTTGCCATCTGGGTAAGGTAGCTCGTTTTCGGTGGTATAAACGACACGACTTAAGCCATCTGAGTAAGTCAGACGATGCGCTGTGGCATCGCCCGCCGGTTTGTCCATATCGGGTAATTGTACAGATTTCATTACCTCTCCTTATAAATTTTTGATTGAGTCACGGTTGCTAATATTAGTGATTGGCTGAAAAGGGGAAACTTTTTAATGTTTATAAGTTTTAGATAAGTTTTGATAAGGCTTCAGCCGCACGCTTCATATCCAAGAACACCAGACCCAATTTGGCATTTGGTTTGGTCAAAATGGTCAATACCGCTTCTGTACCCGATGCCGACATAATCACATAGCCTTTTTCGCCTTGCACCATGACGCGCTCGATACTGCCACGCGCTAGTTCTCGACCTGCACGGTCACCGAGCGATAGTAGCGCGGCTGACATCGCACCGACACGGTCTTCATCAATGCCCGCTGGCAAGGCTGACGCAATCATCAAACCATCGGTTGAAATCAGCGCAGAGGCTTCTACGTCTGCTGAAGAGCTGTTTAGGTCATTTAAGATTTGTTGGAACATATCGGTACGCATATCAAGAACCTTTTTAGTAAACAAATTTAGAGGGGTAGTGAAAAAATTTACGGGGCAAAATAACCACAAGCTTGCGCTCATCCAATCGGTATTAAACTCATTCATCATTGTGGTGGGCAAAGTGTAAAAATAACGGTGCAACAATAATCGTATAAAATAGTCGTGCAAAAAAATAGATAAGAAACGTTGTCCAGTGACGGTTCGATTAAGCGTGGCTCATGGGTAATTGATGCAGGTTAACGGTTTAACCGCTGTAGCGAGTATTTAATCGCAAGTGATTGTCATATAACGTTTTGTTACGTACATAATAACAGATTTGGTGAAATTTTTACCTTTTATTACAATGCTATTTGACTGAAAAAATTTAGTGAGCGTCTGTGATATTCACATGATAAAAAAAAGCCAAGGTGATGGCAGCTTGGCTTTTCTACTTAATTATAGTCGTAACGATTAAGGCTGTTTAGGGTGAAGCACTTGCCCATGCAAGCGCGCCAGTCCATCCACCATGCGCTGCTGCAAGATGGCGGTAATTTCGTTTCGGGTTTTACCCGCAGGGTCAATGGCTGGTAACGGCAACACATAGGCTTTGGCAGGGCGGTTATCGAGTACACGTTTGACGCTATCTATCAACCCAATATCGCCATAATACGGAATGTTTTGGTCAAGTTCGCCATCTTGGTTGACATAGCAAATCACAATCGGTTGAATGAGCACTTGGCTGTCCATCGCAGACTGCAACAAGTTGCCATAAATACGTTTAATCGCTGTACCGTCTGTGGTGGTCGCTTCTGGGAAGAAAACCACGGGTGAGCCTTGTGATAAAAACTCACTCATCTGCTCACTGATTTTGCTGGTATCGCCCGAACCGCGCTGGATAAATAAAGTGTGGGCGGTGGTCGCCATCCAACCAATCACCGGCCAATGCGCGATTTCGGCTTTGGACAAAAAGAAGGTCGGTACAATACTACCCACCACAGGGATATCGAGCCAAGAGATATGGTTGCTCGCCCATAGCGCGTGATGTGTCGGTATTGGCTCAAGTGCAATCACCTCAATGCCTAACGATTTAAGCGATTTTTTACAGAATTTTTGAATCTGTTGGATGATTTGCTGATTATCGGGATTCGGTGTGCGGCTAATCTGCCACGCATAGCCAACCCCTGTTTGAATCGCTGCCATTAAATTCACAACGCGTTTGCTGCGTTGCCACTGGGTCGCCAAATTCTTTTTACTATAGGTAGCAGGTTGTCGCAGTTGTTTTGCTGTTTCGCTAAGTAGTCTGCTGATCGTCAACGCCGATGGCGCGGTTTTACGGTTAGATTTTTGCATAAGGTAAATATGTGAGTGAAAAATTGTGGATGTAGTATAGCAAATTATTGGGCACACGGCTTATTAGGTCTGTTTGACTTTTAAAGATCAGCAAACAGGATTTATCTTGGTTAAGATTAGCACCTTTGCCTTTATTAATAAACCGGTTAGTGTAAATAGTGCTGATAGCGCGGTTTGACTTGTTCAAATGGCAACCAAACAAACACATCGGCACAATCAAACTCAGGGTCATAACAAGCCGCTGCGCCAAGACTACAGCCCATTTTGACGTACATTTTTAACAGCGCTGGCAAGGCAAAATTTTGCGGATTCGCCAAGTCCACATCAGCCACTTGCGCCAAGTCGATAGCGGATAATTTGTCTTCTGGCAATTTACGGGTCACTTTGACATCTAACTTGGTACTATCAAGCTGATGATCTAACCAGTTTTGCACATTGCCCTCTTCCATCGGAACTGAGGCACAGCCCATAAACGCATTGACATTGTAAGCTTTGGCGACTGCCGCGATGGATTCCCACAAATGATTAATTGTGGTAATACCTCGGTAATCTGGGTGCACACAGGTGCGACCGATTTCTAGCACATTATAGGGGTAATCATCGAGCAAGCGACCCAGTCTAAACTCATGCTCGCTATAAAACTGCCCAGCTTTTATCGCGCCGTTTTTATCCAATAATCGGGTGGTTGCCACCGCGAGTGGCTGCCCAAAGCTATCTTGCTTGGTTTCGTCATACACCACCACATGGGTGCAATAATTATCAAAATCATCCCGATCTAGCGGCTGCTCTGAGCTTGGATGAAATCCCGCAAAACTTACTGAAAACGCTTGGGTAAAGGTCAAAGTGCGTAGGCGCTGGGCATTGAGTAAATGCTGCTGGGTTTGTAGCGAAAACTTATCCTCGCTCACGTTAATAATCACTGACTTAAATAACGGGCGATGACGCGCGCTTGGGCGGCTAATCGTTGGCTTGACCAGCGGGGCTAGCGTCTCTACCACTGCTATATCAGCAAAATTATGTGCCAGTAACTGCGCAACAAACTGGGTATTAAAAAGACTATCAACAGGATAAGTGGCGATATCTTCGTATAATTTGGCGCCGTTATTTTGTTCTAGAAAATTAGCTTGTTCTACAAAATCAGTCATCTTACGGTTACCTAGGGTGGTTTTTGCTATGGCATTGGCCAGCTGCTGAGCGAAAAATGCCTTAGCTTGTCATTGACTCATTCTCAAAGCTACAAAGCCCCCATCATCTAATTGGATGGTTAGTCAGTCTGGATGAATTCAGTATGCGTGACACCCGTGTCGTTTCAATGACGTTTTCATGGCAAAACCATGACCAAACCTTCGCCTTTACCCCCGTTTTAAGTTACTAATTGTAAATTTGACTAAAAGTTCTGCAAAAAAACCTTATATTGATAGACATAATCCCTCTATCGTGTCTAGCGCTTTTTCTAACGCGGCTATCGACTATTTAAGTTAAGCGAATGTTTAACTTAATAGACTTAGATAATACATTTAGATACAGACACACTTTTACACTCACAACGAAAGGATAAATCATTGGAGTATTTTGAGCGTTATGAAGGTGGTGAAAAAGCCATCTTAGTCCATTTAAATATTACCCATCTCAATGACCCAGACGATTTGGAAGAATTTGAATTACTGGTGGATTCGGCTGGGGCGCAAAAACAAGCCTTGGTCACAGGTACGCGGTCTAAGCCTGACGCCAAATACTTTGTGGGTACGGGTAAAGCTGAAGAAATCGGGGAACTTGTCAAGCAATATGAGGCAGATATTGTCATTTTTAACCATAGTTTGACCCCATCGCAGGAGCGTAATATTGAGCGCTTGGTACAGTGCCGTGTACTTGATAGAACGGGTCTTATCTTGGATATTTTTGCCCAGCGTGCTCGAACCTACGAAGGTAAACTGCAAGTTGAGCTTGCCCAGCTCAATCACTTAGCGACTCGCTTAGTACGCGGCTGGACGCACTTGGAACGCCAAAAAGGCGGTATTGGTCTGCGCGGCCCAGGCGAAACCCAGCTTGAAACCGATAGACGCTTGTTACAAGTGCGTGTCGGGCAGCTCAAAGCCAAGCTTGATAAGGTCAAACAAACCCGCGCGCAAGGTCGTGCCAAACGCCAAAAATCATCAGTACCGACAATTTCATTGGTGGGTTATACCAATGCGGGTAAATCTACCTTGTTCAATACCCTGACCCATGAAAACACCTATGCCGCCAATCAGCTATTTGCGACGCTTGATCCGACGTTACGGAGTGTGTCATGGTCAGGCGTGGGTAAGGTGGTACTTGTCGACACGGTCGGTTTTGTTCGTCATTTGCCGCATGAGCTAGTGGAAGCCTTCCATGCCACGCTAGAAGAAACCTTAGAGGCAGATTTGTTACTGCATGTCATTGATAGTCACCGTGAAGACATGCATGAGCAAATCGCCGCGGTACAATCCGTGTTAGCGGAAATTGATAATCAAGTGCCTGTGCTAAATGTGTTTAATAAAATTGATCTCACAGGTGAGCCGCCGCACATCGGTTATAGTGATAAAGCCAAGCCCAATCGGGTGTATGTCTCTGCCCATGAGCAATTAGGTATCGAGCAACTCACCCTTGCCGTGCAGCAGTTATTGGTAGGTCAATTACAGCGGTTTGAATTAACCTTACCCGCCAATTTTGGACAATTGCAACACGAACTGCATAAGTTAGAAGTGATTGAAGACCTCAGCTATGATGAAACAGGTCAAACCAAACTGACTGCCATGATGTCGGTGGACAAGCTTAAGCAGTTGTTGGGTGAATTTGGTATCGCCCCTGAGGAAGTGTTGTCGCAAGCACAAGCCAAACTGCTTGCGCCAGTGCTTGAACCATTTGAACAATTACTACAGCAGCCATTGGATACCGCCGACGAGACATAACTTGTTAGCCATTTAACAATATAACAATAGTAGACCTGTATCAAAATTTAAGTTGGTGCAGGTTTTTTTTGGCTGAATAAATGACCATACCACGCGATAAACTGCGCTTATTGACCATAAGTTGATTAAATCTTAAAAATATATTCGTCAATTTGTCATTCTTTTGTCATGTCGCCCGTTGCGCTATCAGATTTTTTTCAGTTATTTTGGGGGTTATTTCATTTTATTTTTTATCAATATCAAACATTTAGGTTATTTTCCCCAATTTATGTGGATAACCATGTGGATAACTTCTGACTTGACAACAATAAACCGCATATCGCTATAGGTTATCTCTAAATTGGTCATTTTTTAACCAATTATTTTATTTATATAAATCATAGAGTTATAGTTTTTTGCAAAGTGCAAGCAAAAAATTTTACTTTTTTTTTAAGATTTAAGGCTTGAAAATTTGATAGTTTTTATGGCTAAAAATTTTGAGCCCTTGTTTTTCTAATCCTTCGTATCCAACCCAAAAGGTCTACAAGTTTTTTGGCAATTTATTCCCTTATTTCCCCTTATCTGATTTTTTGTAAACTTTAACCAGTTTTTGACAGATTTATGGTATATTTCCTGCCAATTCTTTTATAATACTGTTATCAAATGTCATTGAAACATAACGAATTTTATCTTTTTATGTCGGTTTAAAGCATTACGCTAACTTCAAATTTTATAGTCATGTGCTTTACCGTGACGTATTGTCAAAAATTTTACATAGGTATATTTATGGTATTGTTTGCAAAGAAAACTCGCCTACCCTATTTGCTATCGGCTTCCCTATTGTCATTGGGTGGTTTGGCAAGTATGGATGCAGCGAATGCTGGCAATATGTATGTGTTTAAAGATAGCAACGGTCAGGTACTGTTGACCAATGTAGTCAGCAACAACCGTCCTGCAGGAAATAATTTCCAAAATTTTACCAAAAAAGTCAAAGTGACTTATTACGCGGATACTAATGTGCATAGTTATAGCAATTGGGGCGCCAATGAAGCTGCAGTACCTGCCAGTGCGCGTGGCAACAAAAATAGCTACGATAGCATGATTGTGGCTTCTGCGCTGCGTCATGGTGTCGACCCTGCATTGATGAAAGCGATGATGCATACTGAATCAGGTTTTAATCCCAATGCACGCTCACCTGTTGGGGCGCAGGGGTTAATGCAATTAATGCCTGCGACAGCTAGACGTTTTGGTGTGTATAATGCTTGGAACCCTGCGGAGAACATCGAGGGCGCGGCAAAGTATTTAAAATTTTTACAAAACCGTTTTGGTAATGTTCAGCATGTGATAGCGAGCTATAATGCCGGTGAAGGCAACGTCAGTAAATACGGCGGTATTCCCCCATTTCGTGAAACCCGTGACTACGTACAACGTGTGTTAAGCCGCTACAACAACTTATATCGCAATGACCCCAATCTGCGCTCTAGTACTAGCAGCAATGGCTTTCAAAATGTTAGCTATAATTCGTCAAATCCTTATACGATTGTCCGCTAACAACCATGTCTATAATCCCAAAACCAGAAGCCCAAAGCCAGTTTAATACTGGCTTTTTTTATGTTACAAATTTATGCTACTTTTCCCTTTAATTTGTTGCATTAAACGCTATTATACTAAATATCATAGTCAACTTATTGTTGATAAGTATATTTAATCGTTTGATTGTCTTTAGGAAACCGTCATGTTACGAATTGGCTTATTTCTTTTAACTAACCTAGCGGTGATGGTGGTGTTTGGTATCGTCATGAACGTCATCGCGCCAATGCTAGGATTCAATTTGGGCGGCACAGGCACCACTAGCCTGCTGGCGATGTGTTTCATCTACGGTATGATAGGGTCTTTTGTATCGCTGTTGATGTCAAAATGGTTGGCAAAACGCTCCACAGGTACGCAAGTTATTGAACAGCCTGCTACCCAGTTGGAAGTTTGGCTGGTCGAAACGGTTCGCCGTTTAGCGCAAAACGTCAATATTGATATGCCAGAAGTGGGTATCTTTGATAATCCGTCACCCAATGCCTTTGCCACAGGTTGGAATAAAAACAAAGCTTTGGTTGCGGTATCGACTGGGTTACTACAATCGATGAACCGAGAAGAAGTGGAAGCAGTACTTGCTCATGAGATTGGTCACGTTGCCAATGGTGATATGGTGACCTTAGCGCTTGTTCAAGGGGTGGTTAATAGCTTTGTGATGTTCTTTGCCCGCATTGTGGGTTTATTTGTAGATCAGGCGGTATTTAAAAACGAGAGCAACGCGCCTGGCATGGGCTATTACATTACCAGTATGGTGTTAGATATTGTGTTTGGTATTGCCGCACAAGCAGTGGTCATGTGGTTCTCTCGTTACCGTGAATACCGTGCAGATGAAGCAGGCGCGCGTTTGGCGGGTAAATACAACATGATTGCTGCGCTTGAAGCATTAAAACCTGCCAGCCAGCATCCCGACTATATGCCACAAGGCATGAAAGCCTTTGCCATTAATGAAGGTAAAGGGGGATTTAGTTTTGCCCAGTTATTTGCCAGCCATCCCTCCCTTGATGACCGTATTGCCCATTTACAAAAATTGGCTCAGTAATTATTTTGACCACTTGTTTTAGCTATATGTTTTAACTATTTTTCTTTTTTAGCAATGTAAAAAACCCAATCACTGATTGGGTTTTTTAGTTATTGTTTAATACACTCAGATAATATCCTCAAAAGTATTAAAACTCAACAGTATTAAAATGACTTATTTGGTCAGTTTTTGTGCATCCATGGCATCTTTGTGCAGACGGGTGTTGAGCTCATCGATGATTTCAATCCAACCCGCATCTGCACGGTATTCGTCTTTTAAAAATTTACGTTGGTTGTCGCTCCAAAAAGGCGCATCGCTCAGCTGGACTGATTGCGCCAATTGATTTTCTTGAATAAATTGTTCAACCGCGGCATCATCGCCATCCATACCCATTTGCTCAAACAACATATTAATGTTTCTTTCGCCATCTGTCATCATTGTAGTTCTCCTAGTACTCTAAAAAGTATCAATGGTTATTGTAATATCATTATTTTTAGCACTCGTTTTATTTAAAAACCATCAAAAAAGTGCCACAGGTTATTTATACCGTCAGACCATTGTAGTCAAAACTGGGTAAAAAAAATGTGATTTGATTGTATAGTGTGGTTATTTCATGTAAAAAAACCAGCCTAATGAGACTGGTTTTTTTCGGTTAAAATATTCTAACCTAATTAGTTAGGAAGTAAGTGGCTTACCGCATCACGCTCTTCAGCCAATTCAGTTTCGGTGGCTTTCATTTTTTCTTGTGAGAAAGCCGATGAAACGTCTAGCCCTTCAACGATTTTCCAATCGCCATTTTGGCAAGTACATGGGAATGAATAGATAAGACCTTTTTGGATGCCATATTCACCGTTTGAGTAAACACCCATAGATACCCAATCATTCTCATCGGTGCCTAGTGCCCATGAACGAATGTGCGCAATCGCAGCGTTTGCAGCAGATGCCGCTGATGAGGCACCACGTGCTTTAATGATGGCAGCACCACGTTGTTGTACGTTAGGGATATAAGTACCTTCGTACCAATCACGTTGTACTTGCTCTAGGGCAGGTTGACCTTTTACCGTAGTGAAAGTCAAATCTGGGTACTGGGTTGAAGAGTGGTTACCCCAAATGATCATTTTTTTGATGTCATTCACGGTGGTTTCAGTTTCTTCAGCCAGTTGCGCCATACCACGGTTGTGGTCAAGACGTGTCATCGCTGTAAAGTTACGTGAGTCTAAGTCTGGGGCATTGCGCTGTGCGATTAAGGCATTGGTGTTGGCTGGGTTACCCACAACCAATACTTTGACAGTACGGCTAGCGTTGTCATTTAACGCTTTACCTTGTGCAGAGAAGATGGCGGCATTGGCTTCGAGCAAATCTTTACGCTCCATGCCTGGTCCACGAGGACGGGCACCTACCAGTAGGGCATAGTCCGCATCTTTGAACGCAACATTAGCGTCGTCAGTTTGTACGACGCCTGCTAGCAATGGGAATGCACAATCTTCAAGTTCCATTACCACACCTTTTAAGGCTTCTAAGGCTGGCGTGATTTCTAATAATTGTAAAATGACAGGTTGGTCTTTACCTAACATATCACCCGATGCGATACGAAATAATAATGAATAACTGATTTGACCAGCAGCACCAGTCACCGCAACACGAACAGGCTGTTTCATTGAAAGCTCCTATTATGATAAGTACAAGATCCTTTGCAAAAGCAAGGCAGTGAAAAAAGCAGAAAAAGTTGTCTAAAAAAGCTTGCCTAGTTTATCACTTGTCACCATCAAAGACCATAAATTTATGGGGTCAATTGTCGGGTGAGCTTGACAATTATGGGTTAAAGTAAGGCAAAGAACAAAATAAAAAACGCTTAAAACTAGGCAAAAATTGATACCGCCATCCCTCAATAATTACCATCAATCAAAAATTGACTAGGACAGGCGTAAGAGCGGGTGGCACATTGGGCAAACCGTCCGTTATTGTCATAGCACACGTTAATATAGGTCAATACAGATTGACCTGCACTATTTTTTTGACAGAAAAAATTAAACGAGTTTGGCTTCATGCCAGGGTTTAAAGATAATAATTGGTGGCTCAAGCCACTGGACGTGAATCGATAACTGCGACCGCTACTGAGTTCTTTTGGAAGTTTTAATTGACTGGCAAGTGAGGTAATGGTGCGAAAATAATTAGGGGTACTTAGACCACTGCAGCGACCATACTGCTGCCAAATATTTTTGCGAATATTACCGTCTGGAATGACTTTTGAGGTGATCTTTTCTTGCAGTGGCGACATGCTATAGCGGCTATTACTACAAGACTGGTTCGCCACCCGATAAAAATTCACCGTCATCGGGTTGCCTTCGATACATTGGCGAAGATTACCCATGTATGGGTTGAGCTTGCAGACAGCAGGGGATAATTCCACCCCTAAAACACTGTCGGCATGGGCAGCTGGGGTTGCTATAGTACCCATCACCGCCAAGCAGCCAAGTAGTAAGTAGCCAAGTGACAAATAGCCGCTAAACTTTGCCCTTTTTTGATGACTTGAGTTGATAACTAAACTAGCTAAATTTGCCGCCGCCTTATCATCTTTAAACTGTAATGGAAACTGTAACGATGCCCATTTGACGGCGTGTGATGCCGCGTGCAAGTTGGTAAAATCGAGTAACGTTTTTAGACAAGATGACAGCATAACAATTAAACCAAATAGTTGGTGATTAAAAACAAGCAGGTTGTTTTAACGTTTACAGTGAGCTTTTAAATTTACAGTGAGCTTTTAAAATAGAAGTAACAGCAGGGGTTGTTGACCTATCAATTTTTTGCTTGAAAAAACTTAATTTTTTCCCATTGCAACTAACCTTAATGAGTCATGTCAATTTTTTGAAATCATACTGATTAGGTCAGAATTTGTAAACCCTGTATATACTAAAAAACAACAGTAATTTATTGACTATTATCAATCAATTAGCTGTTGTTTTTTAGCGGATTTAGCAGGTTTATTTAATTCAGATTAATTTAATATTTAGCAGCAATAGTACCCATACGCTGAGTAATCGGTTGGTTGCTGCCGCCAAGGAGCACATCATAATTGGTCGCATTTTCCATCACGGCTTTGACATAATTGCGCGTTTCTGAATAAGGAATGGTCTCAACATACTGATCCGCGGCTAGGCTACCGTTCTCAGGCTGCCAAGTTTTGGCCTTACCTGGCCCTGCATTGTAGCCCGCAGTGGCTAGTACAGGCTGACCGCCCAATTTATTTAAAATATCGCCCATATAATACGTACCATAGCGGATATTGGTATCGCCCCCTGCGACGCGAGATGGCTCATACGGTTCGCCCAATTTACGTGCGATATAGCGCGCTGTGTCTGGCATGATTTGCATCAACCCCCCTGCCCCAACACCCGAACGCGCACCGATATTAAAACGGCTTTCTTGACGCATGATGCCATACGCCCACGCAGGATCGATTCCTGCTTGGCGGCTGTATTGCACGACACTAGACTGATGGGGCATCGGGAATGCCAGTGCCGAATTTGGAATCGTTTTGGTGGATTCCAATGCGTAGATAGCACGGTCGTACCATCCCATGTCCGATGCGGTTTGCGCCGCTGCCAAAATCATCGTCTCATCACCACGGTCACGTGCTTTTTTTACCGCCCAGTTCCATTCACGGTTGGTATAGCTGGGATTGGCGGCAAGTTTATAGAGGGTAAATGCGCGATTAAAGAAACTATCGTTTGCGAGGCGTGAGTAATCACTATTACTCACCGGTGGATTGGTCGGCAATCGGTCAAAACGCTGCCCCAGTTGGTCTTTGGAGAGCAGTCCATAATAGTCATTGGTTTGCGCCAATTGACTAAATAGCTGATTGGCTTGTTGACGCTGCTGGTTAGTGCCGCCCAATTTGTAGGCTTTGGCAAGCCAATATTGCCATATCGGTTGCTGTTGATTTTTATAGTCCATTGCGCCAATGGCTTGTGCCAAATCTGACCATCGGCTATAGCGTATCGCTGCTTGGGCATAGTTTTCGGCTTCTTCATTGTTAAATGGTACGCCCAAACTTTTTTGCATCCAATCAACCGCGTCACTACTAAACCCTTGATCGGTATTGACCCCCATCCTTGCCACACCCAAGGTACGGTAGGCATATTGACGGGTTTTGGCATCAAAAAACTGCGGGTTTCGCTCCACATCATAGTTAAGCTGCATCGCCGCCTCACTGACAGATTTTTTGGCAAGTTGCCCTAAGCCATATAAATATAAATACCGATTGCTGGCGGTTGCTGGCATACTTCCGAGTTGTGAAAAAAACGCATTAGGACTGCTACTGATGCTCATGAGCTGATTGTAGCTCATCTGCACGCCCAATCGGCTGGCAAGCTGCACGATATCACCGTTGTTGCCCGTGCGTAGCATACGATACAGTCGCTGCTCACGGTCATCATTGCTAACCATGCGATTGCCATTGAGCTCTGTCGCCAACTGTTGGCAAAGCTGTGGCAGTTTTTTATCCGTGCTGAGCCAAACATTACCTTTTTCAGTATAAGCGCGCATGCTGTCGCCACCGTGATTGAAACCTAACGCAATGGCACAAGCTTCACTGGCATCAGGATTGGTTACATAGCTTGCCACTTGTCTAACTGCATCATAATCACCCATCCGCGCTTTGGTTTCCGCATAATCCGCCGCCAATTTTTCTGCCATCGCAGTCTGTGGATAACGGTTGGCAAAACTCACAATCGCTGATGCAGGCTGCGCGTCTAAGTCTTTATTGAGCTGCCAATATTCTGGATACATGGCTAGACTGCCACCTGCCATCATTTGCTGATAGTTGCCCATTTGCGATAAGTTGCCGCGGCTAGCTTCACGTTCGGCTTGGTTAAAATAACTATCTGCGGTGCTAGGCGTCCCTACAGAATAGCTACTTGCACAAGCAGATTCTGCAAAAACAGCAATCACACCGCATGAAATCATCGAAAGCTTGAGATTTTTCATAATAATTGGTAATACCTTTAATAAGATAAGTAGGCAAAAAACGACAAAAATAATGTAAAAATTGGTTAACCTTGCTAAAGCGATTATAACGATTGTCGACTAAAAAAATTTACCCAAATCTCAACTAATTGTATAAAAATGTTGCAGTGTATTTTATATAACAAATAGTTTTTTAATTTTAAATTTAATTAACTATAAATTATCAATTATTTGGCTTATGATAAGCCTATTATTAGCCACCAATAAATGCGATAAGCCATGACCCATACCCAACACGCCCTAAATATTCAACAATACCAAGACAAATCCCATAACTACCTCAATAGCCCTGTTCATGCACAAGGCGCTGAGTTCGACAAAATAAAGCAGTTGATAGAGGCGCACAAGCTTAGGCATATATTGGATTTGGGCTGTGGCGGTGGGCACGTCAGTTATCAGGTAGCGCCTGTTGCCAAATCAGTGATTGCCTACGACATTACCCCTACGATGACCGAAGTTGTCGCCAGGCAAGCCAAAGCACGCGGCTTAACCAATATCACCACGCAAATCGGTACGGCAGAAAAATTACCTTTTGCCGACCACCAATTTGATGCCATTATCACGCGATATTCTGCGCACCATTGGCAAAATGTACCACAAGCGCTGTTTGAGATGCATCGCGCCCTAGCTGACGGTGGCAAAGTGGTGATTGTCGATGTGTTGGGCAATAGCAACCCAGTGCTCAATAATTTTTTACAGACCATTGAAACCATCCGCGATCCCAGTCATGTCAAAGATTATAGTCTTGCCGAGTGGTTGTATTTTGCAGAAATCACCGGCTTTTGCGTGGCGACTGTCGAGATGCAAAAACTGGCGTTAAATTTTGACAGTTGGGTCGCCCGTATGCATACAGCTGACACTAGCATACAAGTGATACGAGGCTTACAAAAAAATTGTGCCGCGCCTGTTAGACAATATTTTGAGATAGATGAGTCTGGCAATTTTAGCACCGATGTCATTTATTTAGTGCTGTCAAAATAATCACTACCGCATCTTGCCAAAAAAATCTGTTATAATTGAGGGTTTATTTTAGGCGAAACATTTAGGTGTAGTCATGACAGTTACTACTTTTGACCCAAAAGCACAGATTTCCAAAACTCAAAATTTGGTAACGCCAACGCTAGCGGCGAGTGTTGAACCCACCATGCTACCAGCGGATACTCGTGTCAAACGCGTGTTTATCGAGACCCAAGGCTGTCAGATGAATGTGTATGACTCTGAAAAAATGGCAGATGTGCTAGGCGACTCCCATGGCATGGTGCTAACGGACAATCCTGAAGAAGCCGATGTGCTGCTCATGAATACCTGCTCGATTCGTGAAAAAGCGCAAGAAAAAGTATTTTCTGAACTCGGACGCTGGAAAAAGCTTAAAGAGAAAAACCCGAATTTGGTCATCGGTGTGGGTGGCTGCGTGGCGTCACAAGAAGGTGATAAAATCCAAAGCCGTGCCCCGCATGTCGATATGGTGTTTGGACCGCAAACCCTGCATCGCCTGCCAGAACTGTATGACCAATCCACCAAACAGCTGGATGTCAAACCCAAAAACCGTATCGGCGTCGTCGATGTGTCTTTCCCAAGTATCGAAAAATTTGACTTTTTACCCGAGTCCAAAGTGGAAGGGTTTAAGGCGTTTGTATCCATCATGGAAGGCTGCTCAAAATACTGCTCATTTTGCGTGGTGCCTTACACCCGAGGCGAAGAAATCTCGCGCCCACTCGATGATGTACTTGCCGAGATTGACAGCCTTGCTAGCCAAGGGGTACGTGAAGTAACGCTATTGGGGCAAAACGTCAATGGCTACCGCGGTGAAAAACACGATGGCACAATTTGCCGTTTTAGTGAGTTATTGCATTATGTGGCGCACGTTGACGGCATTGAGCGTATTCGCTATACCACCAGCCATCCACTGGAATTTAGCGATGATATCATTGAAGCGTATGCCAAAATACCAAAACTGGTATCCCACCTGCACCTACCCGTGCAAAGTGGCTCCAACGCTATCCTAGCTGCCATGAAGCGTAACCACACCATTGATATCTACATTGAGCAAATCCGCAAACTGCGCGCGGTGCGCCCTGATATGTATTTATCAAGCGATTTTATTATCGGGTTTCCCAATGAAACCGACCAAGATTTCCAAGATACGCTCAATCTTGCCAAAGATTTGGATTTTGACCATTCGTATAGCTTTATTTACTCCAAGCGTCCAGGTACGCCTGCGTCAGACTTGCCCGACAATATCGATATAGCAACCAAAAAAGCCCGTTTGGCTGAGTTTCAAAAGGTGATTGTCGATTCGACTTGGGCAAAAACCCAAGGCATGGTGGGTCAAACCGTGCGTGTGCTGGTGGAGCAACATGGCGACCGCAATCCTGAATTTTTGATGGGAACGGCAGATAATACGCGAACGGTATTGTTCAAAGGCGATGACACGTTGATTGGTAAACTGGTGATGGTAAAAGTCACGCGAGCCATGAGTCCGCATTTGGTGGAAGGTGAGTTGGTGGAGGTTTTAGGTTAAGATAATGGCATTTGACATGTGGTTTGATTGTGACAATGAGAAAATTAATTGTCAAATTTCGCATGAGGACGAACGTATTTTACGTTTAGCCGAAGGTAACACTAACTTTTCAACGCTTACTTGGCTACTAGATAACTTCTATAATGACCCAGTGATTTATCCGAATGTTGCTAAATCACTGGTCGTTGAATTAAATAATTTGGCAGACTATTTTGCGAAAAATAACCATAAGCAATCTATCACTCACTGTCAGAAAATCGAAAACTTTATCCGTTTGTCAATTGAAAAAATGCAAGTTATTCATTGCATCAGTGACTAAAACACATAATTTAAACAGTAGATTGTGTGTGAATTTTCATCGCCATTACTTGGCGAATCATTTCACTGATATGTTTTTTAGTATCATCATCTTGGGTTACAAGCCAATCACTCACATCTTTATCCAGCAAATGCTGTTGTTCTCGCAACCGATTAAGATGGGAAATTTGTGTCGCTCTTTGAGCATTTGAGAAATCGTATTCAGTTTGCATATTGTTTTTCCTCGTTTTTGGTTGCTTTTCGTGCAGATATTAACCGAATCATATCATCATTATCTACATAACAATAGACAACAACTAATAAGCGATTTGCCATTCCTAATAATACAAATCTTGGTTCATCCTGGTCAAAATCTTCACGTACTAGCGCATTCGGGTCAAGTAATGCAATTTTTGCTTCATCAAAACTTACACCATGTTTGATTTTATTACTCTCAGCTTTATTTTGGTCAAAAGTTATTTGTATCAATTTAGCGACCTACATTCATTTTTTCATTAACACTAGAAAAATATATCACATCTCTTTTTCTTTAGTGACACGTAATACTTCTTCCAATGTAGTTTTCCCTGCCAACACTTTTTTGAGTCCATCGGCTCGGATGGAGGGCGTTTTGCTGCGAGCATAGCTTTCAAGCTTAAATTCTGCCGTTTGGCTATGAATAAGTTGTCGCAATTTGTCATCGACAGGCACTACTTCATAAATCGCAGTACGTCCCCGAAATCCTGAGTGATTGCATTTCTCGCAGCCCACGGGTTTTGGCAGTTTAATCTCCCCGACTTCACCTATTTCAGTAAAAATCTGCGTTTGATAGCCATCGGCGGCTGTCCATGTATGACAATGCGGACACAAGGTGCGCACTAGTCGCTGTGCCACCACGCCAATGAGGCTCGATGACAGCAAAAACGGCTCAACCCCCATATCTTGTAGCCGCGTCACCGCACCAATCGCCGTATTGGTATGCAGGGTCGAGAGTACCAAGTGACCTGTGAGTGACGCTTGCACCGCAATTTCTGCGGTCTCTAAATCGCGAATCTCCCCCACCATGACCACGTCAGGGTCTTGACGTAGCATGGCTCGCAGGCTACGGGCAAAGGTCATATCGACTTTATTATTGACTTGGGTTTGCCCAATACCATCTAGCTGAAATTCAATCGGGTCTTCAGCGGTCAAAATATTACGGGTGTTATCGTTCAAATCTGTTAAAGCCGCGTACAGCGTCGTGGTTTTGCCCGAACCTGTCGGACCTGTGACCAGAATAATGCCATGCGGGCGATGGATTAAGCGTTTAAGCTCGGCATAGTCATTGTCTGACAAACCCAAATAGGTCATATTTAACCGACCCGCTTGTTTATCCAAAAGCCGCATCACCACACGCTCACCAAAATTTGATGGTAATGTTGATACCCGTACATCCACTTCACGCCCAGCCAGACGTAGTGAGATGCGTCCATCCTGCGGCACCCGTTTTTCAGCGATATCCAGTTTTGCCATCACTTTAATACGCGACACCAGTAGTGGTGACAGTTCCCGTTTTGGACTGACGATTTCTTTAAGCACCCCATCCACCCGAAAGCGCACCGATAGGCGTTTTTCAAAGGTTTCAATGTGAATATCTGAGGCGTTTAGGCGGATGGCTTCGGACAATAGCGCATTGATTAGGCGAATGATGGGCGCGTCATCTTCTTGGTCCATCAAGTCTTCCGTTTCGGGGACACTGTCAGCAAGACTCATCAAGTCGGGATGGTCTTCAAGCCCAGCGGCAATATGCTGAGATTCCCCTGTGTTACCTGCATAGACAGCGGCTAACTGCTTTTCAAAATCGTCACTTTGCGCCATGGCAAAATTCAATGGCAGTGGCACCCCTGCTTGACTGGCAAAACGGTTGGCTTCGTTGATGGCTTCCATAGGGGTATCCGCCGTCATCAACAACGTCGGCGGGGCAGTCAAATCTTGCGAGTATTGCAACAGCAGTTGATGACGTTTGGCAAAACTATAGGGCAAGGCAATCGGATTTAGCATAGGGATTATCAAATGAAATAAGCCAAGAAAAGATGCGTTCCATTGTAGCTTATCAGTAGGACAAATCCTACCAAGGCACACAAAAAGACCCTGAGACAAGCTATATTTTGTTATACTAAAGCATTTTTTACTGATTGATAACCATGACAATCAAACTCTAAAAAGGGATGACAATGACCCAAACCACTTTAACTCAAAATCCTGAAACCCAAAATTCTTCAATCCAAAATACGCTGACCGCCCCAAACGACCTCCTACACATTGGTTCGCGCACGTTTAACTCTCGTTTGCTCGTCGGTACTGGCAAATATACAGATTTGGCACAAACAGGTGAAGCCATCGCTGCCAGCGGCGCGCAAATCGTCACTGTCGCCATTCGACGCGTAAATATCGGGCAGAAAAAAGATGAACCCAATCTACTCGATGTGATTTCTCCCGAAAAATACACCATTCTCCCCAACACCGCTGGCTGTTTTGATGCTGATACTGCCGTGCGTACCTGTCAATTAGCGCGTGAATTATTGGATGGGCACAACCTTGTCAAACTTGAAGTATTGGGCGATGAAAAAAACTTGTATCCTAACGTCATCGAAACCGTGAAAGCGGCTAAGACCTTGATTGATGATGGCTTTGATGTGATGGTGTACACCTCAGATGACCCGATTGTTGCCAAAGAATTAGAGAGCATGGGCTGTGTGGCGATTATGCCATTGGGCAGTTTGATTGGCTCAGGTCTAGGATTGCTCAATCGCCATACCTTAAGTCTCATCATCGAGCAAACCCAAGTGCCTGTTTTGGTGGATGCAGGCGTGGGTACGGCCAGTGATGCTGCCATTGCCTTAGAATTGGGCTGTGATGGTGTGCTGATGAACACCGCGATTGCCCATGCACAAAACCCTGTATTGATGGCGTCTGCCATGAAACACGCGGTGATAGCTGGACGTGAGGCTTTCTTGGCGGGTCGTATGCCAGCGCGTTATATGGCACAAGCTAGCTCGCCACAGACTGGCTATTTTTTCCGCTAATTTATTATTTCATACTTAAGGACATCGCATGCGTCTGCTCACCGCCATTGACCAGTTATTTATCTTACTTGAAAATCGCAATCAGCCGATGCACATTGGTGGGCTGTTCTTGTTTGAGATTCCCGATGGCGCAAGCGATACCTTTGTCAGTGATTTGGTGCAGCAGATGGTCACGCAAAAGATGCTGCCGAGTTTTCCGTTTAACCAAGTGTTATATCATTTAGCATGGTGGAAAACCGATGAAAACTTTGAAGTCGACCATCATTTTCGCCATATCGCCCTGCCCAAACCGGCACGCATCCGTGAGCTATTGACCTATGTATCTCAAGAGCACAGCAAATTACTCAACCGTGCCAAACCGATGTGGGAATGTCACATCATCGAGGGGATTGAAGGCAATCGTTTTGCGTTGTATTTTAAGATTCACCATTCTATGGTCGATGGGATAGCGGCGATTCGTTTGGTCAAAAAGTCGCTATCAGAATCGCCAACCGAGCGTATTAGCTTGCCAATTTGGTCGCTAATGACCCGCCATCGTCACCAACTCGATGCTTTGATACCAGAAGATAAATCCCTTCTGCGTGTCGTCAAAGAGCAAGCGCTGGCTATCCCGCCTGCCATCAAAGCCTTAGGTAAAAATGTGGTAGAGCGATTTCACAAAGACTACATTACCACCACCCAAGCGCCAGATAGCCCCCTCAACCAACCAGTATCAAGCTCACGGCGTATCTCTGCCCAATCTTATGAGCTTATTCGTTTTCAAACCATCGCCAAACATTACGCTGTGACCGTCAATGATGTGATTTTGGCGATTTGTTCGGGCGCGTTACGCCGTTATTTGCTCGATATCGATGGCTTACCCAAAAAACCCTTGATTGCTTTTGTACCCTTATCCCTGCGCGATGACAACGATAGCGCAAGCCAACACGTTGGCAATCAAATTACCTTTATTTTAGCCAATCTTGCCACCCACCTTGCCGACCCTGTGGCACGGTTAAAGACGATTAATGGCAGCACCAAAAATAGTAAAAAACGCTTTTCACGGATGAAGCAAGCCTCATCGATTATTTATAGTGGGGTTGCTTATAGCCGTTCAGGGTTGCAGGTACTTACGGGTCTGTTTCCCGATTATCGCGGTTTTAACTTGATTATCTCAAATGTACCAGGCTCGCATCAGCCCTTGTATTGGCAAGGGGCAAAATTGCAGGCGCTGTATCCTGCCTCGATTGTGCTCAATGACCAAGCGATGAATATCACCTTGTGTACTTACGTGGATAAAATCGAGTTTTGTATCGTCACCTGTAGCCAAATATTGCCCCATAGCCAACGATTACTTGCCTATATGGAAGAGGAACTCAAGCAATTTGAATCGCTCATCAGCAATTAGGCTAATGCAAACTTTGACAATAAAAAACGGCAGTGACTGCCGTTTTTTATTGAAATAAACTTTATCTTATCTTTAGTGATTTAAAATTTTTGACAAGAAATCTTTCGCACGCTCGCTACGCGCACCGGCAAAGAATTCTTCACGGCTACAGTTTTCAACGATATGACCTTGATCCATAAAGATAATACGGTTGGCGACTTGGCGCGCAAAGCCCATTTCGTGGGTCACACACATCATGGTCATGCCTTCATTAGCAAGCTCAATCATCACCTCAAGCACCTCTTGAATCATCTCAGGGTCAAGCGCGGAAGTTGGCTCATCAAATAGCATTGCAATCGGGTCCATACTGAGCGCACGCGCAATTGCCACCCGTTGCTGCTGACCGCCTGACAACTCGGCAGGGTATTTTTTGGCATGCGCTGACAAGCCCACGCGGTCAAGATAACCCAAGCCTTTTTTCTGCGCTTCAGACTGACTACGACCCAATACTTTGATTTGTGCCAAGGTCAAATTTTCTAAGATGGATAAATGTGGAAACAGTTCAAAATGCTGAAATACCATCCCTACACGGCTACGTAGTTTTGGCAAGTCGGTTTCTTTGGCGCCGACCGACATGCCATCAATCAAGATTTCACCTTGTTGAAACGCTTCAAGACCATTGACGGTTTTGATTAAAGTTGATTTGCCGCTACCTGATGGACCACAGATGACGGTCACATCGCCTTTGTGCACATGCGCGGTACAGTCGGTCAATACTTGAAAGTCGCCATACCATTTACTGATTTTGTTGACATTAATCATGATATCGGGACTGGCGTGTCCACTGTTTGATACCAAGCCACCAAATTCGTTGAGCCAGGTGGTTTCATCAATTTTAGTAACTACTGACATGTTATTTTCCTTTATTCAATATTGATTAAGCCATGCGAAAGCGTTTGCGTAGGTGGTTGACAGCGGTCGATGCGGTTAGACTGACCACAAAATAAAACGCCCCTGCCAGCAAGATATAGGGGGTGAGTAGCCCCATCAAGTCACCGCGCACGTATGAGGCTCGGAAGAAATCTACCAAGCCAATCGCAAACACCAACGTCGTATCTTGGAACAAAATAATCGACTGCTGTAGCAGTAGCGGAAACATCTTGCGAAACGCTTGTGGCAAAATAATAAAGCGCATGGTCTGACCATAAGTCATACCCAAGGCTTTAGCAGCATTGACCTGTCCTTTGCCAATTGACTGGATACCCGCACGTACAATCTCAGAAAAATATGCGGCTTCAAACACCATAAATGCCACCACGCACGAAGTAAACGCCGTATCCAACGTCAAATACGTGCCCGTCACCAAGTTATACACCATCGGCACAGCAAAATAAAACCAAAGCAATACCAACAGCAGCGGCACTGAGCGGAAAAAGTTGACATACAGCTTGGCAGGCACGGCTAAAATACGAATGCCCGACAATCGCATCAAGGCTAAAATCGTACCCAGCGCCAAACCGCCAATGATAGCTAAAAATAACACTTTGAAGGTGATCCATAAGCCACCCATCAACCCTGGCATTGCGGCTTGTAATTCCATCATATTCATGCGCCACCCCCATCGATTTGACCTTTGATGCGTAATTTTTTCTCAAGCCAAGTCATAAAATAAATCAACACCAAATTAAACAATAAATAAATAATCGTGGTAAAGGTATATACTTCGATATTGTTTTGGGTATATTCACTGATAGTTTTGGTTTGGCTAATCAGCTCAGTAACCCCGACCAATGAAGCGACCGAGGCATTCTTAAAACAGTTGGTAAGCTCAGAACTCATCGGTGGTAAAATCACCCGAAACGCCTGTGGCAAGACGATATGACGATACGTCTGTGGTAAGGTGAACCCGAGCGCATAGGCAGCATTGGTCTGCCCTTTTGGCAATGATTCAATACCCGTACGCACTTGCTCAACGATACGCGCCGCAGTAAATAACCCAAGACCTATACTTGCCGAAATCACCGCCGAGGTATTTGGGTCTAACTCTTGAAACCACCATTTTTGTAAGGCAGGTGTCAGCCAAGTAGGTGCCACATAAAACCAGAAGAATAACTGTATTAATAGCGGAATGTTACGAAAAAAACTCACATAAGCCGTACCAATCGCTCTGGCAGTTTTATTTGGTAAAGTACGCATAATACCTAAAATCGTACCGATAATTAAGGCAATCAGCCACCCACTCCCACCAATGACCAACAGCCATTTAAAGCCTGTCAATAGCCACTGCCAGTAGACTTCGTTGCCTACGCCTGTTGGTTGCAGCAACACGCCCCAATTCCAACTATAATTCATTGCCACCCCCAAAATCCTGTCTAGCAAATTGATTTACCCAAAAACTAAAACTGACGTAACCACAATTGATAGGTGATGACGTCAGTTTTATGTTGGATAGTAACCTTCCTAACCTAGTTTGTTGTTATCCCATCAACTAAGGTTTTGTTGCACTTGCAATTGCATTGCTTGCAGATGCCACAGCGGTTGCCACATTACTAGCGCCCGTTGCTACTGCATTGACGGTAGCAGATGCGGCTGCATTAGCAACGTCTTTTGGTTGCGCGCCGTCATGTGGGTTTGCTAACAAGTCTTTTAAGTTGTCAGACATTTGGAAGTTCATATTGATATTTTTGGGTGGAATCGGTGACATGAACCATTTTTTGTAGATGTCGTTGATTTCACCTGATGAATAAGTCGCAACCAACGCATCATCGACTACTTTTTTGAATTCACTATCGTCTTTACGCATCATACAGCCATAAATTTCATACGATTGTGGGGTACCAACAATGACCCATTTGTTTGGATCTTTGGCTTTGGCTTTTTCACCTGCAAGCAGTACGTCATCCATCATGAAGGCTGCCGCACGACCGCTTTCTAACATCAAGAAAGATTCGCCGTGGTCTTTGGCAGAAACGATGTTAATGCCCATTTTTTTGTCATCGTTGAGTTTCTTGATAAAACGCTCAGAAGTAGTACCTGCGGTAGTCACTAAGGTTTTGCCTTTTAAATCCGCAAAATCTTTGATGCCTGAATCTTTAGCGGTTAATAAGCGAGTACCAATCTCAAAGAAACCGTTTGAGAAAGCCACTTGTTTTTGGCGCTCTTCATTGTTGGTGGTTGAACCACACTCTAAGTCGACCGTACCATTTTGTACCAATGGGATACGGGTTTGTGAGGTTACTAGGTTGTAACGCACTTTGAGGTCTGGCATATTCAATTGTTTTTTGACTGCATCAACAATTTTTAATTGCAGGTCATGGGCATAACCCACAGGTTGGTTTGGCGTACCTGCGATATAAGAAAATGGAATTGAGGAATCACGGTAACCCAGTACGATTTCCCCTGATTTTTTAATTTTATCGAGCGTTTTTTCACCAGTAGCCGTAGCCGCTGGTTGGCTACCTTCAGTCCCTGCCGCTTTGTTGTCGCTGGCTTTGTTACAACCTGCAAGACCTAATGCCATAATAGCAACGGTTGCTAAGGCGATTGGCTTTTTAGAGATTAAAATCATCCTATGATCCTTGTCGTATGATACGTTCTTAGTTAATCTTTTCGCTGTGTGGCATTCAATGCCAAATCGAGTAAAAAGACTCCCCCCATCTCTTTATGCTTATCCTTCCCTGTCCTTCATCATCTCTCATTGCACCTATTAAAATTTGGCAAAACCTTGCACAATGACTGATAAAAAATAGTTTAGGATACTCAAAAGATTTCAAATGTGAGTTTATAGTAATTTACTTTTCTGTGTTGTGACAATAGATTTACAAAAAATATTTTTTTCATCATCGACAATTTTTTTACCATTTTTTTGCTATTTTCTATTTTATCCCCATTTAGAGTTCAATAAATTGATTAAAACTCACTTAAGATAGGTTATTTATGACAACAGCGACTCAAGCACTTCACGATTTTGATATGCGCCAACGTTTTTATTTTGAGAAAAGCCCTGTACGCGGTGACGTGGTACGCATCAATGACAGCCTGCAGACGATATTGCAGCAAAAAGATTACCCAGTTGCCCTGCAAAAACTACTTGGGGAAATGTTGGTTGCGGCAAGCTTGCTGATTGGTACATTAAAAATCGAAGGTCGTCTATCCATTCAATTACAAAATTCAGGTGCAGCCGCGGATACTGAACAGGACAGCTTAACTTGGGCGATGGCAGAGTGCGACCACCAAGGTCACATTCGAGGTCTTGCAGAGTGGACAGGCTCGTGGCAATCCGCACAAACGGCAAATGATGCCTTTGCCAAACTTGGTAAAGTGGGTGAAGGGGTGTTATTTATTAATATCCAACCTGATGCCACGTATGGCACGCAAGCAGAAGGGTATCAAGGCATTGTTGAACGTGTGGCAGATAACTTGGCGGATTGTTTGGCACATTACCAACAGCAATCTGTGCAGATTCCTACCCTAATCAACTTGGCTTGTGATGGTGAGCAAGCGGGCGGTATCGTGCTGCAGTTGCTACCACGTACCACAGAAGAAGAGTATGAGACGGTGGATAATGACTTGTTCCCCCGCTTAAAAATTTTAACCAAAACGCTAAAAGCTGAAGAATTAACCACCTTGCCAGCCGATGAGATTTTATATCGATTGTATCATGAAGAAGACGTGGTGACGGCTGAGCCTATGCCGTTGACCTTTGCTTGTACCTGCTCACAGCAGAAAAGTGAATCGGCAATTTTTCAGTTGGGCAAACCAGCTGCATTAGAAATTGCTAATGAGCATGGGGGTGAATTGGCGTTAGATTGTGGTTTCTGCGGGCATGTTTACCGTTTTGATCACAAAGATATTGAAATGATTTTTGCTTAATTTAATGGATTGCATAGCTACTTTTACATCATTTAAAATAGCGCAATATTGGTTACGCTTCTAGTTGATGTGATAGCCAAAACTAATACCAAAGTTACAAGTTAACTTTGGTATTTTTTTGCATATTTGATAAGTTATAAACATCGGGTTTGCGATAACTTAAGTTAAACTTGATAAGTTTTAGATTAAAAATTAATTAGGAAAATAATATAATAGAAAATAAGGATATCGTTATGTCAGTGGCAAAAAATATTGAAATTAGTAGCAGCTCAACGGTAAGTTTTGAAGATGCGATCAAAAAAGGCATTACACAAGTCAACAAAACGGTTAATAACGTGGAAGGTGCTTGGATTAAAGAGCAAAAAGTACGCATTAGTGATGGTAATATCACTAGCTATAACGTGATGATGATTGTTAGCTTTGTAATTGAAGATGACAGCACTGATTTAAAATAAAGATTTTATTTATCCATAAAAAACCCTAGCATAGGCTAGGGTTTTTTGTTGGTTGCCATTATTCTTCCACCCACTGTCCTTTTCGATAAACCAAGGCAAATTTAGTGGCTTTGCCGTCTTTTTCTGAGCCGATATATTGCTCTGCATTTTTACGACTCCAACGCAAAATTGTTGGATTGCCCTCATTGTCGGTATCTGGCGCGGTAAATAAATACTGGAATTTATCTTCCAACTGATCTTGTATCGCGCGTAACTCTGACAGTTTTGGTGGGCGCGTCTCGCGCACTTTAGGAAATTTTGACGCTGCCAAGAATAACCCTGCTGCCCCTTCACGCAAAATATAATGGTCATCAAATTTTTGTGATTTGAGTTCTGGCATAGGGATTGCGGTCATGCGTGGCGGCGCTGCATCGCCATTTTTGAGCACTTTACGGGTGTTATTGCACTGCTGACAGGCAAAATAGGCACCAAAACGCCCAGTTTTAAGCACCATTTGCCCATCGCATTTATCACAAGGTATGGTAGGCACATCGTCATTGCCTGCGGTTTCAAAGACGCCTTTTTCTAATAGATAGCCATCACAGTCAGGATTGTTACCACAGACATGGAGTTTTAACCCGCCATCGACGATATACCCATCCATCGCGGTATGGCATTTCGGGCAGCGTTTTTTCTCAAGTAGCGCTTGTATCTCGTCGTTGTTGTCCGCGTCGTCCTCACCGAGATTTTGGCTCTCTTTACTGGTTTGGCTATGAAAGGCTTCCACAGGCATCAAATTTTTGGTGCCTTTACAACGCTCTTTGGGGGGTAAATTATAGCCGGTACAACCCAAAAACACCCCTGTTGAACCGGTACGGATCTGCATTGGGCGCTGACATAAGTCACAATGAATATCTGGAACATCGGTTGGGTCATTGGGCTTCATGCCGTCTTCGTCTTTGGCACGCTCTAATTTGCCTTTAAAATCGCCATAAAAATCATCCAGCACTTTTTTCCAGTTTTGCTGGCCTTCAGCGACTTCATCTAGGTTTTCTTCCAGCCCTGCGGTAAAAGTATAGTCCATCAAATGCGGAAAGCTGTTGACCAATCTGTCAGTGACGATATCACCCATTTTTTCGGCGAATAAACGTTTGTTTTCTACCTTGACATACCCACGTTCTTGAATGGTTGAGATGATAGCGGCATACGTGGATGGACGACCAATCCCACGTTTTTCCAGTTCTTTGACTAGGCTTGCTTCAGTATAGCGCGCCGGTGGCTTGGTAAAATGTTGGGTAGGCTCGATACTATCGACCACCAGTTTTTCCCCGATTTTTACATCAGGTAATAGATTGTCTTCATTTTTGGCAGGGGGCTGTACTTTGGTGTACCCATCAAAGGTCATCACCCGACCTTTGGCTCTAAGCTCAATCTCGCCAGCATTGACAATCAACGTCATGGATTGGTACTGCGCAGGTGGCATCTGACACGCCACAAACTGGCGCCAAATCAGCTCATATAAACGCTGGGCATCGCGCTCCATGTCTTTTAGCGAGGCAGATTGCACCAAAACATCTGACGGGCGAATCGCTTCGTGCGCTTCTTGGGCGTTTTGCTTGTTGCCATACACATTGGGCGATGTTGGGACATATTTTGCGCCGTATTGCTTGTCAATAAAACCGCGCACACTGGTAAGTGCATCCGCTGACAAAAAAGTACTGTCGGTTCGCATATAAGTGATATGACCTGCTTCATACAGGCGCTGAGCCAGCATCATGGTTTTTTTGACCGGAAAACCAAGGCGGGTACTTGCGGCCTGCTGCAGTGTCGAGGTGATAAAGGGTGCAGACGGTTTTGATTGGGTGGGTTTTTCTTCCCGATCCGCCACGATAAAATCTGACTGTTCAAGCAGCGCAACAACGGCATTGGTCTGTTCTTCGTTTTTTAGTTCAAGGGGTTTGCCCGCTTTTTTTACCGCTTCTAGGCGAATGGTCTCTTGTTTGGCTTGCTGGCTGTGGGTATTGCTGTGGATTTCCCAATATTCCACTGGAGTAAAAGCACGAATTTCACGTTCACGCTCCACCACTAAACGCGTGGCGACAGATTGTACTCGCCCTGCCGACAGTCCGCGCGCTACTTTTTGCCATAGCAATGGCGATACCATGAAACCTACGACACGGTCTAAAAATCGTCTGGCTTGCTGCGCGTTGACACGGTCATAGTTTAGCTTGGTGGGGCTTTTAAAGGCATTTTGAATTGCGTTTTTGGTGATTTCGTTAAATACCACGCGGCTGTATTTGTCATCACTGCCACCGATAACTTCTTTGAGATGCCAGGCAATCGCTTCCCCTTCTCTATCCAAGTCGGTTGCAAGATAAATTTCTTTGGCGTCTTTGGCAAGGGATTTTAATTCTTTAATGACTTTAACTTTGCTGGGTAGAATTTCATAATGCGCCACCCAGTCGTGCTCGGGGTCAATGCCCATGCGCCGTACCAAGGCTTGCTGCGCTTTTTGCTCTTTGGTGAGCTTGGTATCCGATTTATCATCGGTTTTTGTTGCACCAGAACCCGACACAGGTAAATCACGCACGTGCCCCACGCTAGAGCGGACGATAAAATCATTTCCCAGATACTTATTGATGGTTTTGGCTTTGGCAGGGGATTCGACAATCACCAAGGCCTTGCCTTGCCCCGACGTTTTAGGCGCTGTTTTCGATGCTTTTGATCTGGTTGTTGATTTGGGCGCGGCGGCTTTGGTTGCGGCTTTTTGGGCGGCTTTCGTGTCTGCTTTTGTATCAGCCGTATCCGTGGTTTTGGTTGATTTTCTCGCTGTCGGTGTTTTACTCATGTTGGGTTCACAAAATCATTAAAAAGGGTAAGTTAAAATACGAAAAGTTAGTTATTCTGCACCAATTTGGCATAATCATGCAATTTACTTTTTAACATGATTAGGTCTTTTTCGGTGGTTTCAAGTTCTGATTTCATGCCCAGTTGGCTATTTTCTTGCCAATAAATACACACAAAATTGGCTTTACAGCTTAAACCTTTAACAGTTGTTGCGATGGATGCCGGTAAATCCACCTCCCGATTATCGAGCGCAAAATTAGCGGGATAATGCCCGGTAAAGGGTCGCCATTTGCCCTCAATCACTTGATAATCACAGGGGCGCATCTTCGCGTCCTCAATCACCACGCCGTATTGCGCCATCATGCCTTTACCGCGTTCGCCTGTATCGCCGATAATCCAATTGGGGCATGCGACCAGTTTTGGCTGCACGCCCACGCGTCTGGCTGCCATACGCAGATTATCACGCATGGTCTCGCGAGCAGATGGTTTTAACCCCATGATACTACCGACAATAAACACCCCGATGGCGATGGCTATCCATATTCCCATTGATTATATCACTCGTACCAGCTGCTATTTTTGGATTTTTTAGATGAGGTTTTTGCTTCAGTTTTGGTGTCAGCTTTGTTTTCGGCTTTGGCGTCAGCTTTATCAGTCGGCTGCAGCTCGGAAGCTAGCATATCCATAATTGGCTGCCACTGGGCTTGAATGTCTCGATACGGTTTTTGGCTTTTATCAAAAATCGTCAAGCCGCGCTCTGCCAAGGCTTGATAAATACTACGCTCAGATAGCCAAGCCAGGGGCTGCTGCCCAATATCAGTAAAATACGCCATCAGTTTTTCGGTCGGCTCATTGTCCTGCATCAATTGACTACGCACGCGATTGGCAACCAGATAAATATCGACTTTGCCTTTGCGGATACGTTTGATGTCTTCTAGGCTTTTTAAAAAGCGTTTGGTACTGTCAATATCAAAAAAAGCAGGTAAAACAGGAATTAAAATCGCCTTGCATTCGGCAATCAGCTGCTCGGCTTTAGTGCCTGATAACGCACCTGGGGCATCAATAATCAGCCAGTCGTTTTTACCCAAGGTTTTTGGGATATCACCTATATCATTGCTATCGCGCCAGTCAATACCGATAACGGCAGGTACGTCCGCTGGGCGCATTTTTAGCCACTGTAGGCTTGATTTTTGGGGGTCTGCATCTGCCAATGCCACTGTTTTGCCTTGGTTTGCCAATGCCGCCGCTAGACTTACCGCAATCGAGGTTTTACCACATCCCCCTTTTTGATTGGCGATTAAAATTTTTTGCATGACCCTCACCCTGTTGATAAAAAATTAATGCAATATCACCACATTAACTCAAAAATTTGACCCTGTTAATTTGACGCTATTCATTTGGTTGTATTAAGTAGCCTAACAAAATTTTAACCATTGATAAATGCTTTTATATAAATAATCTGCTAAATTAAAAAATATCAATTCATTAACGGTTTAATCGGTTTAGCCAGTTTTTGACTGACTAATGGCGACCGTAAACCTCAAAGGTGCCACCATGACGATGCTTTCATTCATAGAAACCTATCACCCAGCAACCACCTCAAAAAAAATACTTGGACTGTTTGCTGTCACTGCCTCGATGACAGGTTGTGCTACCTTGGGTGGCGGATTAACACCCACTCAGTGCCAACAAAGCAATTGGCAAACCGTTGGTTATCAAGATGGTTTACTGGGTCGCAGTCAAGATTATATTCAAAAGCATATCAAGCAATGCGCTAAAGCCAATGCTGTACCCAACCAGCAACAGTGGCGACAAGGTCGTGAAGCAGGGTTAAAACGTTATTGCACACCGCTACGTGCTTACCAGTTGGGACGTGAGGGCTATGACTACAATGATGTATGCCCACAATCGATGACGCTTGATTTGTTAAAAGCGCATGACGAAGGTTATCTCAACTACCAACGTGAGCAAAGGCTAAATCAACTGTGGTACAACACCGACCCATTTTGGGGCTCACCCTTCTATAGTAATCGTTTTGGTGGTTGGGGCGGTTTAGATAGAAGGTCACGTCCGTATTATCCGCGGAGTGTACCTAACAACCGCTATCCAAAATACACTGATACCCATCAGCCTACATCAAACCAACCTGTAGCGCCTCGCCCTGTTATGCCAAGCCCTGTTACCCCTAGCAATGATGCAACCATTGGGTCAAAAAAATAATTGCAGCTAAGATAAAAAACAACATGACGAACTAACTTATCGTAAAATTTTGTTTTGAAATCTCATTGAACAATATAACCCGCTACGTGATGACAACAATTTATAGGTTAAAACTAAAAAAGAAGCTTGGATTTATTTAACCGAGCTTCCTTATTAAACCAGCAGCTTATCGAATCAACCGCTTATCACCTTAATAGCTTAATCCATTACAGCAACCAAAATAGCCGTGTGCTTGACCTGCTTGGTTATCAAATCAAAGGATTGATTGTCGGTATTTTTTGGCTCTCAGCGTTTTGGCGGGCTTTGGATTTTTGAGGCGCTTTGTTTTTCTGAGATTTGGTGGGGTCAAAGGTTTGCACAGCGGGTGCGGTTGGCACGCCTTTTTGCTGAAGTTGCTCATCAATCTGCCCCGCTTGGATGTTTTCCCCTTCAAATACACGGATATGCTCATCACGCTTTAACTGCAAATTTTCAAAGTCAAACAACTCACGGTCAGCGAGCTGTGACGGTGCGACATTTTGCATCGCGCCGAATATCGAATCCAAGCGATTCGGGTATTGTTGATCCCATGTACGCAGCATGTCATTAATCATCGCCCGTTGTAGGTTTTCTTGACTGCCGCACAGGTTACAAGGAATAATCGGAAACTGCTTATAATTGGCATATTTGATAATGTCTTTTTCTTCCACATACGCAAGCGGACGAATCAAAATATTTTGCCCATCATCCGATAACAGTTTTGGTGGCATCGCTTTGAGACTACCGCCGTGAAATAAATTTAAGAAAAACGTCGCCATGATATCATCACGGTGATGACCCAGTGCCACTTTGGTTGCACCGATTTGTTTGGCAAATCCATATAACGAACCACGGCGCAGACGTGAACACGCAGAACAGTAAGTTTTACCTTCTGGTACGATTTGCTTGACCACGCTATAGGTATCTTTTTCTAAAATATAATACGGAATGCCATGCTTGGTCAGATAATTGGGCAAAATATCTTCAGGGTAATCAGGTTGTTTTTGGTCAAGATTGACGGCAATCACATCAAACTGAATCGGTGCTATTTTCTTTAAGAACAATAAAATATCCAGTAAGGTAAAACTGTCTTTACCGCCTGAAATACACACCATGACCACATCACCGTCTTCAATCATGTTGTAGTCACGAATCGCCCAAGAGACCAGCTTACGTAATTTTTTTTGTAGCTTACGAAAACGCGCGGATTTGATGTCATCGCGTTGACTGTCCCCTTTGGCATCGCCCAATGTTTGCTGCGCGTCATTTTTTAAAGCATCATTGTTTGACGCATCATCATCCCAATCATTATCATCAAGCCCATCTATGTCACTATCTGAGTCTACGTCACTCTCTAATAGTTGGGCTGATAATTGGGGATTTAATTCAACGGCAGACATGGTTGCCGCTGGGTTTACAGAATTGTTTGATTGCATAAAATACCTAACTGATGATAAACCAATAAATAAAAATATGAGGACGCTTCAGCTATCAACGACGCGTAATTGATTGGGATAATTGCAAATAAAAAAGCATTTAGCGTAAGGCGGACTAAAATACCACCCACAATAAATGCTTGATTGAGCGTATCTATAGCCGCCTATCGGATAGGAAATGCTTATCAGATAGGCGGCTATTATACGGCAAAATTACGCGCTTGTAGTCAGTTGAATGACAGCTTGCTGTTTTAGAACATATTTTTTATCCGCGTCATCCAACTGGTATTTTCTTTTTTTACTTGCTCCTCGATTTGTTTTTGTTGCTGCTCAAGCTTGATATCCATCAGATTTTTTTCTTTAAATAGACTATATTGAGCATCGCCTTTATAAAACTCAGTTTCACGGTAACTGTCATATGTATGTTGGAATAGCACATTGAGCACAGCGGCGAGCGGCAAAGCAATCAGCATACCTGCAATGCCTGCCAGTGCCGCTCCTGCAAGTACCGCAAACATCACCCACAGGGGAGATAAACCAATTTTATCACCCAACAATAACGGCTGCAGAATATAACCTTCCACCGCCTGCCCCACCATAAAGGCACCGACAATTAACACTAAATGTACCCAGTCCACGCCAAATTGAAACAGCCCTGCAATAATCGCCGCAATAAAGCCCAGGGTAAAGCCAAGATACGGCACAAAACTTGCGATGCCCGCCATCATACCGATGATAAGACCGACTTTAAGTCCAATGAGTTGCAGTTGTACCGCATACACCATACCGAGCAACACCATCACCAGTAACTGACCTTTGATAAATGACATCAACGCTTCATCACTTTCTTTGGCGATGCGATAGACCGATGGAATATAACGGTTGGGAATCATATGCCGCATTTTTACCAAGCGCTCATCCCAATTATATAAAAAATAAAACATCAAAATCGGCACCAGCACCACAATGCCCGCCACGTTGATTACATTCATGCCTGATAACATTAAATTAGTAAAAAATGAGCGCGCATCGGTGATATTGTAGTTTTCTTTGAGATAATCCACCAAGCCTTTGGACATATCACGTACTTGCATGGCAGGCAAGCGTATGGGGGTATGAGAACGCACCCAGCTTCGAAACGTATTGTTATAATAGTCAATCGCTGTCGGTACATACTTCCATGCCGATTGTAACTGCTCCCACACCAGTGGAATGAGCCACCAAAGTATCAATCCAATCATCAGCCCAGTGGACAAATATACCAGCAAAATCGCCACCCAGCGGCGAATGTGCGCCTTGTCCTGTAATTTTTGCACGAGCGGATTAATCGCATACGATAAAATAAATGCTACCAAAAATGGCAAAATCACCGATTGCAATTGATAAATGATATAGCCTATTGCAACCAAAAACAGCGATATAAATACCCGTTTGAAAAACACATCTTTCGTAAATCGATAAGGGAATGGGTTGTACATAGGTTCCTCAAAAAAGCCAAATACGCCAAAAATAAAAGGGTAATGTCAAATAAAAGACGGTCACTGCCATCGTTGTATTTTCGACTAATTTTAGGTAATTTGACAAAAATAGATAGCGCAAACTGCACAACTCATACAAATATTCAAAGCTATGTTATAAAGCCCTATCACATTTGTGGGGCTAGAAGGCGTTATGAACGATGAAAAGCCTAATGCTAGCCAGCTAGAAAGCGATGGATTATTTTTCTTTTTGATGGGAATTTGGGTATAATGCGCGTATTACTTTTCCCAATGATTCTGGCGATAGGAAGACCATGACTACACAACCCACTTCGTTAAGTTATAAAGATGCTGGCGTCGATATCGATGCTGGCGAAGCGTTAGTTCAGCGCATTAAATCAGTTGCCAAAGCAACTAGCCGCTCTGAAGTAGTCGGTGGTTTGGGTGGATTTGGTGCCTTGTGCCGTATTCCACAAGGCTATAAATCCCCTTTATTGGTCTCAGGGACTGATGGTGTCGGTACCAAACTTAAACTGGCTTTACAACTGCAGCAACACGACACCATTGGTCAAGACTTGGTCGCGATGTGTGTCAATGACCTGCTAGTCTGTGGCGCCGAGCCGTTATTTTTCTTGGATTATTATGCCACAGGAAAACTAGACGTCGATACCGCAGCAACAGTTATCACCGGTATTGGTGACGGCTGTAAATTGGCAAATTGTGCGCTCATCGGTGGCGAGACGGCTGAAATGCCGGGTATGTATCAAGATGACGACTATGACTTGGCAGGTTTTTGTGTCGGCGTCGTCGAAGAGTCGGAAGTTATCACGGGTAAAAACGTTGCCAACAGTGATGTGTTAATCGGTATCGCCTCTAGCGGCGTGCATTCAAATGGTTACTCACTGGTGCGTAAAGTCATTGAAGTCAGCGGTGCCGATGTTGCCATTGAACAATTAGACGGCAAAGCATTAAAAGACGTATTGATGGCACCGACAAAAATCTATGTCAAAGCCATTGGACAACTGCAAAAAACCTTGGGCAACGCAAGCTTGCATGCGATGGCACATATCACCGGTGGCGGCTTGACGGAGAACCTACCACGCGTATTGCCCGACCATTTGGCGGCGCAAATTGATGTGAGTTCTTGGACATTCCCGCCTGTGTTCCAATGGCTTCAGCAAAAAGGTCATATCGAGCAGATGGAAATGTACCGCACCTTCAACTGCGGCGTGGGTTTTGTCGTCGTGGTACCGGCAGATAAAGCAGACAAAGCCATTGACTTACTCAATGAACAAGGCGAAACCGCATGGAAATTGGGTGAAATCGTTGAAAGACAGGGCGATGCAGTAACCTATCGCTAATGTTATCAGCGACTCAATCGGTTACTTTACTATATTAGGCTATTTTACCATTAAGCTAATTTATCCTTGAGCTAGTTTACCCTTGCGTTGATTTAAAAGGTGCGTTTTTACGCACCTTAGTTTTTCTAACCTATTGCTTTGCTATCCTTATGAAGTTAAACATGACAAACCCTACCCCGTTAAAAATTGCCGTCCTCGTCTCTGGCAGTGGCAGTAATCTGCAAGTATTAATTGATAAGCAGCTACAGCAACTATTGAACATTCAAATCGTTGGCGTGATTAGTAATAAAGCCGATGCCTACGCGCTTGAGCGCATCCGCCTTACCAATGAGCAGCAGCAAGCCAATATTGCAACCGCGGTGATTGAGCGTGACGATAATGGCAAAAAGTATACCCGTGTCGGTTTTGAACAACAGGCACTGCAAGAATTACGCGCGTGGCAACCTGATTTGGTGGTGTTGGCAGGATTTATGCGGATTTTAACGCCGCTGTTTATTGATGGGGTGACTAGCAGCACGGGATTAAATGTACCCATGATAAATCTGCACCCGTCACTGCTACCCAATTATAAAGGCTTAGATACCCATACCCGCGTGCTACAATCTGGCGAGCGCTATCATGGTTGCAGCGTGCATCTGGTAACGAGCGAACTCGATGCAGGGGAAGTCATCGCCCAAGCGGTGACCTGCGTCAACGCGGCTGAGAATGCTAGCCAATTACAGCAGCGCGTTCATGCGATGGAGCACCAACTGCTGCCTATGGTGGTGGGGTTATTTGCTGAGCGGATTGTTTCACTGAAAAATAACCAACTCACCAACCGCCTTGGACTCAATTTGCCTATCAAGTTATGGTTATAGTCAAATTATGGCTATTATCAAAAAAAACGCCTACAATCAAATTTAGGCGTTTTTTATGTTTATCACATTTTATCCTCGAAGTGCCGATACACTCAATATCACGATTAGCAAAAATACATAGCGTCCTACCCACACGTTATCTAAAAATGCGTTAAAGCAAAGCTTGCGATCATAGGTGAGACATTGTTTATTTTGTCGGTAAAACATGACAACGATAGGTAGCAGCGCCAATACTGAAAGCGCGCCAAAATAATGCCAAAACACGCCCGCCAAACTGAGCAAAAATACCCCTTGAAGTAGGCTAATTATCAACACATCGTGTTTACCAAATAAAATCGCGGTGGATTTGACCCCAATTTTTAAATCATCCTCACGATCTGCCATCGCATATTGGGTATCATACGCCACCGTCCAGCACATATAGCCGAAAAACAGCAGCCAACACCAAATATCAACTTCGGTCTGCCCCGTTAATACTTGCGATACCGCAACATACGCCATCGGAATCGCCCAGCCGAAAGCTGCCGCCAAGAATACTTGCGGTAAATGGGTAAAGCGTTTCATAAACGGATAGATAAACGCCAACGCCACCGCACCAAATGACCAAATAAAAACCTGCACGGGCAAAAACACTAATAGCGCTGCACTCACCCAAGATAAAATTAAAAACGTCCAAACCGCTTCTTTACCCGTCAAGCGACCATCCGCCAGCGGCCTACCTTTGGTTCGCGACACATGCCCATCGACTTTTCTATCAGCAAAGTCATTGATGGCACAGCCTGCCGCTCGCATCAACACCGCACCCGTCGCAAAGATTGCCACCACATGCCAAGGTGGGAGTTGCTCAAACCCTTTTGCCGCCAAAAAAACCGCCCATAAAGTCGACCAAAACACCAGCTCAATGCCCACAGGCTTATCAAAGCGGGTCAGGTGAATATAGGCTTGTAGCTTATCTTTAAAAGACAGAGTGTGCGTAGTCATAGAGTTGTTAATTAAACTAATCAAAAAGGGGGATAAAGTTGATGCTAGTGTAACGCTAAACGTTAGCTAAATCGTCAATAAATTTGTTACCCTTACAGCTGTAAGCCAATCATCAGCAGCTCATAATCCAGCCCAATCGGCGATTGGTCTTGCAAATAGCGTCTAAATGTCGCTGTATCGATGCTGTCTTTGCCAGAGACGGCGCCGCCCATTTGCTTGAGATTTTTTAACAGACTTTTTAAATTGTCATAAGAAAAAGCAAACGATTGCTCGGTGTGATACATTAGCGTGCCTTGACGCTGTTGCCGCAACGTCTCTATCGCCGCTAGCCAAGCGTGACTGGGTAAAAAATCAAAAACAGGTAAATTGGGAAAGCGCTGACTGACTTGATGAAAAGAGCCTGCCACCGGAATTGCCAAATGCAGTTGACCTTTGGTTTTGACAATGCGCCCAAGCTCTGCGATAACGCTTGGCGATGTCCAATGAAGGGCAAAACTACTCATCACCAAATCGGCAGATTGATTTGCCAATGCCATATCTGCCATATTGGCGCAAAGCGCTTGGCTGTGTAGCGTCATTGTGGGAGCTGGTAGCGACGAGACTGGGGTAGATGACAGCGGCATCGACAAAAGATGCGCGACTCGCTGTTGCCAAATTGCAAGCATACTGGCAGCAGTATCGACACCATATAACTGAGCGGAAGCTAACGCTGCGTTTTGTAAAAACTTTGACATTACCGCCTGCGTCAATTTTCCTGTGCCACAACCCACATCCACCATGCACATATCGGTTACGCCGGTATGGTAACGCACAATGAGCTGCGCCAAGTGCTCTGCCACCTGCGATTGAATCGGCGTGGCGGCATCGTATGAGGTGGCAAATTGTTCAAAAACAGGGGTAACAGTACAGGACATCATCGACTAAAACAACAAATCAGTTAACTTTAACACTATTAATCAGCCCTGCATAGTCATAATCGTCTTGTGTGAGCAAATCAACCCCGCAAGGCAAATTGCCTATCCAATCCAAAAAGCGATTAATCATGGCTTTGCCAACAAAAGATTTGCCATGCTGCGGCACAATCATCTCGACGTCTAACTGCCGAACCGCATCTGCCCAAAAGCGGGTGACTTTATTGCTGACCATGTAGCGCTGATGAAACCCTCGCATGGTCGGAATATGGGAATCAAAATCTTCCACTGGCACATTCGCATCACCCAACAACGAAGCCCCCATATCGCCTGAAAATAAAATTTTGCTGATGGGGTCATAAAATTGAAAATTACCTTCTGAATGCAGAAAATGCGCAGGCAAAGCAAATAACTGGGTTTTACCCAAAGGCAACACCGCGCCTTCATCCGGCAGCGCAATCAAGCGCTTAAGATACCCTTCTTGCAGACGATCAGTGGTAAACGCGGAGTTAAGATGCGGTAAAAAACGCTCCCACAATCTTGAGATAACGATATTGGCTTGGGTATGCAGTAACCAGCGCGGTAATGACGCAATGATATCAGGGTCTTGGTGTGAGCCAATCACATAGCGAATATGCCTTATATCCGTATGTTTGAGCAATGCTAGGGTTAGCGGCGTATAGGTCAAGTCCCCACCTGGGTCAATAACCGCGCCGACAGTTTCCTCATCTGAGTGCAAAATTAAAAATTGATTGGACTGAATACCGTCACCTTTTACCAAATCACTAAACATAATGCACTGATGCTTGCCATTATCAAAAATTATTTTACCGCTCATAGCCTACCTGCCCATTTAACCGACAAATAAAACTTAAACTACTGATAAAAAACGCTATCACACACGCTATAAAAGTGCGGAGCAAAGTGACTTTGAGTGACTTTGCAAACCATTATTAACCGTTAGCTATCAACTTTAACACATTGGCTTTAAATCCCTAAAAATAGTAAGGATTATAGCATTTTATTGACGGGATTGAGGCATTTTTGCTTAAATCCCTGTTAACTAAATTATGCTCAAATTTGTTTTTAGTGGTATCATACCAAGCAATTTTTTAGGCAAAATTTGTGTGCTTTAAGCGCATGATTGCTGCAAACGGTAAAGGCAATTTGTTATGATTTTGGCACTTGAAAGTGTGTTTGACCAATGCTCAGTGGCATTCGTGGATTTAGCGGGTAATGTGGTCGCTGAACAGACCCTTACGGGAAATCGTCTGCAAACCCAGCAAATTTTGCCGATGATACACGCGCTGATGACAGCATCATCGATTGATTGGTCACAACTGACTGCGATTGCTTTTAATCGAGGTCCCGGGGCTTTTAGTGGCATACGCATTAATACGGCGGTAGCGCAAGCCATCGCCTTTGCCCATGATGTGCCTTGTTTGCCTATATCAAGCCTGCAAGCTGTCGCCCAATCGGCATTTGAACTACACCAACGCCCCCACGTATTGGCGCTGACAGATGCGCGCATGAACCAAGTGTACGCCGGTGAATACGCTATGAGCGCTGGTATCATGCAGCTTGTGGCAGGTGCTACTGAGCATTTACTTGATTATGACAGTGTGATAGACAAAGACTTAGCCTTAGTAGGTAATGGCGCAACCTTGGTCAATGCGCAGCTAGGTCAAGCCATCTTTGCCGATATTTGCCCCTCAGCGGTTATCATTGCCAAACTTGGGCTAGCCTTGTATGAGCAGCACCAATCAGTCCCTGCTGAGCTGGCGTTGCCGGTTTATTTAAGAAATAATGCGTGGAAAACACTAGCCGAACAACAAAAGACTTAATTTATCGGCTGATTACTCATGTTGTGTTAAGTTTGACTCGCTACCCTTTATCTTGTTATAAGCGCAAAAATTGTTAGCTTTGACTGTTAATCACTAACATTGTTGGATACGTTATGGATCTTATTTTGATTTTTAAAGCCATCATCATGGGCATGGTTGAGGGCATTACCGAATTTTTACCGATTTCAAGTACCGGGCATTTAATTCTTGCCGACTCCTTGTTAAATTTTTGGACCAAAGATAAAGCCGACTTGTTTATCGTCGTCATTCAGCTGGGTGCGATTTCAGCGGTAATTTATTTGTACTGGGGACGGTTATGGCGTGCCTTGATGGGACTTATCACGGGTAAAGACCCTGAGCGTAAAAACCCGCGTCAACTGGGCATCTCGCTGATTATTTCCACCATTCCGATTATGCTGATAGGTTTGATGTTTGATAAAGCGTTAAAAGCGGCGTTGTTTAACCCAACCGTGGTGGCAATCTCTTTGATTGTCGGTGGTTTGATTATCTTCTGGGCAGAGCGCCAACAACACAAACATACCGTCAAATATGCTGAAGCGGAAGATATTGATATTAAAACGGCGATTATCATCGGTTTGATTCAATGTCTTGCCTTGATTCCTGGTACTTCTCGCTCTGGTTCTACGATTATTGGCTCTCTATTTTTGGGGGTATCACGTAAGGCGTCTGCGGAATATTCTTTCTTTTTAGGGATTCCTGTATTAGTAGGTGCTGGGCTATTAGATCTGACCAAAAACCATCATATTTTGACCAGTGCTGAAGACTGGACCATCATGGCAGTGGGTGTGGTAGTCTCATTTATTTTTGCCATGATTTTCATCAAATGGTTGGTTAACTGGGTCAGTACCCGTGATTTTACGATTTTTGCTTGGTGGCGTATCGTGGTAGGCGTACTGGTACTCATCGCTGGTATGCTGGGCTATATTTAAATCCCTATGCTATCTCATCAATCAATCCAACTGTATTATGTTGACACTTTGCCAAGCGAGCAGCGTTTGGCAAATGTTGAAACGATACTCGCCCCTTTATCCGTCGATTTACAATTGCAAAAGATTACTAGCAAAGTAACTCAAAAATGGCTGAAATCAGTCGATGATAACAGTGTGCTGATTGATGAGGTAGGCGATGTTTTTGTCATCGCAGCGGGCATGAAAGTCAGCCCAAATTGGCAAAGCCTACAACAGCGTGTGGTCAAAGCGGGCAAAAAAACTGAACTGCTACTCAAAGCCATGCAGCTACAAGCCAGCATGACTGTCATTGATGCGACCGCAGGTTTTGGGCATGATAGCCTAATCTTGGCAAGTACCGGTGCCAGTGTGACTTTGCTAGAGCAGCAGCCACTTATGTTTTTACTATTGCAACTGGAACAGCAAAAAATGGCGCAGCATCGCAACTGGCAAAAATTGATGAGTCGATTAACGATTTATCATGGCGACGCGATAGAATTGCTGGCTAAATTGCCAAAAGTTGACCGTGTCTATCTAGATCCGATGTTTCCCGCGGATAGCTACAAATCAGCGGTTAATAAACATATGCAGATGTTGCATACTGTGACGACCCCACCGTCGATTGCGCAATCACAACAATTATTGTCGGCAGCGTTGGCGCAAATCACCCCACACGGTATGGTGGTAGTTAAAAGACCTAAATCAGCGCCTTTTCTTGCAGACAAATCGCCCAACCTAAGCCTATCAAATGATATCGTGCGTTTTGATAATTATTTGAACCGCATTTAGTTTGAATAGCGTCTAGTTGCCATGTTAAAAAAAAGCTGATGAGTATCAGCTTTTTTTGTGGGTCTGGTTATTATTGACCAACCTTTTGGTTACCGACGGCAGGCGCTGCATCATCGCTGGCTTTTGGTGCATTGGGCGAGGCAGGGGCATTATCAATCACGGTATCATTTTCCGTAATCTTATCCATGTCTGAATTATCCGCGCCGCCGTCATCTGTGGCGTCTGCCTCGGTACTTGCTGGCATCGCATCAACAGGGGTCGCTGCCGTGCCACTGGCGCTGGTAGCGTCAGGACCGGCATCTACGGTGGCATTGGCTTCGGTCACAGCGGCGCTATTTTTTTCATCGGCAGGCGCAGCTGACATTGGTACGGCTTGTGATTCTGCCGCTGACGCTGCCGCGGCATTGTCTGTGCTGTCTGTCTTTTTATCACAAGCTGTCAACGTAAGCGCCGATACTAAACTCAGCATGGTGATTTTTGCTAGTGTGTTTTGCATGGGTATTCCTCTACTATCAATAAATCGCTCAATCCGACAACGTACTTGATAGCCTATATAGTAAAAATTGCTCAATCAACGAGTTTGCTAATTTAAAGATGATAATGATGTCACCTTAAATTTTACCATGGCATTGCTTGTATTTTAAACCCGAACCACATGGACAAGGGGCATTTCGGCTAATCGCTAAGTTGGCATACGGATTGTCACCATTTTCAGCCATCTCTGGACTCGCGGTTGCCGCAGCTGAGCCGCTTAGACCAAATGAATACGTGGCTCGCGTGCGTTGCTGGCTGTTACGCGCAATCATGTCTTCATCGTCACTCAGCTCACCGGTCACGCCATTCATTTCTTGGTGCTCAAAATGCAGACGCATCATCTCGGCTTGTTCGCGTTGCTGGCGCTCAAGCTCAGCGATTTCTTCTGGCGTTGGGATATGCACACGCGCTAAATCTTGCACGGTTTCAGACTTGATGGCACCGAGCATACTTTGGAACAAAGAGAAAGATTCAGATTTATATTCTTGCTCAGGATTTTTTTGCGCATAGCCTCGCAGATGGATACCTTTACGCAGTTGATCCATTTGGTTGAGATGTTCTTTCCAATGCTTATCTAGACTAGATAGCATAAAGTGACGCTCAAGTTGGGCGGCATTTTCCTCGCCCATTTGCTCACGTCGAGCGCGGTAGTTGAGTAACGCAGCCTCGATGATTTTTTGGCGTAAACCTTCTTCATCCAAACGACGATCGGCATCTAGCCAGTCATTGATTGGCATATAAATACGAAACTCATTTTCAAGCTCGTCTTCAAGCCCATCAATGTCCCATTGGTCATCAATCGAGCCGGGTGGCACGAACTGGTCAATCAAGGCATTGTATACATCGTAGTGCATCGCTTCGATACCTGCTTGTAGATTACTTTCGGCGAGCAGTTCATCGCGCTGCTTATAGATAACCTTACGTTGTTCGTTGGCAACGTCATCGTATTTGAGTAGGCTCTTACGGGCATCAAAGTCGCGGTTTTCCACTTTGCTTTGGGCGTTTTCAATCGAGCGTGACACCATTTTGTGCTCAATGGCTTCGTCTTCTTTTAGCCCCATGGCGCGCATCATATTCACCACGCGATCGCCAGCGAAAATCCGCATCAAGTCATCTTCAAGTGACAAGAAAAAGCGTGACTCCCCCGGGTCACCTTGACGGCCCGCACGACCGCGCAATTGGTTATCGATGCGGCGCGATTCGTGACGCTCAGAACCGATGATATGTAAGCCACCCGCCTCTAGCACTTGTTGGTTTCGCACTTGCCATTCGGCATGGGCTTGTTGTTTCATTTCAGGGGTGACATTATCGATTTTGGCGAGCTCTGCTTGCCAGTTACCCCCCAAGATAATATCGGTACCGCGACCTGCCATGTTGGTGGCAATAGTGACCGCATTGGGGCTACCCGCTTGCGCGATAATATCGGCTTCACGCTCGTGCTGTTTGGCATTAAGGACGTTATGTTGAATGCCTTCTTGCGTCAGTAATTCTGAAAGCACTTCACTGGCTTCAATGGTTGCCGTCCCCACCAAAATCGGCGCCTGTTTCTCTTGAATGCGTTTGATTTCGCGGATGATGCCTTGATATTTGCCCATTTTACTTAGGAAAATTTGGTCATCAAGGTCGATACGCTGAATTGGTTTGTGGGTGGGGATAATCACCACATCTAAATCGTAAGTTTGTTTAAACTCCGCAGCTTCGGTATCGGCTGTACCTGTCATGCCTGAGAGTTTGTCATACAGACGGAAATAATTTTGGAAAGTAGTAGTTGCAAGGGTTTGGTTTTCGGCTTGGATTTCGACCTGTTCTTTGGCTTCAACCGCTTGGTGCAACCCTTCTGACCAGCGGCGACCGGGCATGGTACGCCCTGTGTTTTCATCGACAATGATGACTTCGCCTTCATGCACGATATAGTGAATGTTTTTAACAAATAAATGGTGCGCACGAATCGCAGCTTGAACGTGGGCTAATAGTGGCAAGCGCGTTGGGCTATATAGGCTCTCGTTTTCGCCAAGCTCACCTTTTTCCACCAAGAATTTTTCGATTTTCTCGTAGCCTTTTTCGCTGATTTCGATTTGGCGATTTTTTTCATCAATCCAAAAATCCTGCTCACGGTTTTCGCGGTTGCCTTCTTCGGTTTCTGAGCGTTTGAGGCGCGGGATGATGGTGTCAATCAGCCTGTACATAGCCGATGAGTCTTCGGCTTGACCCGAGATAATCAGCGGCGTACGCGCTTCATCAATCAAAATCGAGTCAATCTCATCGATGATACAATAGTTGAGTCCGCGCTGTTTTTTCTCATCTAGGCGAAATACCATATTGTCACGTAGGTAGTCAAAGCCGTATTCGTTGTTGGTACCGTAGGTAATATCCGCAGCATAGGCCTCAAATTTTTCCATCGGGTCTTGCTGTGAGTAAATCACGCCGACAGTCAAGCCCAAAAAGTCAAACAACGGGCGGTTTAATTCGGCATCGCGGCTTGCCAAGTAGTCATTGACGGTGACGACATGCACGCCTTTACCGCTAATCGCGTTGAGATATATCGCAAGCGTTGCCATCAAGGTTTTACCTTCACCCGTGCGCATCTCGGCGATTTTACCTTCGTGCAAGGTGATACCGCCGATGAGCTGTACATCGTAGTGACGCATGCCAAGGACACGGCTTGAGGCTTCACGACAGACCGCAAAGGCTTCAGGTAAAATGGTATCTAGGCTAGTACCCTGCTCAAACTGGGTTTTAAATTCCGCAGTTTTCTGTTTTAATGCTTCGTCAGAGAGGGGCTGGATTTTGGGTTCTAAGGCGTTGATTTTGTCGACCAACTTACGCATTCGCTTAAGCTCACGGTCGTTTTTGGTGCCGATAACCTTGCCTATCATTTTGCCTAACATACGAGGGTTTTCCTAAAGTGCTCAAATCAATAAGTGCGATGACTTTTAATACGATGACGGTTAATAAAGGTGTTCAAAATAAATTTTGCTATTATATATGGGTTTGCTTTTTTTAGATACAAGGTTATGACAGCCTGTAAGTTTGAACCGCTTGCCTCTATTACCTTTATCTTTATCAATCCATCCCCATAATTGAGCTTTATTTTCGAGTTTTTCATTGTTGAAATTTTCTTGAAAGATTTTAACCCATCTTTGCCATTATGCTATCGAGTTTGCCATGACTGCCCCATTGACCCCACAACAACTGATTCATCAATTACCCAAAGCCGAACTACACGTGCATATCGAAGGCACGTTTGAGCCGGAGCTGATGTTTGCCATCGCTAAACGCAATCAAATTGATATACCCTACCAAACCATTGAAGATGTCAAAAATGCCTACAATTTTCATAATTTACAATCGTTTTTGGATATCTACTATGCCGGCGCAAACGTTTTGGTGAAACAACAGGATTTTTATGATTTAGCGTGGGCGTATTTTGAAAAATGCCAGGCTGATAATGTGGTGCATACGGAGATTTTCTTTGACCCACAGACCCATACAGAGCGGGGGGTGGATTTTGCTACCTGTTTTCAAGGGCTTTATCAAGCAAGCTTAGATGCCAAAGCAAAAATGGGCATCACCTCGCATTGGATCTTGTGTTTTTTGCGTCATTTGAGCGAAGACAGCGCGTTTGCCACCCTTCAGCAGGCGTTGCCATTTAAAGATAATATCATTGGCGTGGGGCTTGACTCTAGCGAAGTGGGCAATCCACCAGCCAAGTTTGAACGGGTATTTGCCAAAGCTCGAGCGCTTGGGTTTTTGACGGTTGCGCATGCGGGCGAAGAAGGCGATCCCGCGTATGTTTGGCAAGCGTTGGATTTGCTAAAGGTCAATCGTATCGATCACGGTGTGCGCTCGGCTGAAGATGATAAACTCATGCAACGCTTGATAGCGGAGCAAATGCCGTTGACGGTGTGTCCATTAAGTAACCTTAAACTAAAAGTAGTGCAAGACATGGGCGAGCACAATATCAAAAGCATGCTGCACCAAGGCGTGTGCGTGACGGTGAACTCAGATGACCCGGCGTACTTTGGTGGCTATATGAATGACAACTTTGTCGCTATTGAGCAGGCGCTAGCGCTATCAAATGACGATATCAAACAATTGGCGATCAACAGCTTTAACGCATCTTTTATAGGGGATGCTGAAAAACAGCATTGGATCTCAAAAATCGAATCGCTTTAAGCTTTTAAATAAGTTGGTAAATAAGCTCGAAAAAATAGGCTGGCAGAAATAAGCTACAAGTAACGTGCATGCCAGCCATTAACCAACCTCACACACCCAACATGGTGCGACAAACGCACCTGTTGCTTAATTTCATAACGTTTAACTATTATGCCCCAGACCATGCCTCACAATCTTGACCATCACACCCCCATGATGCAGCAATATCTTACGCTAAAAGCGAATTATCCCCATGCCTTGGTGCTGTACCGGATGGGTGATTTCTATGAGCTGTTTTTCGATGATGCCAAGCTTGCTGCCGATATTTTGGGCATCACCTTGACCCGACGTGGCAAAGATAAACAGGGCAATACTATCCCGATGGCAGGCGTGCCGTTTCATTCGGCAGACGGCTATATTGCTCGGCTGATTAATGCCGGGCAAACCGTGGTGGTCTGTGAACAAGTCGAAGAAGAAAAGCCAGAAGACAGCCTTGAAGAAAACACTGTAGCAACAGACACTGCAGCCAAAAGCATAGCAAAAAACACGGCAACAAAAACCAGCAAAACAAAAGCCAATGCCGCTAAGATTATGGAACGTAAAGTCGTCCGTACCTTAACCGCAGGAACGCTGACGGATGATAACCTCATCACCCAAGGGCAGACGCCAACGGTCGTCGCTATCAGCTTTGCCAAACAGCAAATGTCGGTGGGATTGGCACAGCTGGATTTGGCACAAGGACAAATCCGCGTCACTGAGCTTAACTGCGATAGCCATACTGCGCTACAAAGCGAGCTTGCTAACGCGCTCGCCCGCTTTGATCCCAGTGAAGTGCTGATAGATGAACAGCTGTCTGAGGCATGGCAACATTTTTTGCAGGATTGTCTGAGCGCAAATAGCCCAACAGCCACCCTACCGCCTATTTTGTCACAGCCGCACAGTTATTTTCTGCCCAATAACGCGCTTGAACATCTGACCCAGCATCTAAGTGTCACCACGCTGGCAGGGTTTGGCATTGAGCAAAAACCGCTTGCCATCTCATCGGCATCGGTTGTACTGCATTACGGCAAACAGACCCAGCAAGCTGATTTACGCCATATTCGTAGCCTGCAGCTTGAGCATAACGGCGATTTTTTGCAGCTTGATACCATCAGTCAGCAAAATTTGGAAATTTTTAAACCCGTGCTGGCATCGGGTATTTCGCTGTTATCGGTGATTGATCATTGCCAAACGCCGATGGGTAAACGCGCTTTAGTCCATCATTTGCACCGACCGCTACGCAATGTCACCCTGATTAACCGAAGGCTTGATGCGGTTGAACAACTGATGACATTACCGATAGAAGCGTTTGAATTGCTTAAACAAACCTTAAGCGAAATCAGCGATATCGAACGCATTGGGGGACGCATTGGCTTGGGTTCAGCAAAACCGACCGATTTGCTCAAATTGCGTCTGAGCTTGGCGCAAGCGTTAGCGTTGTCAAAGCAGTTACAGCAACATTTTGATTTTACCACCATAACGACGCTAAGTGCTGAGACGCCTTTGCTTGCCATGCTTAGCAAACAGCTACCTGACTTAGCCTTAACTGATAGCTTTGCCAATATCCATGCCTTGCTAGACCAAGCGATTGTCGATGAGCCGCCCGCCCACATCCGTGATGGCGGCATGATAAAAAAGGGCTATGACCCACAGCTTGATGAATTACAAAATCTGCATGGCAATATCGAGCAAACATTGGAAGAATTGGCGGTGCAAGAGCGGCAAAAAAATAACTTGCCCATGCTCAAAGTGGGCTTTAATAAAGTGAGCGGATTTTATTTTGAACTCAGCGCCCTACAAGCCAAGAACGCGCCTGAATATTTTACTCGCCGTCAAACGCTCAAAAATGCCGAACGCTTTATCACGCCAGCGCTCAAAACCATTGAAGAATCCTATTTATCGGCTCAAGGGCAAGCGTTGACCCTTGAGAAGCGTATCTATGAAAATCTGCTGCGTCAGCTCAAGTCACAGCTTGGTGAGCTGCAGCGCCTTGCCAAAGCGATTGGGTATTTGGATGTACTTGCCAACTGGGTCAGCCTAACGCGTTTGCAGAATCGTTCTACTCATATTAAAAGCTGGTGCCGCCCGTTGTTTAATACCACGGATGATACCGCAAGCCTCAATATCCAAGGCGGACGGCATATCGTGGTTGAAGCAGGTCAACAGCGCCAAGCTCACCATCAGACGGCATCGCTTGACCCATTTGTCGCCAATGACTGTGTCATGGGAACAGCCACCCAACTTGAACGATTAATGCTCATTACAGGGCCCAATATGGGCGGTAAGTCAACTTACATGCGTCAAACCGCGCTTATCGTACTACTTGCTTGTTGTGGCGCGTATGTCCCTGCGCAGTCGGTGACGCTCGGTCGTATTGAGCGGATTTTTACCCGCATTGGCTCGGCAGATGACTTGGCAAGTGGTAAATCAACCTTTATGGTCGAGATGATCGAAACCGCCAATATCATGAACCAAGCCAATGCCAACTCATTGGTACTCATGGATGAAGTCGGTCGTGGCACCAGCACCCAAGATGGTCTAGCGATTGCGCATGCGTGCGTGAATTATTTAGCAGAAAAAATTGGCTGTTTGACCCTCTTTGCCACCCATTATTTTGAGCTCACGGAACTGGCTGAGCGCCACCCCAAAATGTTTAATCAGCACCTTGTCACCCAAGAAATCAACGGGCAGTTGCTGCTATTGCATAAAATCGCACCCGGGGCAACGCATCGCAGTTTTGGATTGCATGTCGCCAAAATGGCAGGTTTGCCGCAAGCCTTATTAGCCCAAGCACAACACTATTTGGATAACCAAAGCGAACAAAAAATTTTGCCAAACCATCCTTTACCCTATCCACCAAAAGATGATAAACAAATGGGTCTGGATTTGCAAAGTGCAGCGGCTGACTATCAAACGTTGAAGGCTGATGAATATAAACTTAGTCAACAACTAAACGCCCTAAACCCTGACGAGCTGACGCCGAAACAGGCATTAGAATTTATTTATTCATTAAAGGAATTGTTAAAAAAAGCGTAACGCGCTAAAATAATACGATTGTATTTTTTATGCTTTTAACATTTGTGCAACTAAAAAAAGGTAGCCACCGCCATGACTTTCGTCGTTACTGATAACTGTGTTCGTTGTAAATATACTGACTGCGTTGAAGTCTGTCCTGTAGACTGTTTCTATGAAGGTCCGAATTTTTTGGTCATCCATCCTGATGAATGTATTGACTGTGCGCTGTGTGAACCAGAATGCCCTGCCAATGCGATTTTTTCTGAAGATGAAGTACCAAAAGGTCAAGAAATATACATCGAACTGAATGCAGAGCTTGCCGAAAAATGGCCAAACATCTCAGCCATGCATGACCCACTACCCGATGCCAAAGAATGGGATGGCGTACCCAATAAATTACAGTATATTGAAAGATAATTTGCAATTAAATATAAAAGGTGGAATATACTTCCACCTTTTTTTATCACATCCTTTTCATAATTGAGTCTCTCTCTTTATTAACATTAATACTAAATGATTTGGTATACTTAATTTTTAATATTTTGGATTGATTAAATATGAAAACATACATGATTTGGAATAATAAAGGCGGTGTAGGAAAAAGTTATTTGACTTTCCAGATAGCTTCAGAATATGCAAAACAAAACCCTACAAAACAAATTGTCGTTATTGATATGTGCCCACAGGCAAATTCTTCAGTGATGCTCTTAGGCGGAGTTAATCAAGGTTATAGCAACCTAAAACAGTTACATCAAAGAGTTAATCCAAATAGCAACCCTAAATCTATTGCTGGGTATATTAATGAAAGAATAATGAGCCCTTATCAAAATCCTTTTAAAGGGACAGGATATTTAACAGATGTTTATCAACTTAATAATCAAATTCCATCAAATTTAAGCTTAGTTGCAGGTGATCAAAATCTTGAGTTACAAGCACATCAAATTGAAGGGGCTACTAGAACTGGACCATTCGACGCTTGGAGATATGTTCATTTGTGGATTAGTGATTTGATAGCCGATATCCGCAATTTTTACAATCAAAAAGACGTGACAGTTTTTATTGACAGTAATCCAAGTTTCTCAATATATACAACAATTGCTTTAGCTGCGACAGATAGCCTATTAATTCCTTTCACAGCAGATGGTTCGTCATTAATGGCTATTCAAAGTTTAATAAATCTTGTCTATGGTCATAGTATCCCAGGCTTACCTCAATCAACTTATTTTCAAAATAGTAACACCTATCGCATGACTGTACCAAAAATATATATGTATATTGGAAATCGTTTAACTCAATCAAATAATAACTCTGCAACGGGGTTTAAAAATATTGTTTTGCATATTACTGATGAGATATACCAACTTTGGCAGAATAACTCTTCAGTATTTGAAATTCATCCTAATGGGGCAAATACTCCAAACAACAAGTCCTCTTTTAAAAATATGTTTTTATATGAAGTTAATGATGCTAACACTGCTTCAGTATACTCTAGCGTTATGGGGATTCCACTTTCAAAGGTTACAGCGGGTCCCCAAAAAAATATGAATGGGAAGAGAGTAACCATTAATCAAACACAACTTGATAAACAAGTACCAAATATCGAAAATTTAGTTAAAAACCTAATTTAAATGACTTAAAGAAGCTTGCTATTAATGATATTTGGCTTTTTAAATAACTGAAGACTTCACCATTTTATTACGATTTGCCTAACAACAACGCAATTTCTATTCAATACTTATCACTTATTGCTTATTTTAAGCATTAAAAAACGCCCTAATCAATAATTAGGGCGTTTCTATTTTTAAGGCAAACATTAACCTTTTACGGCACTGCCCCAAACTGGTACCACGGTTTGCATCAATGGTTTTAATAGTTTGATATTTGCTGCAAAGATAGAGCCTGTTTGCATCGCATTGTGTGCGCCTGTATGGTCAACCACAGTACCACGTGCTTCAGTGACAATTAATTCACCAGCACATATATCCCAAGGTTTGATAGACATTTCAAAATAACCATCAAACCGTCCCGCTGCGACATATGCCAAATCTAACGCGGCTGAACCCACACGGCGCACTTGACCGCCTTGTTCGCAGATTTTTTGTAAGCTTTCAAAATGCTCTTTGGCATAGGAGACTTTACCTTCCGCGCGGTTACGCTCAAGCGGATGACCTGTGGTAAAAAAGCCGCCATCAATGGTTTTATGCTCACTGACGCTGATACGGCGTTGGTTGAGACGCGCGCCTTTACCACGACTGGCTGAAAACATCTCATCACGCACTGGGTCATAGATGATGCCATGTTCGGTGACGCCATTTTTTTGCACCCCAATTGAGACACAAAAATGCGGTAAGCCATGAATAAAGTTGTGGGTACCATCTAATGGATCAATGACCCAGCACCAGTCTTTATCATTGCCCTTGCCTTCTTGTAGCCCAAATTCTTCACCCAAAAATGAGTGGGTTGGGTAGCTTTCTTTGAGCATCGCGATCAATAATTCTTCGCTGTAACGGTCGATTTGGGTCACCAAACCATCTAAGCCTTTGCTTTCAATCGTGAACTCTAGCTTGTGGCGATTGTTGTGTGCATTTAAAATCTCTTGACCTACTTTTTGTGCAGCGCGAGCTGCCATGACGACCATCGGTTCCATACTTGACCTTTTGTTGAAGGATAAAAATCTAAAATTTATGACAAAATCGTTTGTATCTGTTTGACCACACCCGCGACATCTAGCCCACAATCAGCTAATTGCTGCTCAGGGCTGCCATGCGCGATATATTTATCGGGGATACCGATATTAAGTAGCGTTGGCAAGGCTTGGCTTGTTTTTGCTGCTTGGGCAACGAGGTATTCATTGACCGCACTACCTGCACCGCCCATGACTTGGTGTTCTTCAAGGGTAACAATGGAGCAGTTTTGCGCCAATAGAGTATCTATTAATTCGCTGTCTAACGGTTTAACGAACCGCATATTATAAACAAAAAACGTCGTCGTTGGGTAAGTTTCGGCTAATTTTTGACACGCCGTGACCGCCGTCTTTACCATGGTACCAAAAGCAAGCACCGCAACTTTTTTCGCCACGTTGCTCGTATCTGCTGCAGTGGCTTCGATAGTCTGCTCAAGCGCTGCCTTACCGATTGGATACATCGCTTGGTTTTTATCAATTTCTGCGCCAATGCCATTACCACGTGGATAACGCACCGCAGCGGGTCCAATATGCTCATAACAGGTATTAAGTAAGTTATAGCACTCATTCTCATCTTTGGGACAAGCAATCACCATATTGGGCACAGTTCGCATAAAGGCGATATCAAATACCCCCGCATGGGTCGCACCGTCTTCACCGACCAAGCCTGCACGGTCAATGGCGAACATCACGTTGAGATTTTGCAAAGCCACATCGTGAATCAGTTGGTCATAGCCACGTTGTAAAAATGTGGAGTAAATCGCGACAATTGGTTTGACGCCTTGGGTTGCCATACCACCCGCTAGGGTCACTGCATGTTGCTCGGCAATCGCCACATCAAAGAACTGGCTAGCAAAGCGCTTGGCAAATTCGGTCATGCCTGAGCCTTCAGCCATCGCAGGGGTAATCGCCATCAGTTGTTTGTCAGTGGCGGCTTTATCGCAGATAAACTCGCCAAACACTTGCGAGTATTTTTTGGCGGGGGTGGGTGCCGGCTTTTGGCTGTCAACTGGCACAGATTTTTCTTGCACTGGGTTGATTTTTTTAAGTTTGGTAATGGCATGATAAGTAATCGGGTCACATTCTGCAGGTAAAAAGCCTTTACCTTTTACCGTATGTACATGGACAAGTACTGCCCCTTTTAACTGCTTCACCCGTTCAAATACCTGCGTCAATTTGGCAACATCATGCCCATCAAACGGTCCAAAATACTGAAAACCGATGGCTTTAAACAAGTTTTCAGGGAACACTTCATCAATGAGTTTATTGGCGATTTTCTCAGGTAATGTCTCTAACTGAGAGGGTTTAGGAATACCTTTTTCTGCCAATTTTTCGACAATTTTATTGGGCAAGCGCGAGGTCCAATCATCTAAGGCTTCGTTTGCCATGTGCAAATAATGACGAATACGGCGGTCTTCACTGGAGATGACGCGCTTGGTAAAAATCGCATCACCGTTTTTATCGATATCGACTGCCAAACCACGCTGCCAAAGGGTGGCTAAATGTTTAGAAAATCCGCCCGTTGCCTGTGAGATTGACATGTCATTATCGTTGAGCACCACAATCAAATCGGCATTTTGCTGCACCGCGTCATTCATCGCTTCAAACGCCATGCCGCCTGTCATAGCACCATCACCGACGATGCTAACCACTTTGTCATGTTTGCCTAAATAGCGCATAGCAAGCGACATGCCCAGCCCTGCAGAAATCGCCGTCGATGAATGCCCAACGCCAAAAGTATCATACTCAGACTCATGACGCTCAGGGAAAGCGGTCAGCCCATGTTGGCTACGAATGGTGGTAAGCTTGTCACGGCGACCCGTTAAAATTTTGTGGGGATAGGCTTGGTGCCCTACGTCCCAGACAATTTGGTCTTTGGGTGAGTTAAAGACATAATGCAGTGCAATGGTCAGCTCAACGACGCCAAGGTTAGAACCAAAATGCCCGCCGCTGACGCCCGTTGTATACAGCAAAAACTCGCGCAGTTCATCGGCTAATTGCTGCAATTGCGCGGTACTCATTTTTTTTAGGTCAGCAGGACTGTCCACCCCATCGAGCAGCGGCGTATGCGGCTTTAGCATAGGGATGGTATCAAAGTTTTTTAATGAGTAGTTTTGGTTAGCTATTTTAGTTTTTGACATATCTTGGCTGACACTTTTCATTGCTTACAGGGACTCGATGAGCCCTGTTGACACAGGTGAAAAAAATAAATAGTTAAAACGCACAATGACTATTAACACCTTATTGCTGGCACAAAATTGGCACAAAATACGGGCACAAAGTTGACAGACTGCCAAAGCGTTGGGCGCTTGAAAATCTAGGTGGCTAAGCTGGCATTACCAGCTTTGAATTGCCAATGTGGCGCATGAATGTGGCATAATAGCATTTTTTTGTTGATTAGACATCAAACCTCGCTATTTTAGATTGTATCTTATAGCTTCTATAAAGTTTAGACTAAAGCCTTGAGTTTTTGATAAATTTTGACAAAAAAGTTGCGTCAGATAGCATGTGAGCCTAGCTTGCGGGTTATTGATAAGATGGGTAATGACGCTATCCTTCTTGATATTTTAATCAATGCCTTCATGTAAAGGGCACTTTTATTTTTGGGTTTACCGACTTGGTTCAGTTGTTTGAGTCAGTGGGTCATTTTTTTGGAGTAGTGGGTGTCGTATCAATTTATCACGCAAGCAACCTTACCAACAGCGCATGGGCTATTTGATATTCATGTGTTTGAAGATACGGACGACACGGCACGCGATGCGCTTGGCAATCGTAAACATGAACACGTCATGCTGACGGTTGGTTTGCCCACGGCTGATAAATCCAAAATCCCATTGGTACGCATTCATAGCGAATGTTTGACAGGGGATGCGTTTAGTTCGCTTAAATGCGACTGCGGCCCCCAGCTCAACGCTACCATGCAGATGATTCAAGCTTATGCTAAAGATGGCGGCTGCGGGGCGATTTTATATTTGCGCCAAGAAGGGCGCGGGATTGGGCTGACCAACAAAATCCGTGCTTACGCATTGCAAGACCAAGGACATGATACGCTTGATGCCAATTTGCTGCTCGATTTACCTGCCGATGCTCGCACCTATGAAATGTGCAAGCCGATGCTTGAGCATGTCGGTGTGGATAAGGTAAAGCTGATAACCAACAACCCCAACAAAATTGACTATCTCAATGATATTGGTATTGAGGTGGTAGCGCGCGTACCGCTGTTGGTGGGTGTCAATCCTCACAATGAAGCCTACCTCATCACCAAAAAAGAGCGCATGGGGCATATGATTGAGAATGGATTATAAAATTCATTCTCATGACATGACACAAAACCCATTGTTTATTTTTACCATAAATTAATGCCAAGCGCGCCTAGCATCATTTTTGCCCCCACAATTAGCAGCAAACCACCAAACATGCGCTTTAAGGTGTTGGCAGGCAATTGGTGCGCCAATTTTGCCCCCACTTTGGCAAATAAATAACTCATCACTGAAATACATAAAAACGCAGTGATATGCACAAAGCCAATCGCCTCAGCGGGCAAGCCCTGTACATCTTTGCCAAAAAACATAAACCCGAGCGCCCCCGCAATGGCAATCGGTAAGCCACAGGCTGCTGACGTACCCACCGCTTGTTGCATGGTCAAACCAAAACGGCTCAAAAACGGTACGGTAAAACTGCCACCGCCAATACCAAAAATCGCCGATGCTGCCCCAATGAACCCGCCCACTCCTGTTTGTACAGGCGCAGATGGCAAGTGAGTGGTCGCGATAACTTCCGATTTTTTAGCCAAAAGCATTTTTAGCCCCATAAACAGCGCCATGCCAGCAATCAAAAACGCCAAGACCTTACCATGCAATAAATCTGCGATATAAGCACCAACAAAACTACCAACCACCAAGCCAATTGACATATTGCGCCATACATCCCAGCGCACGCCACCGCGCTTATTGTGCGATTGCATGGAGCTTATCGATGTCACCACAATCGTGGCAAGCGATGTCCCTACCGCCAAATGGGTAATGACATCGCTTGGATAGCCATATGCTTTAAAAATCGCCATCAGCACGGGTACGATAATCAATCCGCCACCGACACCAAATAGCCCGGCACAAATGCCAGCAAATGCCCCGGCCAGCAAAAACCACAGATACATCATTTTTTGCATTTCCTTTGATTAAAAATAGCGTTAGTATAGCAAACTTATCTTTTTGACGTTTGTAACATTGTGCCTAAGCTTATGAACCCGACCCTATGTACCCATCCTCATGAGAATTGATTCGCTTTGCCATACCCACTTAGCCAGCACCCACTCAACCAACAGCCAGCTGATTGAGTGGATAGTGCTCAGTTATCAAGCACAGTCGCCCACCGACCATAACCGACCGCATTTTAGCCGACCCCATTTACTCACTGCTGATACCCAATCTAGCGGACGTGGTCAACATGGCAGAACATGGCAATCACCGCTAGGCAATGTTTATTTATCGCTGTATGTGCCGACACAAGCCTATGCATTGCCGCAAAATCTTTGCTTATCTTATCGACTAGATGGTCGCTTGTCACTGTGCGTGGGTTATCAGCTCAGTCAAATACCTATCATAGAACACATCAATCAAACAAGACTGGCAAAGCATTTGCCAACCATTGGCGTCAAATGGGTGAACGATGTGGGTTTTTATCAACCACAAGACAACCTACCTGACCAATTTCAAAAACTCTCGGGTATTTTGATAGAGCCTGTCAATGTCGCAGGTCACATGCTAGGGGTCGTTGTCGGTGTGGGGGTCAATATTGCCCATGCCCCTGTGCTGACCCAAAAAACCCAAGAAGGCTTAAACTACCAAGCGATAAGCCTGCAAGATTTGACAGCGCAGCGCTTACAGCCCCGTGAATTTTATCAGCCTGTTACCGATGCCATAGCTAGTGCGATTGGGCAATTTAATCAGCTGCAAGCGGCTGAAGCAAGTCAACAATTTATCCATGATTTTTCCCAAAAAGACGTATTAAACAACAAGCATTTGCAAATTTATAACGCCTTATCTGAGCAATCAATAACAGGCATTGCAGTAGGTATCGATGCGCAAGGCTGTCTATTGATTGAGCAAGCAGATGGCAGCACACAAACGATTTGGACAGGCACCATTCAAGTTTTGGATTCAGCCGTTTCATCGTTGCAGGCAAATAAACACAAATAAAGCATCCCTCTCAAAGGTTCTCACTTATGACAAAACTTTGGCTAGACTTGGGTAATACCCGCTTAAAATATTGGCTCACGGACGATAGCGGTCAAGTGCTCGATCATGCGGCTGAGCAGCATTTGCAAGCGCCTGCCGAATTGCTCAAAGGGTTGACCTTTCGGCTTGAACGACTCAATCCTGATTTTATCGGGGTGTCATCCGTGCTCGGACAAGCCGTCAATAATCACGTTGCAGAAAGCCTAGAGCGATTGCAAAAACCGTTTGAATTTGCCCAAGTCCATGCCAAGCACGCGCTGATGTCGAGCGACTATAACCCCGCCCAACTTGGCGTTGACCGCTGGCTACAAATGCTCGGCATCATCGAGCCTAGCAAAAAACAATGCGTTATTGGCTGCGGCACTGCCGTTACCATTGATTTGGTCGATCAGGGTCATCACTTGGGGGGCTATATTTCCCCCAGTATCTATTTGCAGCGCGAGTCACTATTTTCGGGAACGCGCCAGATTAGTATTATTGATGGCACTTTTGATAGTATAGATTCAGGCACCAATACCCAAGACGCGGTGCATCATGGTATTATGTTATCCATTGTCGGGGCCATCAATGAAACCATTCATCGCTACCCTCAATTTGAAATCACCATGACAGGCGGTGATGCCCATACTTTTGAGCCGCACCTATCAGCCAGCGTGGAAATTCGGCAAGACTTGGTATTGGCGGGACTACAGCGTTTTTTTGCCGCTAAAAAATAACACTAAAAATCAAAACTAAAAACCAGAAATAAAATTAACCGTTAAAAAAAAAAGGAAATTACTGATGAAAAAAATCATTCAAACCACAAGTATCGCCTTACTCACTACGAGCCTATTAACCGCCTGTATGACTGCGCCCACCTTGCCCGCCAAACCAACGCCTTCAACAGTCAACCAGCCAGCCAATGCCACTCGCACGGTCACGCTTGCACTGGGTCAAAACATCTTTGTTAAAGAACACCAGCTAAATCTGACTTTTGATAAAGTGCTCAATGATAGCCGCTGTGCCACAGGCGTACAGTGTATTTGGGCAGGTAATGCCACAGTAGCGGTCACGGCTATGACTACCGCCTCTCGCCCACAAACCCTCAACCTATCGATTGGGGATTTGCGCGGAGACTTGCGTCAAACACAGCGTTTTGCCAATATGGATATTACCTTGACTGCGCTATCATCCACGCCTGTGTCCAGTCAATCTACTGCCACGTCAACCAGCAAACTGCCTACTATCACCTTGACAATTAAGCAAATTCCTTAATTGTTATATCCCTAAAAAAGTCATACAAAAAAAAGGGGTTAATTACCCCTTCTTTTATACCCAATCAGTGATTTAAACCGTTGCCACCATCGGGGCTTCACGTTCAACTTTTAATTTCAAAATGCGCGATGTTGAAGTTTCTAGAATGGTAAACTTATAGGCACCGATATCAATGGTTTGATTGACTTTTGGGGCATCGGTCAGCTGCGAAATCAAATACCCGCCAATGGTGAACTGATCGGCATCGAGTAGAAAATCTGGATCGTCAAGCTCCAAACGTAGTTGGTGCAAACTTGCTGTGCCATTCACAATCCAATAATCGTCATAGGGGATAATTTCTAAGGTTTCATCTTCATCAGGGAACTCACCTGCAATCGCCTCTAGCACATCAAGCGGTGTCACTAATCCTGCGACTTGACCGTATTCATCAATCACCATTGCCAAATTACCTTTGGCTTTTTTGAGCATATTGAGCAGTTTTAGATTGTCAATGCTCTCTGACACAAACACAGGCTGCTGCTTGTTAAGTAAGGGTTTAATGGCGGTTTCAATATCTGCGACATTGTTATCGAGCAAATCCAAAAAGTCTTTGGCGCGTACTACCCCAAGCACTTTATCAATGGTATCTCGGCACACAGGGAACAAGCTATGCGGCGTATCAAGCAATTGCGCGCGCATTTCTTCGCGGCTACCGTTGATATTGACCCAAGAGATATCATTGCGCGGCGTCATGATGGTATGTACATCGCGCTCATTGAGCGCTAGTACGCCACTAATCATATAACGCTCTTCTTGCGCAAATGGCATACTATCAAAATCAAAATGTTCTGAATTATTCTCTGGGGTAACCACTTCTTCGGTTTTACCACCCATTAAACGTAAAATTGCATCCGCGGTACGGTCACGAATCGGAATTTGATTTTCATATTTGGTTTTATTGCGTTTGGCTACTTGGTTAAACGCTTCAATTAAAATTGAGAACGCAATCGCCGCATACAAGTAACCTTTTGGCATATGAAAGCCTAGTCCTTCAACAATCAAACTAAAGCCAATCATCAGTAGAAAACTTAAACACAAAATCACCACGGTTGGATGACGACCGACAAACTCGGTGAGCGCTTTAGAGGCAGCCACCATCAATGCCATGGCAATGATCACTGCCGCCATCATGATTTCAAGGTGTTTTGCCATGCCTACAGCGGTAATCACCGCGTCAAACGAGAACACCGCATCTAAAATCACGATTTGTGCGACAACCGCGATAAACCCTGCTTGCACTTTGCTTTGGTTGGTATGCTCAGGTTTTCCTTCTAGCCGCTCATGCAACTCCGTAGTTGCTTTAAACAGCAGGAACACCCCGCCTACCAATAAAATAATGTCACGAACCGATAAATCAAAACTTCCCAATGTGAGCACGGGATCGGTTAAGGTAATGAGCCATGACATAATCGATAATAAGAACAGCCGCATGACCAATGCCAAGCCAAGACCTAGATTACGGGCTTTAGCGCGCTGATGCGGTGGAAGTTTATTGGCTAAGATGGCAATAAAGACAAGATTATCAATACCTAAAACAATCTCAAGAATGACAAGCGTCGCAAGGCTTAGCCACGCTGACGGGTCAGATAGTAGTTCTAACATAGTGGGTCAGTTATTCTCTTGTTATGAGGGGCAAAAAATAAAAACAGCAAAAACGAAAAATCAGCCGTTACCTTAGCAAATCATAGCAAAAAATCAATGATAATTTGTGTCTGCTTTTGTAGAAGGCACGCCAATTGTGCTAATACATCACTTGACCTGTAACCTTACCTACATACTGCATCAACTAACATTGCAGAAAAATATACTGATCAGTCATTTCATTTGATTCACAAATTCTTGATTTAGGTTAAATTAATCGATAGGACAGCGAAACTTCATTATGACTTTACAAGGATAAGTATATGTCACATCATCGCTTTATGCGCCGTGCCGCCAAAGGATTGCTTTTTTCTTCCATCGCATTTTCTGTGTCTTCTTATGCCTCAAGCTATTACAACTGTGCCAATGCCACTGGCTGTGTCGCAGTCACTTCCCTGAGCGCCACCTCAGATTATGCAAAAACCAAATACCCTATCGTACTTGCTCACGGGCTTGGTGGCTGGAGCAAAATGTTTGGTTTGGTCGATTATTTTAATGGCATCCCTCAAGATCTCACCAAAAATGGCGCAAGTGTATATGTAACCAAGACATCAAGTGTCAATGACACCGAAGTGCGCGGTGAGCAGCTACTCCAACAAATCAAAACCATCATTGCCATCACCGGCAGCCCGAAGGTTAACTTAATCGGTCATAGCCACGGTGGTATTGATATTCGCTATGTGGCGGGGGTTGCACCATCGCTAGTATCCTCTGTGACGGCGATTTCCAGCCCTGAGCAAGGCTCAAAAATGGCGGATTGGACGGTCAAAATGGTGACTGAAGGCAGTGCGGCTGATGGCTTACCCGCTGGCGAATTTAATACCGCCTCTTTAATGGCAATCAAGTTTTTTGAATTGGTGGGCGGTGTGATGGACATCGGATCTGGCGTGCCACTCAATCAACTACAGCAGCAAGATGGCTGGGCAGCCGTCAATTCACTCACCACCAATTATGCGGCCAAATTTAACCAAAAATTCCCTGCAGCCATGCCGACCAGTTATTGTGGCTACCCAATAAACACGGTGGTCAACAATGTACGTTACTACTCATTTAGTGGCGCCCAAACTATGACCATGCTTGTCGATCCGTCTGATGCGGTGTTGGGGTTGACGGGTTTGTCATTCAATGGCGAAGCCAATGATGGTCTTGTTTCACCCTGTTCAAGTCGTCTCGGTGAAGTGATTCGTGATAACTATAAAATGAATCATATGGATTCAGTCAATCAGGTATTTGGCATTGTCAGTTTGCTAGATACCAATCCATTGACTGTCTATCGCAACCAAGTCAATCGCTTAAAAGGTCAATCATTGTAAGCTTATGCCTATGGTTCCATCAAACAACCCTGACACAAACCAACGACCGATAACCTGGCTAATAATCGTATTAGCCAGTGGTATCATCGCATTATTGATAGCCTGCATACTGTGGTTAAAACCTAAGGACGCTGTCAAAACAGCCAATCCTTTGCAGCATGATACCGCTAGTACGATGCCATCTGGTGTATTGCCGTCCAATCAAACCGTAACACTCGCCAATGCATCCTCCGTCACCGCGAACGCTACCCCCCTGCCCATATCACTGGCCACATCGCTGCCCAAATCACTACAAGGCACCCAAGTCGATGGCGAAATTATCATCGATGAAAACAAGCAATTGGTGGTGACCGCCGGTTTGCGCCGACTGTTTGATTATTTTTTGTCCGCACAAGGGGAAGAGCCGTTAAGCCAGATTGAACAACGGGTGATTGCCTATATTCGTGAACATACGCCTGAGCCTGCCGCAAGCCAGGCGGTTCAGATTTTTCAAAATTATCTGAGCTATTTGACTGCTGTCAGCCAGCTAGATAAGCCTAAAGCACAGCAAAACCCCAACGTTAGCGCATTAGATTTATCTGCGATTAAAAACCAATTACGCGCAGTACAACAGCTGCAAGCCCGTTATTTTGACGCCAAAACCCGTGAAGCTTTTTTTGGGGATGAACAAGCCCTCAATGACTACAACATGACGGTCGTCGAAGCCAACCAAAACGCACAACTGAGCAATGATCAGCGCCAAGCCATCATTGATAAGGCGCAAACTGCCTATATCGCCAGCGTTAAAGACCCAAATCTACAGACAAAGCTAACCGAGCAGCGCAATATTGACAAGTTATTAGCGAAAACACAGCAAATGCAGCAACAAGGGGCAACGCAAAGCCAAATCAATGCCATGCGTAGTCAATACGTCTCCCCTGAAGCGGTCAAACGGCTTGAGCAGCTTGACCAATCTGAAGCGCAATTTGCGCAGCGTGTGGCAACTTATCAGACACAGTCTAACCAAATATTGAGCAAATTGGGTAATGTGCCGCAAGCACAGCAACAAATTGTGGCGTTACAGCAGACGATGTTTACGCCTGAAGAACGGCTACGCCTAGATGTGTTGACAAAGCAGCGTTAACTTCCCCGTTAAAATGAGTTAAATGCCCCATTGAATTGCCATAAGCTGTTGAATTGCCACAGGCTCATAGCCTATTTCACACGGTAACGGGCTGAACGCGCGTGAGCATCCAAATTTTCTTCCACCGCCAATATATCGGCAGTTTTTGCCAACGTTTGGCTACCTTGCTCGCTACAATAAATAATCGAAGATTTCTTTTGAAAATCATACACGCCGAGCGGTGAACTAAAGCGTGCGGTACCTGACGTTGGCAAAACGTGATTAGGGCCAGCGCAATAATCACCAATCGCTTCAGGGGTATAGCGACCCATAAAGATAGCGCCCGCATGGCGGATATCTTTGACCATTGCCTCTGGGTCATCTACCGATAACTCCAAATGCTCGGGCGCAATGCGGTTAATCACCTCAATACCCTCTGCTCGGTCTTTCACCAAAATCAGCGCGCCACGGTTGGCAATCGCTGCTTTAGCGATGTCAGCTTTTGGCAAATCTGCTAAGGCTTTTTCGATTTCCTGCGCAACTTTTTTGAGTAATGGCTCAGATGGGGTGACAAAAATCGCTTGCGCAACGGTGTCATGCTCAGCTTGCGATAATAAATCCATGGCTAACCAGTCGGCTTTATCATTTGCAACACCTTCGGCATATACCAGTACTTCCGAGGGACCTGCAATCATATCAATGCCCACTTGCCCAAACACGGCGCGTTTGGCGGCTGCCACGTATTTGTTGCCAGGTCCTGTGATTTTATCGACTTGCGGGATGGTGTTAGTGCCGTAAGCCAACGCTGCCACCGCTTGCGCGCCCCCAATGGTAAAGACTTTATCCACACCCGCCAAATAAGCGGCCGCCAATACCAAAGGATTTAGTTCACCATGAGGAGCAGGCACCACCATGATAATTTGCCCGACCCCTGCGACTTTGGCGGGTAACGCATTCATCAAGACGCTGGATGGATAACTTGCCAGCCCACCTGGCACATAAATCCCCACTTTATCGAGTGGCGTAACTTGTTGTCCAAGCGTATTACCTAGCGCATCTTGATACGTCCAGCTTTCTTGCCGTTGGCGTTCGTGAAAGGATGTGACGCGCTGTGCCGCTAGTTCAAGCGCTTGCTTGATTGTAGGATTTAACCCATCAAATGCTTGTTTGAGCTTTTCTTGTGAAATCTCTAGCTCAGCAAAAGTTTTGGCAGGATGGTTGTCAAATTGTTGGGTCAGCTTTAACACCACCTCATCCCCACCCTGACGCACTTGCGCGATAATATCATCGACCGTAGCCAGTAGCGCTGGATCATTTACCGTTTCAAAAGCAAGCAGCTCTGTCAATTCCTGCTCAAAACTGGCTTGTTGGCTATTTAACAATCGCATGGTATTCCCCTAAGAATAAAAAATGACTAACCCATAGCATAACAAATTTTTCATGGATGAAAGCGGCTTTTTAGCCTGCACAGCTTCGCCAACCCATCCAAATCGGCGCATCAAAACTGGCGCATCAAAATCGGCCAAACTGAGCCAACCAGTCACCACTTTTAGTTTTCGCCCAGTTAAAATTCACCCAGTTAAAAAAAGACGTCTTAATAACGTCTTTTTTTAATCTTCAATGTTTTAGTTTTCCATGTTTTCATCTTCCATGTTTTAATCGGCATAGCCAGCTTTAATAATGCTGTAGATTGTCGAGTGCATACACAAAGGTTTGGATTTTCGCACCATTGTCAAGCGTGGCGGTTACTTCAATGCGCTGATAGGCTTCACCTTCAAACTCATCTAGCCGCGCCCAATGATTGACCAAATCATCCGACGAAAACACCCAGCCCGCTACCATGTCGCCTTGTTCATCTGGGATGACTGCAGGAAATCCGAGCGCCGAGCCCCAACCGCCATCTAGCATCAAATGCCCACGAATAATCGCAGGCTGCCAACTGCCGTTGTTGATGGGTGTCATGATAGCGTGGTTGTCACGATTGGGCGCTAGCGTGCCATACACAAAAAGATGCTGCATCATGGTAATTTTGAAAACTTACTGGGTGTTATCAGCGATGCTTTGCTTGAAACTTTCAATGATTGGCTCAAGCAGGGCAAATTTGCGTTTATAACTCACCTGATTGACAATCAAACGCGAAGAGACTTGGCAAATCTCTTGGCGCGGCTCTAGACCATTGGCTTTTAAGGTATTACCGGTATCGACCACATCCACAATCAAATCACCCAAGCCTACCAATGGCGCAAGTTCCATGGAACCATATAGCTTAATCACATCCACTTGTTCACCACGACTGGCAAAAAACGCGCGCGTCACATTGACATATTTGGTGGCAATTCTAAGACGACGACTGGGTAATTGTAGCCCCACTTTACCTGCCGTCATCAAACGGCATTTGGCAATTTGTAGGTCGAGCAATTCATATAAATTGCTTGAGCCATGCTCCATCAGTACATCTTTACCCGCCACACCAAAATCTGCCGCCCCATGCTCCACATAGGTGGGCACGTCACTGGCGCGTAAAATCAAAATCCGCACATCAGCATGCGTGGTCGGGAAAATCAGTTTACGTGATTCTTCTGGGTCTTCAAGTAGTTCGATACTTGCCTTTTTTAGCAGGGGCAAGGTATCTTTTAAGATTCGCCCTTTGGATAACGCTAAGGTAAGACCGTTATAATTGGCATCATTTGCTTGTGTCATTGTCTTATACCTGTTATTCGCCTTTTACCCGCTCAATGGTGATGCCCAAGCCGCGCAGTTTATCTTCCACATACTCATAACCACGGTCAATGTGGTAAATGCGCTCGATACAGGTCTCGCCTTGGGCTGCCACCGCTGCCATTACCAGTGACATAGAGGCGCGTAAATCGGTTGCAATGACAGGCGCGGCATTGAGCTTATCGACGCCTTGAACAACGGCAGTATGGCCATCGACTTTGATATTTGCCCCCATACGTTGCAGCTCAGGCACATGCATGTAACGATTTTCAAAAATATTTTCAATAATGGTACTGGTGCCTTCTGCAATACAGCAAACTGTCATGAGCTGCGCTTGCATATCGGTTGGAAACGCCGGGTGTGGTAATGTGCGGATATCAACCGCTTTTGGACGACCTGCCATTTTGACATTAATCCAGTCGCTGCCAACAGTGACTTGGGCGCCCATTTCTTCAAATTTTTTAAGCACCGATTGCATCAAGCTGGCTTCGGTTTTTTTGGCAGTCACTTCCCCGCCTGTCATCATGGCAAGCGCAAGATATGAGCCGGTTTCGATACGGTCTGGTACGACTGAGTACTCACAGCCATTTAATTTGTCAACGCCTTCAATGGTCATATAAGCGGTGCCAATGCCTTCAATTTTTGCGCCCATTTTGACAAGCATATTAGCCAGATCAACCACTTCTGGTTCACGCGCACAGTTTTCTAAGTGCGTGGTTCCTTCTGCCAATGCCGCTGCCATGATGGTGTTTTCAGTACCGCCAACCGTGACCACATCAAAGGTAAAATGACAACCTTTTAGCCGACCGCTAGCGGGTGCTTTGGCTTTGACATAGCCATTTTCAACGGTAATGGTCGCTCCCATCGCTTCCAAGGCTTTTAGATGTTGGTCGACAGGGCGTGAGCCAATTGCGCAGCCACCGGGCAGCGACACTTCAGCCTGCCCAAAGCGCGCAAGCAGCGGTCCCAATACCAAAATCGATGCACGCATGGTTTTGACTAGCTCATACGGGGCATAGTAGCTATTGATGGTACTGGTATCGCAGGTCACCGTATCGCCGTTCTTTTCAATGGTAATACCCGTGCCCGCAATCAATTTGACCAAGGTATTGACGTCTTTGAGTGTCGGTACATTGTGCAGGGTGACTGGGGTTTCTGCCAAAATCATTGCCGCAAGCAAGGGTAATGCCGCATTTTTTGCACCAGAGATGACCACTTCACCTTTGACCTGGGTGCCACCCGTGATTAAAAATTTATCCATGTGTTTCTCCTAAAAATGGCTTATTGCGCAGCTTGTTTGGCTTGCATCTCATGCCACTGGGCATAGGTCAACGCTTGGATATTGAGTGCATGGATTTCACCTGACGCAAATTTATCAGACACCAACCCCAATACGGCTTGTTGACGTGCGACAGGACGTTTACCCTCAAAGCTGTCATCCACCACGCGCACATCAAATTTGTTGCCTTGATTGGCAGCTTCGATTTTGCCACTCGGAAAATGGGGTTGTAGTAAAGTAATTAAATCTTGTGCGTTCATGGGAAATACCTAATAAAAGAGGGGTAAAATTATACTATTTTGCTGCGTAGCATAGCATAATTTTTGCTAAGTTTATACGTTATACAAAATGCTTAATTCACGCTAAAAGCGTCCTTGATCCACGTAGGCGTTGGCATAACAGCCTGCCCTGCAGTTGCAGCGCCTTCATAACTTACCACATCAAAGCGAATGTCAAAGTTATCAAATTGCGGATGCGCTTGTAAAAAAGCGGCGGTAGTTTTAACGATTTTGCGTTGTTTGGCGGGGGTGATACTGTCTAAACTTGTGCCAAATTGGCTGGCTTTTCGTTGACGCACTTCGACAATGACTAAGCAAGGGATTTTTTGCGTCGGCTCAAGCATCACCAAATCAAGCTCGCCCAAGTTTTTGTAGTGCCAGTTTTTGGCAAAAAACGTTAGACCTTGCGCTTCAAGGTAGTATTTGGCGAGGGTCTCAAAGTGGTCGCCTTGGCGTTGTTTTGGTGAGGTGAGTTTCATTTTGAAGGATGATTGACTATGTTAAAATGAAATTTATTATACTTTGAGAATTAAACAATGCAAAATCCAAAATGCCAAGTTTATCCTAACCTTCCCTTTGAAAATCTCATTCCCGCCATTGATGCGATTCATTATGACGGCCGTACATTGCGAGTAACATTGCTATTTAAACCACAAGATTATGAGTTAGTATATTTAGACTTTGAATATGTCATGGGTTTTAGAATGCTTAGAGAAGGAGATTTACTAGACTTTCCAAATGATGAATACCCTAAAAATTGGTTATTATCTGTTTCAGAAAATGGCTGGTATGAACAGGAAAAATTACGAAAAGGCTTTACTTCACAATATGTCTTTGACATGAAGGGTAACCGCCCAAATGAATTCTTTATTCTGGGTGAAAGTGATTGTATTAGTGTTTTAACGAGTCTCACAGATGTTCCAAAAATAACTTTCATTGAACGATAATTTTATAAAGAAAACGAGAAAAATATGACTTCAAATCAAGGCACACTCTATATCGTCGCCACCCCGATTGGTAATTTATCCGATATCACCGCCCACGCCATCGACTGCCTAAAAACCGTGGCTATCATCGCCTGTGAGGACACCCGTACCTCGGGCAAACTGCTCAACCACTTTAACATCCCCACCAAAACTTGGGCTTATCACGATCACAATGCCGAAGTACAGACCCCTAAACTGATTGAGATATTACAGTCAGGGCAAAGTATCGCGATTATCAGTGATGCCGGCACCCCACTCATTAGCGACCCTGGTTTTCGACTGGTGCGCGCCTGTCACCAAGCCGGTATCAAAGTCTCGCCGGTTGTCGGCGCCAGTGCTGCCATAGCCGCCCTATCGGTCGCAGGATTACCCTCAGACAAGTTTTATTTTTATGGCTTTTTGCCTGCCAAAACCGCAGGACGCCAAAGCGAATTGACTAAAATCAAGGATTTAACTGCCACGCTGATTTTTTATGAAGCGCCCCATCGTATTGTTGAGTGTATCGATGACATGATTACGGTGCTTGGCGACAATCGACAAGTGACGTTTTGCCGTGAGATAACCAAAACGTTTGAAACCATTTATCCATCAACGCTCGGCGAACTAAAGCAGTTTGTTGCAAGCGATGCCAATCAGCAAAAAGGGGAAATGGTACTGGTGGTCGCTGGGGCAAGTGAATTACAGAATCATGATAATCAGCACGATGAATTGCTAAAACGACTATTGCAAGATTTGTCAGTGAAAAAAGCCGCACAGCTCGCCAGCGATATCACAGGGACGAAAAAAAATGCTTTGTATGAACGGGCGTTGATGTTAAAAGACGATAATGATTAACTACTAAAAGCTTTGAATAAGGCGTTAACACCTAACAGTAATAAAATCACCAACGTCATATTTTTGAACATTTTTTGTGAGATTTTATGACGAAAATAAAACCCGATATACAAACACAGCAACGACAACAGCGTCGCTACGCCAATCACGCCCAATTCTGTCGTTGGTAGGCTCACAAACCCTTGCCACAGCACGATGAGCTGAGCAATTTTGCCCACCACATAGCATAGATTACTGGCTTTAATCAGCTCAATTTTTGGGTTATCACTTTCTTCAGTTGCAGGCAATAAATACATCACCAAAAGTGGCGACATGGCATTGGTCGCACCGCCGAGCACGCCTGCCACCAGCCCACTGAAGATTAAACTTGGTTGATTATTGGGCAGTCGAATATTTTTGCCTGTTTGACTTGCCAAAAACTGGGGCAGCACATATCCGACAATCAATAGCCCAAGCCCGATCAGCAAATAATGCGGTGCGATGAGAAACACCAACTTTGTGCCGATCAGACTGCCCACAAAACTAGTAAACACCAATAGCCAATATTTTTTGAGGTAGTAGCCAATATTGCCACCCTCCAAAAACACCACCAAGTTAATCACTAAACACGGCACGACCGTCAGCAGCAGCACATGCGACATCGGATAAAAACTTGCCAATGCTGTAGTTGCAATCAGCGTCACGCCAATCCCTGTCAGCCCATGAAACATACTGGCGATGGCAAATATCGCGGGGATCATGAGCATCGAAAGCATAACGCCTTGCTGAACGGAAAAAATCGCCATCAGCGACTATCTTACCAAGGTAAACTTACCCGCTAATTGCTTACCGATTAAGCTGACCAGCTGATTGGCAATGATATCCTTGCTGGCTTTTTCGAGACTGACTGCGGCATCTTTGCCCTTAAAAAACACCGTCATGGCATTGTCATCACTGCCAAAACCAATATCGGTGCGGGAAACATCATTACAAGCAATCATATCTAAGTTTTTGGCGTCAAGCTTGCCACGAGCATATTTTTCGATATCTTGGGTTTCTGCCGCAAATCCTACCACAAAAACCGCAGGGAATTCTTCGGCAATGGTCGCCAAAATATCAGGGTTTTTCACCAAATCCAGCGACATCTGATCTTGCGTTTTTTTAATCTTTTGCGGCACGACATCACGCGTACGATAATCAGCGACCGCAGCCGTGGCAATAAAAATATCAGTCGCTGTGCTAACAGGTTCGACTTCAATATCATTGCCGAATTCATCATGGTCATGATGGTGGTGATGATCATGGTCATGATGATGATGGTGGTCATGGCACTCACATATATCGTCACTGGCGCATTGGCGAGCGGTCATTAGCATTTCTTCAGCCGATAACACATCGATACGATTGACCAGTAGTGGCGTTGGCAGCGGTACTTTACCCCCAACGATCAAGGTTACCCTCGCGCCTGCATTACGGCACGCTTTTGCCAGCGCAAAACCCATTTTGCCCGTGGAATGATTGGATAGATAGCGCACAGGGTCTATGGCTTCAATCGTCGGACCTGCGGTGATTGTCACATTTTTACCCGCCAATACTTGCGGGGTGATTTGCGCTGCGATGAAATATTGCACGTATTCAAGCAACTGCTCTGGCTCTGGCAATCTTCCCTCACCGATATCGCCACAGGCTTGCTCACCGCTGGCTGGTTGGATGATCTCATAATCATAATCGGTTAACGTCTGCAAATTAAGTTTGACCGATGGATGTTGCCACATTTGCTGATTCATAGCAGGTGCCACCAAAATCGGAGCAGCGGTAGCAAGGCAAACGGTAGTGAGTAAATCATCCGCTATTCCCATGGCCAGTTTAGCAATCGTATTCGCGGTAGCAGGCGCGATAATCAACAAATCCGCCCATTTTGCCAGTTCAATATGCCCCATTCCTAGCTCAGCGGTCTCATCCAATAAGTCGATATGCACTGGGTTGCCCGTCAAGGCCTGCAGCGTTAACGGTGTGATAAAGGCTTGCGCGCTTGCCGTCATAATAACACGGACATCATAGCCATTTTTAATCAATAGTCGGGCAAACGAGGCAGATTTGTAGGCAGCAATACCGCCTGTGATACCAAGAAGGATATTTTTCATAAGATAATAGCACTAAAAAATTTCGCCTATAGTAACAATTTTCTGCCATTTTAGGTATGATTAATCATCATTTATTAGGAAATGCCTATGGCAATCAAAGACTGGCACCAAGACGAGCGCCCCAGAGAGAAGCTACTGCAAAAAGGCGCTGAGAGTCTATCAGATAGCGAGATTTTGGCAATATTTTTACGCACAGGCACCAAAGACCAATCCGCTATCGAACTGGCTCGTGGCTTGATTGAAAAATTTGGTAGTCTAGCTCAGTTACTAGCTGCGCCTAGTGAAGCAGTCATGGCGTGTCATGGTATCGGCATGGCAAAATACGCGCAGATTTTGGCAAGCCTTGAGATGGGCAAACGCTACCTTGCCAGCCAAGTCAAACAAGCCCCTACCCTTAACGCCAGTCAGTTAGTCAAAGACTATCTTACTACGCAGCTGCGACCGCTCAATCGCGAAGTGTTTGCGGTGCTGTTTTTGACCAATCAACTCACCTTAATCCAGTATGAGGTATTATTCACAGGTGGTATTTCATCGTGCTCGGTGTGTGTGCGGGAAGTGTTGCGCTGTGCGTTAAAATACGGGGCAAGTCAGCTTATTATTGCCCATAATCATCCAAGCACCTCTGCCACAGCGTCACAGGCAGATCTGGAAATTACTCGCAGTTTGGCAAAAGCGTGTCAGCTTGTCGATATGACTTTGATTGACCATATTATCGTGGGTCAAGATGGCACGCTTTCTTTACAAGAAACAGGCAAGATGCCTTAGCGTTTGACGCGGTTTTTAACCATTATTACCACCCAAATCATCATCAGTAAACCAATGATTAACGCAATCATCGCAAACATGGGTGAAAAAATCGACAAAGCCGACAGCCCTATCGCTGTCCCGGTTTCTGCCACTGAAACAGCGGGATTTGCCAAACCGCCCGTCGTGGCAGTCGAAGCCACGCGCGTGGTGGCAGCTGTACCTTTTATCGTAGCCGCGGCGCCGCCGCCAGCAATGATCGCTAGCGCCCAAGTCATGGCAGGACTCATATCGGTCAATGTCGAAGCCATGACCAATGTTCCTGCAATCCCTGCGAGCGGTACAGCAACCGTATCTAACAGATGATCAACCAACGGGATTAAATAACTGATCGACTCTGCAATACTGGCTACACCCAAAATAATTAACGCAGGCGTAGATGCCACCCACTGCCAGCTATCATTAAGGGGAATAATATGAAAATACGCGGCACAACTGAGCGCAAACAGCGGTACAAATACACGAAACCCGCTACTTGCCGCTAAGCCAATCCCAAGAAAGATACTTAAAATCATTTCAGTTGTCATATTCTCGATACTCAAAGTATGAATAATGCTACCACTATCATAAATAAAAATTATTAAGAAAAAAACACATATTTAATTAGCATCGCAAAACACATCACCACAATCACCGGTCGAATAAACTTGGTACCGCCTTTGACCACCATCTGCGCGCCCAATGAAGCACCGATAAATTGCCCCACCATCATAGCAAGCCCCACTGACCAAAGCACTTTTCCACCCAATATAAAAAACATCAACGATGCGGCATTGCTGGTAAAGTTGAGTAATTTGGCATTGGCAGTCGCGGTAATCATATCCAAACCCCGCATGGTGATACCGCTTAGTGCAAAAAACATCCCTGTACCAGGACCCAAATAGCCATCATAAAAGCCAATCAAGGGTGACATCCCATATTGCCATTTATTTTTGCTGATTCTTGGTGCAGATTTGACCTCACCAATAGCGGGTGCAAACAGATAATAAATACCAATAAGCGCGATTAAAAAAGGAATGCCTTTGGCTAATAACACTGGCGGAGAAAGTTGTACAGCCATGGCGCCTAGCACGGCTCCCACAAAACAGGCGATAAGCGAACGCCAAATTTGCTTAGGGTGAATTTTGCCTTTGCGTATCATGGTAATAGAGGCAGAAAGCGAACCTGCAGTCGCTTGCAGCTTATTGGTGCCCAAGGTATAAAGCGTAGGAACATTTGCCATTAACAGGGCAGGAATGGTCAATAGGCCGCCACCCCCTGCCATGGCATCTAAAAACCCTGCAATCCCTGCGACCAACGTTAACATCACTAGTACATCAAAACTCAGCTGCATCGTCTTTCCAAAGGTAAATTGAAGATTTATCACTATAAACAAAAAACCCCATAAGCGCGAACCTATGGGGTTTTTTTAATCAGTATGATTAGTCACGGTCTACTAATTCAACGTATGCCATCGGTGCAGCATCGCCATCGCGATAACCACATTTGATGATACGTAAATAACCACCTGGACGCGCTTTGTAGCGTGGGCCTAGTGTCGTGAATAATTTACCTACAGTCGCTTTATTACGTAAGCGGTTAAACGCTAGACGACGGTTAGCAACTGAATCTTCTTTTGCCAAAGTAATTAGCGGCTCTGCCACACGGCGAAGCTCTTTAGCTTTAGGAAGAGTAGTTTTGATGAGTTCATGTTCAAATAGTGAGTTGGTCATATTTTGGAACATGGCCTTACGATGGCTGCTGGTACGACCCAACTTAACTCCACTGTTACGATGTCGCATGGTCAAACTTCCTTTAAATTTTAACGGCTACGGTAAGAGAAGCGGTCATCAACACGTAAATCAGCAGGTGGCCAATTTTCAAGGCGCATACCAAGCTCTAAGTCTTTAGAAGCAAGGACGTCTTTGATTTCAGTTAATGATTTCTTACCGAGATTTGGGGTTTTTAACAACTCAGTTTCGGTGCGTTGTACCAAATCGCCAATGTAATAGATATTTTCCGCCTTCAAGCAATTTGCTGAGCGAACCGTTAATTCCAAGTCATCCACTGGGCGAAGTAGCACAGGGTCAACTTCTTCTTTTTCCTTAACAGGTTCTGGGGTAGCTTCCGCTTCAAGGTCAACAAATACGGCAATTTGCTGCTGCAAAATCGTTGCTGCTTTGCGAATCGCTTCTTCTGGATCGATGGTGCCATTGGTTTCAAGTTCGATAACCAAACGGTCTAAGTCAGTGCGCTGTTCGACACGGGCATTTTCAACTTGGTATGCCACGCGTAAAATTGGGCTATAGCTAGCGTCCAATTTTAAACGACCAATAACTTTGTTATCACCAGAATCTTTACGTACATTGGCAGGCTCATAACCACGACCTACTGCTACACGTAAACGCATTTTTAAATGACCACGATCACTTAAAGTACCTAAAACTAAATCAGGATTGATAATCTCTACATTGTGAGGTAACTCAATATCTGATGCTAGTACAGTGCCAGGACCTTGTTTGTCAAGGGTCAAGAATACTTCATTTTGATCATGCAATTGGATCGCTAAACCTTTTAAATTTAATAATAGATCTAGCACATCTTCTTGCAACCCTTCAAGGGTTGAATACTCATGATCAACGCCTTCGATTTCAGCCTCGATTACAGCTGCACCAGGCAATGAAGATAATAGAATACGACGTAGGGCATTACCTAATGTATGCCCAAAACCTCGTTCTAACGGTTCGAGCGTGACTTTGGCGTGTGTTTCATTGACCGTGTCCACATGAATGGCATTCGGTGTAAGAAACTCAGTAGCATTTAGCATCATTTGTCACCTCGACTTTATAGTAAAATTAATTATTTAGAGTACAACTCAACGATTAAGCTTTCGTTGATTTCGGTTGGTAAATCAGCACGCTCTGGCGCTTGTTTAAAAGTACCTTGCAATTTGCTGTGATCAACTTCCAACCATACAGGTGTACCACGTTGACCCGCCAATTCAATTGCGTTTTTGATACGTAATTGTTCTTTGGCTTTTTCGTGTACGGCAATCACATCACCATCTTGCAATTGGATTGAAGGAATGTTCACACGAACAAACTCATCACGACCCGCTTTTTTTACTAGAATAGCACGGTGGCTAACTAATTGGCGAGCTTCTGCGCGAGTTGCACCAAAACCCATACGATAAACAACATTATCGAGGCGACGTTCTAACATTTGAAGCAAGTTTTCGCCAGTTGCGCCTTTCATACGCGCAGCTTCTTTATAGTAGTTTGAGAATTGACGCTCTAACACACCATAAATGCGTTTTACTTTTTGTTTTTCACGAAGCTGTGCAGAATACTCTGACGTTTTGCTACGTGGATTACCATGTTGACCAGGGGCACGGTCAGCTTTTTTGGTTTTTTCTTCGTACGCTTTTACGCCTGATTTTAATTGTAAATCAGTACCTTCACGACGAGAAAGTTTTAATTTTGGACCTAGATAACGGGCCATGAAAGTCTCCTTATACGCGACGTTTTTTCGGTGGACGAGTTCCGTTATGAGGAATCGGGGTTATATCGCTAATGCTGTTTATTTTATAACCCAATGCACCTAAGGCTCTTACCGCAGACTCACGACCAGGTCCTGGACCTTTAACCAAGACATCAACATTCTTGACACCATATTCTTGTGCTGCTTTACCAGCAACTTCAGCCGCAACCTGTGCAGCAAATGGTGTAGATTTACGTGAACCACGGAAGCCTTGTCCACCAGCGGTGGCCCAAGCCAAAGCATTACCTTGACGATCGGTAATCGTTACAATGGTGTTATTAAAAGACGCATGGATGTGCGCTACGCCCTCAGCTACCGAGCGGCGAGTCACTTTTTTGCGACTACGAGTGTCTTTTGCCATCTTTTAGCTTCCTAAGTTAATTATTTTCTGATTGCTTTACGTGGACCCTTACGAGTACGCGCATTTGTTTTTGTGCGTTGACCATTTACTGGTAAACCGCGACGATGACGCAAGCCACGATAGCAACCTAAGTCTACTAAACGTTTAATATTCATCGAGATTTCACGACGCAAGTCACCTTCAGTCGCATATTCTGCAACTTGGGTACGGACAGCATCAAGCTGAGTATCATTTAGTTCACTGATTTTAGTAGTTGGCGCAATGTTTACCGCTTCTAAAATTTTAGCAGCAGTGGTACGACCAATACCAAAAATATAAGTGAGTGAAATGATAGCATGCTTGTTGTCCGGAATGTTTACACCGGCAATACGAGCCATTGACATTTCTCCAATTATAAGGAAAAGATGAGTTAATCATCTACTGATGTAGCATTTTGAGACATTTGGTTATCTACAAATGTTTCAAAATAACGACAAGTAGCGGATAATACAGTATCCGCTACCTGATTTCAAGTCCAATCTAACAATTTAGATTAACCTTGACGTTGTTTATGACGCGGTTCTGCACTACAAATAACGCGAACAACGCCTTTGCGGCGTACAATTTTGCAGCTACCGCAGATTCTTTTTACAGATGCTTGAACTTTCATTTTCAGCTCCTAGTAGTAGTTATGAATGCTTGACTTCCATGGTTTGAATCAGCGAATAATCATGGTATTGGTGAGTCATTAGGTGCGCTTTAACTTGGGCAATAAAGTCCATAATTACGACCACACTAATCAGTACTGAGGTACCGCCTAGATGAAACGGAATACCAAACGCAGATTGCAATATCATCGGCATCAAACAAATAATTGTCATATAAATCGCACCAATAAAGGTTAAGCGATTTAATACATGATCTAAATAACGTTGAGTTTGTAAACCTGGACGAATACCTGGAATATACGCCCCACTTCGTTTCAAATTCTCTGATACTTCTTTTGGACTAAACACCAACGCGGTATAAAAATAACAAAAGAAAATAATCAAGGCTGCAAAAATTACCAAATACAGCGGCTGACCCGGTGATAACACTAATGCCATATTCTGCAAGAAACTTTGAAAAATATTGGGATTGGGGGATTGACCCACCCACTGTCCCAAACTCGCTGGGAATAACAACAGTGAACTGGCAAAAATCGCTGGAATGACCCCTGCCATATTAATTTTTAATGGCAAATGCGATTGCTGCTGTGCATATATTTTTCGTTCTTGCGATTGCTTTTGGGCATAGTTGACTGGGATACGGCGCTGTGCGCGCTCAATAAACACAATTCCCGCCACCACCGCTAATGCCAATAAACTAAATATCAACAAGGCAATCATATTCATTTGACCTTGCTGGACAGAGTTAATTGACTGTGTGACCACTTGTGGAAAAGTCGCTACGATACCCGCTAAGATTAGCATTGAAATACCGTTACCAATACCACGTTCAGTAATCTGTTCACCTAACCACATCAAAAACATCGACCCTGCAACCAACGAGGTTACCGCAGGAATATAAAAACCAAGACCACTGGTCAATGTAAGATTCTGACTAATCAGACCTGTACACATACCAATTGATTGAACCAAAGCTAAGGCAAGGGTTAATTGGCGTGTATACTTGTTGATTTGGCGTTGACCGGCTTGACCTTCTTTTTTTAATGCATCCAGTGATGGTATAACTGCTGTCATCATCTGGACAATGATTGAAGCAGAAATATAAGGCATAATCCCGAGTGCCATGACTGACATCCGCTCTAATGCCCCACCAGAAAACATATTAAACAAACCTAAAATAGTATTTTCATTGGTTTGAAAAAATTTCGATAAGCTTTCTGGATCCATACCAGGAATAGGTACGTGTGAACCGAAACGATAGACGACTAAAGCACCCAACAAAAATAGTAAACGATTAAATAATTCATCGTACTTACGAATAAATGCTAGAGGATTCATCGATGTTGAATGCTTAGTCATGTAGGATTACTCCTCAACAGTACCACCAGCTGCTTCAATAGCCGCTTTAGCACCTTTAGTCACTTTAACACCTTTAAAAGTATATGCTTTGGTTACGTCACCTGAAAGGATGATACGAACACGTTGCATATCGTGGCGAATGATATTCGCTGCTTTTAAAGACTCAACGCTTACCACGTCACCATCAACTTGGTTCAATTCTGATAAACGCACTTCTGCGGTTACCATTGCAAGTTTACTGGTGAAACCAAATTTTGGCAAACGACGGTATAAAGGCATTTGACCACCTTCAAAACCTGAGCGAATACCAGAACCTGTACGTGAGGTTTGACCTTTGACACCACGACCACCGGTTTTACCGATACCAGAACCGATACCACGACCACGGCGAAGTTTATTTTTTCTTGAACCTTCAGCTGGGCTCAATTCATTTAAACGTAGACCCATTATACTTCCTCCACTTTAACTAAGTAGTTAACGCGGTTTACCATACCACGGGTCGAAGGGGTATCTTCAACTTCGACAGTATGTCCAATACGACGCAACCCTAAACCTTTCAAACAAGCTTTATGGCTTGCTAGGCGATGGGCACTCGATTTTACTTGAGTAACTTTCATTTTTTTCATGTTATCACCTTAGCTTAGCCCAAGATTTCTTCAACTGATTTGCCGCGTTTTGCCGCAACTTTTTCAGGAGAAGACATTTCTTTTAACCCGTTGAAAGTTGCACGTACAACGTTAGCGGCATTGGTTGAACCATAGCATTTTGCTAATACGTTTTCTACGCCTGCAACTTCTAATACTGCACGCATTGCACCACCCGCGATAACACCAGTACCTTCAGAGGCTGGTTGCATATACACGCGGCTTGCACCGTGGCTAGCAGTAATAGGATGTTGAAGGGTTGTACCTGCTAAATCAACGGTAATCATATTACGTTTGGCAGCTTCTAGTGCTTTTTGAATCGCTGCAGGCACTTCACGCGCTTTACCACGACCAAAACCAACACGACCATTACCATCACCTACCACTGTGAGTGCGGTGAAAGAAAAGATACGACCACCTTTTACAACTTTAGATACACGGCCAACTGTGACTAAGCGCTCTACTAAACCGTCTGTTTGTTCAACTTTTGCCATGATTAGAACTCCAATCCATTTTCACGAGCGGCTTCAGCTAATGCTTTAACACGACCATGATATTTAAAACCGCTACGATCAAACGCAACTTTAGTAATACCGGCAGCTTTAGCGCGTTCTGCAATTAATTTACCAACGGCAGTTGCAGCTTCGATGTTGCTAGTTTGACCAGCACGTAAAGTAGTATCTAACGTTGAAGCTTGGGCTAATACTTCACCACCCGTTGGTGAGATAACTTGTGCATAGATGTGGGTGTTAGTACGATTAACAGATAGACGATTTACGCCTAAACCACGGATATGTGCACGGGTTTTTTTCGCTCTGCGAAGGCGAGCAGCTTTTTTATCAAACATGTCATTTCACCTTATTTTTTCTTAGCTTCTTTACGAGCGACATACTCATCGCTATAACGAACGCCTTTGCCTTTGTAAGGCTCAGGTGGGCGATAGCCACGAATGTTTGCTGCTGCTTGACCTAGCTTTTGTTTGTCGCTAGATTTTAACACGATTTCAGTCGCAGTTGGGGTTTCAGCAGTAACACCTTCAGGTAGTATATATTCGATTGGGTGTGAGTAACCTAAGTTTAGGTTAACTTTATTGCCAGCAACAGCGGCTTTATAACCAACACCAATCAATTGTAGACGACGTTCGAAGCCTTCGGTAACACCTTTAACCATGTTGCTTAATAATGCACGAACTGTACCAGTGTGCATCCAACCGTCTTTGGTGTCAGATTTTGGTGAAAGAATAATTTGATTATCTTCCTGTTTTAGCTCGACCAAATCATGCAGGCGTAAAGTTAGCGTACCTTTGCTACCTTTAACTTCAACCTGCTGACCGTTCAAAGTAACACTTGTACCATTTGGTAGTGCTACAGGGGCTTTAGCCACACGAGACATACGGGTAATTCCTATAAAAGTGATAAAAAAACGAACAGGCACAACAAACTATGCCTGTCCCTCTTAATGTTAATTAAGCTACGAACGCAATAACTTCGCCGCCTAATCCAGCTGCACGAGCTTCACGGTCGCTCATGATGCCTTTATTGGTAGAGATGATTGCTACACCTAGACCTTTTTGGACGCTTGGTAGTGCATCTTTACTACGGTATTGACGTAAACCTGGACGACTATAACGTTTAATCGTCTCAATAACTGGTTTACCTTCAAAATATTTTAACTCGATGGTTAATTCAGCTTTACCTGTGCCAACTTCTTGAGTTTCTGCGGTTGCAACATAACCTTCTTTCACTAGTAAATCAGCAATTGATTTACGTAGTTTTGAGCTTGGCATAGTCACAGACGCTTTTTGAGCCATTTGTGCATTACGGATACGAGTCAACATATCAGCAACGGTATCTTGCATACTCATATTGTTTCCCCTTACCAGCTTGCTTTATGAACGCCAGGTACATCACCTTGCATTACTTTTTCACGAATCATGTTACGTGAAAGACCAAATTTACGGAAATAACCATGTGGACGACCTGTCAATGCACAACGGTTACGTAAACGTACAGGTGAAGCGTCACGTGGCAATGCTTGTAATGCCAGCATGGCGTCCATACGTTCTTCATCAGTTGCGTTGATGTCGCTGATAATTGCCTTAAGCTTTGCACGCTTCTCAGCATATTTAGCAACAGTCGCTTCGCGTTTAAATTCGCGATTAATCATACTTTTCTTTGCCATATTGCCTTATCCTTGCTGTTAGCCCTTGAATGGGAAGCCGAATGCTTTAAGCAATGCACGACCTTGATCATCAGTTTTTGCGGTAGTCGTAATAGTAATGTCTAAACCACGAATACGGTCGATTTTGTCAAAGTCAACTTCAGGGAAAACGATTTGCTCTTTGATACCTAGTGAATAGTTACCACGGCCATCAAATGCTTTATCTGTAAACCCGCGGAAGTCACGGATACGTGGAATAGCGATTGAGATTAAACGATCTAAAAATTCGTACATCTGTTCGCCACGTAACGTTACTTTACAGCCGATTGGCCATTCTTCACGGATTTTAAAGCCTGCAACTGATTTGCGAGCTTTGGTTACTACAGGTTTTTGACCGGCAATTGCCGTCATATCCGCTAATGCGCCTTCAAGAACTTTTTTGTCTTGCGCCGCATCACCCACACCCATGTTTAGGGTGATTTTGGTGATTTTAGGGATTTCCATAACGTTGGCTAAACCAAGCTCTTGCTGAATTTTTTGCTTAAGCTGTTCGTTATATTGTGTTTTAAGTCTTGCCATTACTGATACCCTTAGATGGTTATGCAGTCGCCACAACTTCACCAGATGAACGATAAACGCGTTGTTTTTTGCCTTCGTCGTTCACTTGGTAAGAAATACGGTCTGCCTTTTGGGTTGCTGCATTATAAATTGCAACATTTGAAATGTGTAAAAATGCTTCTTTCTCGATAATACCACCTTCAACGCCAGTCTGTTGGTTTGGCTTTTGGTGTTTTTTAACGATGTTGATGCCTTCAACTTTTACACGGTCTTCTTTTACTGCTAGTATTGTACCTTGCTTGCCTTTATCTTTGCCAGCAATTACAATCACTTGGTCGCCTTTACGTAATTTTGCCATGTTTTCCTCACAATACTTCTGGGGCTAATGAAACAATTTTCATAAATTGTTCGCCACGTAGTTCGCGGGTTACTGGTCCAAAAATACGTGTTGCAATTGGTGCTTTATTGTTGTTCAACAACACAGCTGCATTATCATCAAAACGTAGTACTGAACCGTCAGGACGACGTACACCAAACTTCGTGCGTACGACTACCGCGTTCATTACATCACCTTTCTTGACACGACCGCGTGGAATTGCTTCTTTCACAGTCACTTTAATGATGTCGCCTACTGATGCATAACGACGATGTGAGCCACCTAGCACTTTAATGCACATAACTCGTTTTGCACCACTGTTGTCTGCAACTTCCAGCATTGTTTCAGTCTGAATCATCGCGTTACTCCATAAATTGGCAAAACAAGTCTTTGCCACAATAAGCCATTTTTAAGGTGGCGTATTGTAGCAGTTACTGACTTGCTTTGCAATTATAACTATCTATTTAAGTTAAATTAAATATTAACTGCTTTTTCTACGACGTCTACTAACACCCAAGATTTGGTTTTTGATAGTGGACGTGTTGATTTGATACGAACTGTATCACCAACGCCACACTCATTATTTTCGTCATGAGCATGTAGTTTGGTAGAACGGCGAATCATTTTGCCATATTTGGCATGACGAATACGACGCTCAACAAGTACAGTAATGGTTTTATCCATTTTGTCACTGACAACTTTACCAGTGACTGTACTTTGTTCAGTAGCGTTAGCTTGGTTGGTATTTTGCTCACTCATGATTAAGCCCCTTGGTTTTCGGTGTTCTGTTTTTCAGAGATAAGAGTCTTGATTTGAGCAATCGTACGACGATTTGCTTTAATCTCATGGGTGTTGCCTAACTGACCAGTGGCTTTTGCCATACGAAGACGAAATGTTTCTAACTGTTTTTCGTCTAGTAATTGGGTCAGCTCTTCGACTGATTTGTCTTTAAGTTCACTGATCTTCATTACATTATCGTCCGTTTAACAATGGTGGTTTTGAAAGGCAACTTGGCAGCTGCAAGCGTGAACGCTTCAGTTGCTAGCTCGTCAGAAACCCCTTCGATTTCATAAAGCATTTTGCCTGGTTTGATTTCGCATACCCAGTATTCTACTGGACCTTTACCTTTACCCATACGAACTTCTAGTGGTTTTTCGGTAATTGGTTTGTCTGGGAATACACGAATCCAAATTTTACCACCGCGCTTGATACGACGTGAAATTGTACGACGAGCAGCTTCGATTTGACGTGCAGTCATGCGACCACGTTCTACTGATTTAAGTCCGATTGTACCAAAAGATACGCTACTACCACGGTGAGCTAACCCCGTATTACGTCCTTTTTGTACTTTACGAAACTTGGTACGTTTTGGTTGTAACATATCGATTAACCTCTGTCTTTAGCTGGGCGCTCACTACGTGGGCGGTCGCTACGATCATTACGAGCACGACGTTTTTGAGGTGCACGTGCTTGTTTTTCTTCTTTGACTGGATTATATACACGGTTCATGCCATCAAGCACTTCTCCACGGAAAATCCAAACTTTTACACCGATAGTACCGTAAGTGGTTTCTGCGCGTACATTTGAGTAGTCAATGTCAGCACGTAATGTATGCAATGGTACACGACCTTCACGATACCACTCTGAGCGAGCAATCTCAGCGCCGCCAAGACGACCTGATAGCTCAACTTTGATACCTTGTGCGCCAGCTTTCATACTGTTTTGAACAGCACGTTTCATAGCACGGCGGAACATCACACGACGTTCAAGTTGTGAAGCAATACCATCAGCCACTAGACGTGCGTCTAAGTCTGGTTGGGTGATTTCTTCAATGCTAACTTGTGCTGGTACGCCCATTAATTTGGTAAGTTCTTTTTGTAGGCTTTCAATATCTTCGCCTTTTTTACCAATGATGATACCAGGACGTGCCGTGGCGATAGTGATTTTAGCTGCGCCCGTAGGACGTTCGATGCTAATACCGCTGATCATCGCTGCTTTAAGCTTTTTCTCTAAATATTTACGAACTTGTAAGTCGTTGATTAAGTATTCAGAGTATTTTTTTGGATCTGCATACCAATTAGCGTTTGATTTACGGATTACGCCAAGACGGATGCCGATTGGATGAACTTTCTGTCCCATATTATGCTCCTACCTTAACTGTGATGTGGCAAGTACGTTTGCTAATACGGTCAGCACGACCTTTGGCACGTGGTAAAACACGTTTTAACGTAATACCTTCATCCACATAAATGGTAGAAACACGCAATGTATCGATGTCTAAACCATTGTTATGCTCAGCGTTAGCAATCGCAGATTCTAAGCATTTTTTAACCAATTTAGCGGCTTTTTTGTTGCTAAAGGTTAAGATATCTAATGCACGCTCGATTGATTTGCCGCGAACTTCGTCAGCAACTAAGCGTACTTTTTGTGCCGAAATGGCGGCACCGCGTAATTTTGCAGTTACTTCCATGATGAGCACCTTATTTCTTAGATTTCTTGTCAACGCCGTGACCACGATATGTACGGGTTGGGGCGAATTCACCAAGTTTATGACCAACCATTTGCTCGTTTACGATAACAGGTACGTGTGTACGACCGTTATGAACAGAAATAGTTAAGCCGACCATTTGTGGCAAAATCATTGAGCGACGTGACCAAGTTTTGATTGGTTTGCGTGAGTTAGTTTCTAACGCATTCTCAACTTTGGCAAACAAGTGCGCATCGATGAATGGACCTTTTTTCAATGAACGAGGCATGAAATTATTCCTTATTTCTTATTGACGCGACGACGGCGGATAATCATGTGGTCAGTACGTTTGTTAGAACGTGTTTTAAGGCCTTTAGCCTTTTGACCCCATGGGCTGGTTGGGTGTTTACCGAAGTTACGACCTTCACCACCACCGTGTGGATGGTCAACTGGGTTCATTGCAGTACCACGAACGGTAGGACGAACGCCACGCCAGCGGTTGGCACCTGCTTTACCCAATGATTTAAGGTTATTTTCAGTGTTTGATACTTCACCGATAACCGCACGACAATTTACGTGGATACGACGAGTTTCGCCTGAACGTAAACGAACGATTGCATAGATACCATCACGACCCAATAATTGAACCGCAGCACCTGCTGAACGAGCGATTTGTGCACCTTTACCGATTTTAAGTTCGATATTGTGAATCACTGTACCCACTGGAATGCTACGTAGTGGCAAGCAGTTACCTGGGCGAATTGGTGCAGTTTCACCAGAAATAACGGTATCGCCTTGTTGCAATTTTTTTGGTGCGATGATGTAACGACGCTCACCGTCTGCATATTTAAGTAATGCAATGTGTGCAGTACGGTTTGGATCGTACTCAATACGCTCTACAACAGCAGGGATGTTGTCTTTGTTACGTTTGAAGTCAACAACACGGTAATGCTGTTTATGACCACCACCGATATGACGGGTAGTGATGCGACCGTTGTTGTTACGACCACCAGTTTTGCCTTTTGACTCTACTAATGCTGCATAAGGACGACCTTTATGAAGGTGTGGATGCACCACTTTCTCGACAAATCGGCGACCTGGTGATGTCGGTTTGGCTTTTACGATAGGCATTGTGTAATCCTTATTCGTTGTCAGCAGCAGGTTGTTCTGCTACGTCGGCTACTTGAACATCTTGACCAGCTTTTAAGGTCACATAGGCTTTTTTGAAGTCTTGACGACGACCTACCGTGCGACCAAATCGCTTTGTCTTACCTTTAACATTTAAAGTGTTAACTTTAACTACTTCAACACCTTCAAACATTAATTCTACGGCTTTTTTAATCTCTTTTTTTGTCGCGTTGGTGTCAACTTTGAACACTTGCACACCTAAAGTATCGCCCAAGATTTGAGATTTTTCTGAAAATACAGGTGCTTTTAGTACCTGATATAGTCTTGCGTTATTCATGCTAACACTCCCTCAATTTCTTTGGCGGCTGCGACAGACATGATGACTTTGTCAAACGCAATTAGGCTAACTGGATCAACTTCAGTGCTACCTAGTACGCTGACGTATGGAATATTGCGAGCAGCTAAGTAAAGATTTTCGTCAACTTCATTGGTAACGATTAATGCTTTAGGGGCATTTAAGTCTTTAAGTTTAGCGATAAGCTCTTTAGTTTTTGGTGCTGAGATGCTGATGTCATCAACCAATACTAAACGGTCTTGACGAATCAATTCAGCAAGAATGCATTGCATGGCACCACGGTACATTTTACGGTTCACTTTTTGTGACCAATCTTGTGGTTTGGCTGCAAATGCGCGACCACCACCGACCCAAATTGGGCTACGGATGGAACCTGCACGTGCACGGCCAGTACCTTTTTGACGCCATGGTTTTTTACCACCGCCAGATACTTCACCACGCGTTTTTTGAGCACGGCTACCTTGACGACCACCCGCTAAATAAGCGGTAACTACTTGGTGTACAAGTGCTTCGTTGAATTCACGACCAAATGCTACGTCTGATAGCTCAACCGCCGAACCTGTTACTGTATTTAGATTCACGTTAATCCCCTTGATTAAGCTTTAACTGATGGACGTACGATAACGTCGCCACCGTTGGCACCAGGAATTGCACCCTTGATAACTAGGATACCTTTTTCAGCATCAACTGAAATCACTTCTAAGCCTTGTACGGTCACACGTTTGTTACCCATTTGACCTGGCATTTTTTTGCCTTTAAATACACGACCTGGAGTTTGGTTTTGACCTGTAGAACCCACAACGCGGTGAGATACTGAGTTACCATGTGTCCAATCTTGTGAACGGAAGTTGTGGCGTTTGATACCACCTTGGAAACCTTTACCTTTGCTGGTACCAATTACGTCAACGATTTGACCTACTTGGAACAAGTCAGCAGCGATTTCACTACCTGCTTCGCGGCCTTCAAGTTCGCTGTCTTCGACGCGAAATTCCCAAGTGCCACGACCTGCAGCAACGCCAGCTTTTGCAAAGTGACCTTTTTGAGCTGCATTAACACGAGAATCACGACGTTCACCAGTTGTTACTTGGATAGCTTGGTAGCCGTCTGTGTCTTGTGTTTTGATTTGAGAGATACGGTTGGCAGTAACTTCAACAACAGTTACAGGAATTGAAACACCTGCTTCTGTGAAGATACGAGTCATGCCGCATTTTTTTCCGACTAAACCGATCGCCATGTTGTTAACCTCTTAATTTTTACTGTTATTCAATATAGGTGTTACCCTAAGGGGTTAGCCTAATGCGATTTGTACATCAACACCCGCCGCCAAATCTAACTTCATCAGTGCATCGACTGTTTTGTCAGTAGGCTGAACGATATCTACCATACGTTTAAATGTGCGGATTTCGTATTGGTCACGGGCATCTTTGTTCACGTGTGGTGAGGTTAAGATGTTAAAGCGTTCAATGCGAGTTGGTAGCGGTACTGGACCACGAACTTGTGCACCTGTGCGTTTTGCGGTATCAACAATCTCTTGAGCTGATTGGTCAATCAGACGATGGTCAAAAGATTTAAGTCTGATACGGATTTTCTGGTTAGCCATGCCAGTAAGCTCCTAATATAAAGTTTGATATGGGTTAATTTGCGTTGGGTGTTAAGCTGTTATTGAGTAAACACCTAACTTGCATTTTTTACCTGTTTTTAACAGGCACTTTTTGAAAATAAAAAAATTTCAGTCCCACTCAAACCATTAACTTGCAATACATAGATAGCATTATTAATAGTCGGTGAAACTGTATTCTTTAATTTCGTGTCGCAAACAATGGAGCGACTGTATTAAAGGGCTTATTCTTTTATGAATTGACGAATCATCTTCGTCGCCCTGCAATAAGTTAAGTGGGCTGTATTATACCGATTTTTTGGGTAAAAGCAATAGGCTAATCTAGCAAAATATCATATTGTTCTTGATTAAAACGGTTATCACTCTCCAAGTTAATCGGACGACCCAGCAAATATTCCATCTCTGCCACCGTATCCGCTTCAATGGTTTCAAGCAAATCAATCACCCCGCTATTTGCGACCACGGTAAATTTCTTAGGGGCATTATAGGTTCTGGCGCAGCGCATCAATTCGCGGAAAATCTCCAGACACACGGTTTCGGCACTTTTAACAAAGCCTTTACCGCCACAGGTTGGACACGGCTCACAAAGCTGTTGTTGTAGGCTCTCTCGCGTGCGCTTGCGAGTCATCTCGATGAGCCCAAGCGCTGAGACTTCGCTGATGTTGGTTTTGGCATAGTCACGTTTGAGCTGTTCTTGCAGGCTTGCTAGCACTTCATCGCGGTGTTGTTGCTCTTGCATATCGATAAAGTCAAGAATGATAATCCCGCCCAAATTACGCAGTCGCAGCTGACGGGCGATAGCGTGGGTGGCCTCCAAATTGGTTTTATACACCGTATCTTCAAGAGAACGCCCTCCGACAAATGAGCCTGTATTGACATCAATGGTGGTCATGGCTTCGGTTTGATCGATGATAAGATAACCGCCTGATTTGAGATTAACACGGCGATTGAGCGCGTCTTTTAAATCATCTTCAACGCGGTGAACATCAAATAACGCCTGCTCGCCATCATACAATTGAATACGTGGATAAATCAGTGGGACAAATTCTTTGGCAAAGTGACGAATAGCGTCAAACACTCGGGCGTTATCGACCGTCACCCTTTCAGTCTGCTCACCAATCAAATCTCGAATTGCGCGCAAAGGTAGCGACAAGTCTTGATAAATCAGCTCAAAACGACGATGGGTCGGCGTTTGCTCACGGCGGGCTTGTACCATCCGCCAAAGCTGCAGTAGATAATAAATATCTTCTTCAAGTTTGGATTGCGGGATATTTTCGGCAGCGGTACGGGCAATCAATCCGCCTTGCAGATTGACTTGGTGCATCAGCTCGCCAAGCTGTGTTTTTAACCGCTCTCGCTCATCGCCATCAATCCGCTGTGAGATGCCGATATGTTCACCATACGGCAAGTACACCAAATAACGCGAAGGCAATGACACATCCGTCGTCAATCGTGCCCCTTTACTGCCTAATTGGTCTTTAATCACTTGCACCAAGATACGCTGTCCTTCATACAAGCGGTTTTCTATCAACTCGCTAGGCGGTGGCTGATAGGTGGTTGTGGTCATCGCCAGCGTAGTGGTGTCAGGGTCTAAGGTGTTGTCAATCGCGGGGTTTTGCGGTTTGGACGGTTCAATGGCTGAAAGCTTAGGACGCAGGGTCTGCATATCATTGACATGCAAAAACGCGGTGCGCGATTGCCCAATGTCGATAAACGCCGCCTGCATTCCTGGCAGTACGCGCACCACTGTGCCAAGGTAGATATTGCCCACTGAGCCAAGTTTGCTATGGCGTTCGATAAAGATTTCGTTCAGTATCCCATCTTCGAGCACCGCGACTCGGCTCTCAGATGGGCTGATGTTGATGAGTAGTTCTTCGGTCATTATTAACAGCTTTTTAAAATTTTTAGTTGCCGTTATTCTACTCGAAGTTAGTTATCTGCACAAAGCTAAACTAAATTAGCTGTTGTTTTAGTTCATTGATTGTTGTTACAAGCTTGGTTGGATGTTCTTTTGCCAAAACATCGGCTTTTTCACAGCCGTAACTTACAGCAATGCTATCCATCTGTATTGCATTTGCCATACGGATGTCATGAATACTATCACCGATAAAAACAGCGTCTTCAATTCTTGTGCTTGTTTCTACCAAGATTTGCTCAAGCATTAAGGGATTTGGCTTACCTGCAGTTTCGTCAGCGGTTTTGGTGAACGTAAAAAACGCTTGAATCCCAGAATTGGGTAGCACGCGCTCCAGACCTTTACGTTTTTTCCCTGTTGCAATGGCTAAGGTTTTGCCTTGTGCGTGTAAATCTTGAATCAATTCTTTGACACCATCAAACAATTTGTCATTGTCGCAATGCTTGACATAATACTCAGAGTAAGTGGCTAAAAGTTCATCATATTTATCGCTGTCATTAGGAAACAAAATTGGAAACGCATCGACTAACGCAATGCCGATAATAGATTTGGTGGCGTCATCGGTGACGGTTAAACCGTGCTTTTCAGCAGCATAGCGCATGGCATCGACGATTAAGCCAACCGAATCCATCAGCGTGCCATCCCAATCGAAAATGATTAGCGATTTGTTTTTCATGTTAATCATGTTGATTCTCTAGCAAATTTTGCATATCGACTGGCAATTCGGCTGTAATCGTTTCATATTCCGGAATTTCGAGCTGATAAGCATGCAAGCACAAGCGGCGCACGCTTTTATCGCCTTTAGCCACATTCGGATTATATTTATCATCACCCAACAGCGGATGCCCGATACTCGCCAAATGCACCCGAATTTGGTGGGTACGCCCTGTGAGCGGTTTGGCTTCAATTAAGCTGACTTTCTGACCATTTAACTCAAATTTTTGCAACACGTTAATTTGGGTTTGACTTGGCTTACTGTCTTCGGATTTTACATCTACTTTGACACGGCGTTCACCGCTTTTGCCTTCTTGTGTGGCAGGCAACGTGTATTTTAATAGCGGTTTATCAATGGTTTGTGTTTCGCTACTTATCCAACCTACCACCAAACACAGATAGGTTTTTTGCAAGGTTTTTTCTCGCAAATGTTCTTGTAAAGTTTTAAGGGTTGAGCGTTTTTTGGCAATCATCAGCAAGCCAGAGGTATCTTTGTCAATGCGGTGTACCAGCTCAAGGTATTTTTTACCCGTTGCTTCTCGCATGGCTTCAATCACGCCAAAACTCTCGCCACTGCCGCCATGCACCGCCATACCCGATGGTTTATTGAGCACGATTAAACCCTCATCTTCATACACAATGCGCTCTAGCAAGCTCTGGGCAAAGTCAGGACTAATCACGGGTTTTTCACGCGTGGCAAGCTTGATGGGTGCAATGCGCACCACGTCATTACGCTGCAGTTTATCGTGGGGTTTACAGCGTTTGCCATTGACACGGATTTCGTCAGAACGAATCATGTTATAGACATGTGAGCGCGGCAGTCCTTTAAGACGACCCAACAAAAAGTTATCAACACGTTGGTCATGCTGCTGGCGCGTGACGGTTAAGTAATTGACTTTAGCAAAATCTAAAATATCGTCATCTGCAGACTGCGGTTGTTTGCTAGGCATGCGTTTTGGGGTTTGATGAGCCGATTGTTGCGATGGGGTGTCGCGTTTTTTGTTAGGATGGGCGGGACGTTTGGGAGACTGCGCGTGCTCTGTCATATTTTGATAGCCGTTTACATAAAAATTTGCTATAGTTTAGCAGTTTAGTGCCTGTGCCGCTATGAATTCGCGCCATCAATTCGACTTAAACCCTGTTAAGCTTCATTTCAAAGTAGTGTATGCGGGATAATCAAACTGTCGCTTTTGCTGTCGCCCATACAGCCGAAATTTATTCATGGCGGTATGACTCACGATAGGGCGCACTTGACTGCCAATATTTATAGATTTTAAGACTGATTTTAATCAATATCAGCACACGACATACGAGTAACGAAGATAATTGTCATTTGAAAACATGTTCAAATAGTTTGTAAAGATTAGTGATATATAGAGATAACAGATAAATGGTGGGTTTTGTGCCTTACAACCACAAAACTGCTGGTAACGATTAGCGTATTATGCGCCTAGGTAAATGAACTCAATAGTTACGATTTTGAGATAAACGTTTACGGTTTTGGACGATTTACCATTTTAAATTGCCCACGCCTTTGTAAAACCTAACTTATCAGGCTTGCCATTTAAAGCGAAAACTAACGCTAACACTTTTTGACCAATAGGGAAAAGGGTTCATTCATTTGTCCTAAAACACACATTGTTTTGGGCAAAAAACCCCAATCCAGCATGATGGCTGTATTTACCTAACAGGCTTACAACCTCGCTATGGCAATAATCCAACTTAATCATGCAATTTTTGGTGAACAACAAACCTTGTTATCAAGCCACTTACGCTTGCTATCAGCGAGTCTAGTCAAGACTGTTTGACGTTGTTTCATCAAATGTTTGATAGCAACATTTATCTACGCTCGTATGTTTTGTGTGTTTAGGAGAAAACACATGAAGCGCATCCTAATCAATGCTACCCACGCCGAAGAAATCCGTGTTGCCCTGTGCAATGGCAATCACTTATATGATTTCGATTTAGAAAACCGTACCCGCGAGCAAAAAAAAGCCAATATTTATAAAGGCCATGTGACCCGTGTCGAGCCATCGCTTGAAGCGGTATTTGTGGAATACGGTTCACAACGTCAAGGTTTTTTACCGATTCGTGAAATCGCCCCAGAGTATCTAGCAGGTGACCCTCGCTCTACCAATAACATCAAGCAACTGATTAAAGAAGGCGATGAGCTCATCGTGCAAGTGGAAAAAGAAGAACGCGGTAATAAAGGCGCGGCGTTATCTACTTTGATTTCATTGGCGGGTCGTTATTTGGTATTGATGCCCAACAATGCACGTGGCGGCGGTATCTCTCGCCAAATCTCTGGCAAGCTGCGCGATGAGATGAAGCAAGCGTTAAGTGAGCTAAGACTACCCAAAGGCATGAGCGTTATCATTCGTACTGCAGGGATTGGTAAAACCACGGATGAGCTACAACATGACCTTGACCATTTATTAAACATTTGGAAAGGCATCCAACAACAAAGCCAAAAATTCCCCTCACCTCGCCTGTTGCACCAAGAAGCGGGCGTAGTCACCCGTGCCGTACGCGACTACCTGCGTGATGATATCGCGGAAATTTGGGTCGACAATGAATACGCGTATAATGAAGCGGCGAATTTTATTGAAGCGGTGATGCCGCAGCAAGCGAATAAACTGCGCAAATACACGGACTATGAGCCGATGTTTGCCCGTTTTGGAATTGAAAAACAAATCGAAACCGCCTACCAACGTGAAGTACGTTTGCCAAGCGGCGGTTCGATTGTGATTGACCAAACTGAAGCCCTGGTATCAATCGATATCAACTCATCAAAAGCCACCAAAGGCGCGGATGTCTCAGAAACGGCGTTTAATACCAATTTGGAAGCGGCAGATGAAATCGCCCGTCAATTACGACTGCGTGATATGGGTGGTTTGATTGTTATTGACTTTATTGACATGGCAACCGATGACCACCAAAAACAAGTGGAAAATCGTCTCAAAGAAGCCACCAAAAACGACCGCGCGCGTATCCAATTCGCTGAAATTTCACGTTTTGGACTACTGGAAATGAGTCGTCAACGCTTGCGTCCGTCACTTGAAGAAGCGACAGGCTACCTCTGCCCTCGTTGTCACGGTACCGGTATGATTCGTGACTTGCGTTCACTTGCTTTGTCAATCATGCGTCAAATTGAACAGCGCGCGCTACAAGAACGTCATGGCGAGGTGCAAGCAGAAGTGCCAACCGATATCGCGGCATTTTTACTCAACGAAAAACGTGAAACGCTGGTGTGTCTTGAGCAAGAAAGTGGCACGCGCATTACTATCTTGCCGCATGCCCATCTTGAATCCCCCGAGTTTAATATCACTTATAACAGTGACGGGTTTGCGCCATCGAGCTATGAGCGTGTCGCCGAAAGCCAACAACAAGAATATAAAGACCGTGGCTACGATACTAGCAACTGGCACACGGATGACAATGAAGTCAGCCGTGTAGCACCGACAGGTAATCATAATGCCTGGAGCAATGCTAGCAACGCCGCCAACACCACGCCTAGCCCTGCAACGCCATCCAACAAACCTCAGCAAACTGCCAACAATACGACTGCCCCCAAAGCTGCCGCGCCACAACCCGTGCAGCCGACTGCCACTGTCCCTGTAACTTCTGCAGTCGCTTGGCTATCGAACTTGTTTGCTCCTACCCAGCAAGCCCAAGTCACCCCACACTTTAGCGGTCAAGATGCCGCTTCGGCGATTGAAAGTCTCGTCAATACCGGCGCACAAAGCTTGGGGGTGCAAGGTCAAATCAATCACGCCGCATTGACGGCAAGTATCCCTGCGGTGAGCGCAAACACCAGTGAAACCAGCGCCAATCCTTATCAAGAAGCGTCTCAACAACCTTCAGCCACGGCTGAATCAAGCGATAAAGATGCCGAGCGCCGTAAACGTGGTAACCGCAAGCCAAAAGCTAAAAAACCAAACCGTTATCAATCTGAAACGAGTGAGGCGGAAGCTTCATCACAGGACACTGACAGCAATAAAGACAAGTCAAATGATGCGTCAAAAACTGCCAAAACTAGTGAGCTGCCAAAACGCGAGCCGAATAGTCGCCGTGACAGCCGCGGGGTCAAAGAACGTCGTGCTACACTAGCGAACGATGATAGCAACGCGTTTGTAGTCAATGATGTAACAGAGACTGATACCGCTGCTGCACCTGTCGATGGTAGAAAAAACAACCAATCCAGAGCAGACAAACCGAAAGGCACCAAACAACGTGATCCCAACAGTGTGCAAGTTCAAGTATTTAAAACTGAACAACAGCAACCTATAGCTGCGGTTGAAACAACGCACCTCTCGCTAGATGCCAGCAAAGGGGAAATTGCAAAACCTGAGGTTCAGCCAATAGCATCGGCTACGATGCCCGAGCCCACGACACCAGAACAGGAAACTCAGACGCCAGTTAACCCTAGCAGCGTTACAGTGTCCAATGATGAGGTAGCAGAGCTTGCTAAAGCATCCACACCATCTAAGCCATCAGCTGAGCCAGCAACTGCACAGCTGGCAGTGACACCGAGCCAAGGTCGTGCCAAAAATGACCCACGCGAAGTCTATAAGGCTTATCAAGCGCAATTTAGCCCAGTTGCCTCTGTAGTGAGCACTTCGGTGACAAAAATTTCAGGTACGGTGAGTCAGTTTATTAACCAGTACTTAGATAATGCCGCTGAAAAAATGGCAACCGACAGCGTGGTTAGCTGCTTTATCCAAGCCATCGATGCCTTTAATCATCAAGCTGCTACTACCACAGTAAAAGATAATATCGTAGTGGCTGAACAACAGCGTTTTGGGCAGTACTTTAGAAATTATGGCTATGCCAGTCTATCCGCGCAAAATTTGGATGATTATCATACGGCCATTTTGCCAGCCAATCAGTTCCAACGCCAAGCAGGCAAAACTGACGCTGCACTACCAGCGGTAACTAAACGCGCCATCAATGACCCACGCGGTTCTTTGGTTAATACTGCTGTCGCTCAAGCGCCGACTGATTCAAACCCGTCAGTTGCTGAGCCTATCTCGAATGAAACTGACAGTGGCAAAGGTCAAGTAGAAGCAGCCTCAACTCAATCAGCGTCGCCTAACCAAAACCATCTGTCCTATCAAGCAGGTAGCGTAGGCGCATGGATTGTGGCGCGTTTGGGCGAGCAAGGTCATGCTTTGATTGGGCAAGGTAAATTGGTCGAAGCTTACTTGCAAGCACACAATGCGCCAGTCGCTAACCGACCAACCGAGCCGGTCTCTGTGACAACAATAGCAGATGACGCTACAGCCAATCAGGACGTTGACTTAGTGCCAACAGCTGATGAATCCGCAGTAGCCTTTAATACTGACAGCGAAGGTGTTGAAGCAACGGACGTAGAAGATAGCGCAGAAGCAGCGGCGCAAAAACGTAAAACCACACCGGTAAGTTATAAGAACATGATTGAAAGTGTGGCAGAACAAATGAAACCGGCAACCGTTGGTATGCTGACCTTGGCAACCCCAAAAGCACCGAAAACCCGTACGCGTAAAGCTAAGGCGAGCGAAAAACCAGCAGCCAAACCCAAAACGCGTACCAGTAAAAAGGTGGAAAATGCCGTGGTTGTCACTAAAAAATCGACGACCACCGCCCAAACTGACGTAGCGCCCTCTCACGATGAGTCGGTAACGCCGTAGCCTAATCAGTAAATCAATCTTGTTTGCGTGCCTGTATAGCAATAAAAAAAGCAGTTCGACATGAACTGCTTTTTTATTTTAGCTAAAAATTTTAGCTACAAATTTTAGATACAAATTTTAGATACAGTGAATGGGCGGACTCGTTTAATGGGCAGGCTTATTACGAAGTTTTGAAATGACTGTCATGATCGCAACTACCACTAAACCTGCTAGCAAACCAACCAGTGCATTTAACAGGTTAGTGGTTAAGCCTGAAAACGCCCCTGACAAGTCACCTAAATGTTCAATTCCATGATGTAATGCGCCAACGCCATGTGCCAAAATACCACCACCCACCAAGAACATCGCCAAAGTACCGGCGATTGATAGCACTTTCATCAAAATAGGCGCAAAGGCTAATAAGGCTTTACCTATATTTTGTGCCGCTGATGACGACTTTTGTTGTAAGTGCAACCCCAAATCATCTATCTTGACAATCATGGCAACAAAGCCATACACACCCACTGTCATGATGAGTGAAATTACTACCAGTGTTACTGCCTTATCCAGTAAAGGCACCGTTGCCGCAATGGTACCGAGGGAAATCACAATGATTTCAGCCGATAAAATAAAGTCCGTCCGCACTGCCCCTTTGATTTTCTCTTTTTCATGCGCCACCAAATCTATGCTTTCATTGGCATTGGCTGCTACCCGTTCGGCTTGCTCGGGGTCATTGCTGCCAGCGTGGGGCCAAAATTTGTGCACCACTTTTTCTGCCCCTTCATAACACAGATATAAACCACCAATCATCAATAACCCGGTCACTAAGGCTTGCGAAATCGCACTAATAATCAAAGCCAGTGGCACCAAAATCGCTTTATTGACTAAGGAGCCTTTGGCGACACTCCACACCACAGGTAACTCGCGATCGGCTTTTACCCCTGACACTTGATTGGCGTTAAGTGCCAAATCATCGCCCAACACGCCCGCCGTTTTTTTGGCAGCGACTTTTGTCATCACCGATACATCATCTAGGATGACGCTAATATCGTCGAGTAAGGTTAACAAACTAGCAATTGCCATGATAAATTCCTAAAAAATAGTAAAAGATGAAAAAATAATAATAGTTATAACTAGCTGACGATTTATTAGTTTACAAATTTGTCATTCAAACACAATGTTTAAATTGTATTGCAACTTATCAAAAGTTATTTGCTTAAACGCTGAATTTTTTTAAAAAACCTAGTTAAGCAAACTTTGTTAAACAACCTTTTAATCCATTAATAGAACTTGGCTTTGAGCCGGTTGCTTTTAGCGCACCAAAAGATTGAAACAAGCGGAAAGATTGAGACGAGCAGAAAGATTGGAACGGGCAAAAATGTGAGCCCCGACCTAGTAGACCTGATAGATTATTAACAATAAGTTGACAGGGGTAGCGCTCATACGCCATAACAATATGGTAAAATAAAAACCTATATTAACGTTCTGTGGGTTTTCTCATGCTCATTCGTTTTGCAACTTATCGTTCTAAAACCTCATTAGCTACCCGTTTAATTACCAGTGTCATCACCGTGGCTGGCATTGTTGGTTTGGCAGGTTGTGATAATGCCCAATCGCGCACACCCGTCAATTCTGAAACTCAGAAACACGAAGCGACTAACAGCTCAGCCCCCGCGGCAAAAAATGAATCACAGCTACAGCAACTGCTGGCGGCAAATTTAGCCAAATCAGGTATCACCGCCAAAATCACCTCGGTGACAGCGACCAGTATGCCAAACATCTATTGGGTCAAAGCCGAAGGTTTACCGGCGTTTTTTACCGATGCGACAGGTCAATATGTGGTACAAGGGGATATCATCAAAGTCGGTGGTGCCAAACCTGAGCATATCTCAGCGAACTTGCAAGCGCAAGATGCGAAAGCCAGCCTTGCCACCATTGATAAAAAAGACATGATTATCTTCCCTGCCAAGGGGCAGACGAAAGCAGCAATCTATGTGTTTACTGATGCAGATTGTGGTTATTGCCGTAAATTTCACAGTGAAATTGATGAGGTAAATGCACTGGGTATCGAAGTGCGTTATCTACCTTGGCCACGTAGTGAACAAACCATGCCTATCATGGAAAAAATCTGGTGCAGCAGTGACCGCAAAAAAGCTTTAACCGATGCCAAATTGGGCCTGCCTATCAATGCACCGACTTGCAGTAACCCCGTACGTAAAATTTATGAGTTAGGCGCAAATTTGGGTATCAATGGCACCCCAGCCGTGTTTGACACAGAAGGTCATCAACTTGGCGGTTATCTGCCACCGGCTGAATTGGCACAGGCGCTCAACCTCAAATAAGTTCATCACCCCTGATGGGATAAAAACCAGCTAGTGCTCATTAGCTGGTTTTTTTATTTTAATTTTTTTGGGCAATTGGATTTTATACCTTACCAATCACAAGTTAGCATGGTATATTTAGCTAGCCAATTTTTAAACTTTTATTTTTATATTTTTGACATTTGAGAATTTTTTTTATGAATAATCGACCTATTCAATTAGCGATTTTAGGGCTTGGTACTGTGGGTACTGGGGTGGTTGAACTACTACAAAACAACCTTGATGAAATGACGCGTCGCACAGGACGTGAGATTAAAATTACCCACGTAGGCACGCGTCGCAACCGTACCGATATCCCAACAGACATCAAACAATCTGCCGATTTGCTTGATATCGTTCAGCAAGATGATGTGGATATTGTGGTGGAATTAATGGGCGGTACCACCACGGCTAAAGAGGTGATTTTAGCGGCAATCGAGCATGGCAAACATATTGTGACTGCCAACAAAGCCTTACTAGCAGAACATGGCAATGAGGTTTTTGCCAAGGCGGAGGCCAAGGGCGTCAAAGTGGCGTATGAAGCCGCGGTTGCAGGTGGTATTCCGATTATCAAAATCTTACGTGAAGGCTTAGCTGCCAACAAAATCGATTGGCTTGCAGGTATCATCAATGGTACAGGCAACTTTATCATGACTGAAATGCGCGATAAAAAGCGGGACTTTGCAGATGTCCTCGCTGAAGCCCAAGCGCTGGGTTATGCCGAAGCCGATCCGACATTTGACGTCGAGGGGATTGATGCTGCGCATAAATTAACGCTACTTGCGTCAATTGCGTTTGGTATCCCACTACAATTTGACAAAGTTTACTGTGAAGGCATTACCAAAATCACCAAGCAAGATGTGCGTTATGCCAACGAGCTTGGCTACCGTATCAAGCATTTAGGGTTTGCCAAACGTCGTATTTTAGACAGTGGCGAAGAAGGTATTGAATTACGTGTACATCCGACTTTGATTCCAAAACAGGTGTTACTTGCCAATGTGAATGGGGTAAAAAATGCCATCATGGTTGACGCAGAGCCTGTTGGACAAACCTTGTATTACGGTTCGGGTGCCGGCGCAGGGGCAACTGCATCAGCCGTGATGGCAGATGTGGTGGACATGGTACGCGCCCTTGCAGAGACCAATGATTCAACTGCCAATTTGGTGCCACATTTGGCGTTCCAGCCTGAGACACTCAATAACACACGTATTTTATCGAGCGATGAAATGATCACAGGCTACTATCTGCGCCTACAAGTCAAAGATGATTTGGGTGTACTAGCAGAAGTTACCCGCATTTTAAGTGAGTCTAAAATTAGTATTGATGCAATTTTGCAACAGCCAGCGCATGATGATACTAGCACTGATTTGCCAGTCATTATTATGGTTGACCCCGTTGTTGAGCGCAATATGAATGAAGCGATTGCTAAAATCGAAGCGTTAGATACCGTGACCGATAAGGTGGTGCGCATTCGGTTGGATGAGTTAATGCAGTAAAATTTAGGTAGACTCGACTGGTATATTTTACAGTATTTTCAGTAGTTTAATTTACATTTTAACTATGATAATATGAAATGTATCGCATTAGCAAAACTTAAAACATCTATTGTGATTGGCATGGTTGCCGTTTACAACCCTGTTTATAGACCCTAGTGATTTAGGTCGTAGTTTGCTTGTGACAACAGAAACCCTAACTCAAAGGAAATTTAATATGGAAAATTCAGTCGTAATCGTAGATGGCGTTCGCACCCCAATGGGTGGATTCCAAGGTGATTTGAACGAAGTATCAATGCCAGAGCTTGGTGCAACCGTCATTAAAGAAGCCGTCAACCGTGCCGGCGTAAAACCAGAAGAGATTGACGAAGTTATCATGGGTTGTATTTTAACCGCGGGTGCAGGTCAAAGCCCAGCGCGTCAAGCGATGCGTAAAGCAGGTATCCCAGATGCCACAGGCGCAATCAATGTCAACAAACTTTGTGGTTCTGGTATGAAAGCCATTATGCTAGGTGCCAACTCAATTCGTAGTGATGAGTTTGATATCGTGGTAGCAGGTGGTATGGAATCAATGACCAACGCCCCTTATGTGCTACCAAAGGCACGTGGTGGTTATCGCATGGGAGATGGCGAGATCAAAGACACCATGTTCTTAGATGGTCTTAAAGATGCTGATACCGGCAAGTTAATGGGTGCATTTGCGCAAGAAATGGCAGATAAACGGGGTATCACACGTGAGGCGATGGATGCATTTGCTATCGAATCGCTAAAACGCGCCAACACCGCCATCAATGAAGGTCACTTCAAAAACGAAATCGTTCCGGTTACTGTCAAAACTCGTAAAGGCGATGTAGTCATTGACACGGACGAACAACCCGGTAAAGCCAATGTAGACAAAATCCCAACCTTAAAACCCGCGTTCTCAAAAGATGGTACAGTCACTGCCGCTAACTCAAGCTCAATCTCTGATGGTGCAGCCGCCGTTGTATTGATGTCAGAAGACAAAGCCAAGGAAAAAGGCTTAAAACCACTTGCACGTATCGTTGCCCAAGCCACCCATTCACAACACCCAAGCGAATTTACTATCGCACCCATCGAGTGTGTGAAAAAAGTTTTAGCAAAAGCTGGCTGGAGCAAAGAAGACGTTGATCTTTGGGAAATCAATGAAGCATTCGCTATGGTAACCATGCTTGCTATGCAAGAAAATGACCTTGATCATGCTAAGGTTAATATCGAAGGCGGTGCTTGTGCATTGGGTCATCCCGTGGGGGCATCGGGTGCGCGTATCGTAGTCACACTTATCAACTCACTCAAACGCACAGGCGGTAAAAAAGGCATTGCTAGCCTATGTATCGGTGGCGGTGAAGCGGTTGCCTTAGCGATTGAATTAATCTAATTGTCTCATGCTAAAAAAAATCCCTAATCTGTATTAGGGATTTTTTTTGCGCATCAATCAAGCAATCATCTGATTTTCATGTTGATATAACTTATGATTGCCAAAGCTAAGAGATTCCCTAGGACTGTCAAGTAAAAAGCCCTACGAAATTCTGGCTTGGTCGATTTATGGCGTAATAACCAATGGGCAAACGCCGCCCCTACCCAGCCCCCAGCAAAAGCCAATTTATGAAGTGACGCTTCTTGCACACGCCAATCACCATTTTTGGCAGCTTTTTTGTCATGCGCGTACAGCAGATAGGTCGCCAAACTTATTGCAAAATACCAACCAATAATCCATAAGGGTAAGTGCTTAACCAGTACAACAGCGGTCAGTAACACAAAAAACAGCACCCCAATAGCCACCCACGTGAGTAATGTTTGATTTTTAAGGTCATTTTGAGCTTGACGAACTTGGCGGGCATGTTGCTGGGCAATTTTTTGTCTGACAAACGTCTGTTGCTGCACGTTGATAGCACAGGGTTTGCCATCTCTACCTTGCCCTATTTCAAAAACTACCGCTTCATTAAGCACAGGGCGTTGGTTCGCTCGGTATTCGCTGATATGAAAAAAAATAGCTTGGTCTTGCCAATTGTTATCGGTTTGCTCAATAAATCCAAAGCCTTTGTCATCTTTCCAGCGGATTATTTTTCCCTGATATTTTGTCATTGAAAATCACCTAATATATATGTTGATAACTCATTATTTTTTATTACTTATCTTTTATAACGCCTTATTGGGCGGGCAATGGTGTTTCGCGCTAAGTACTCTACCCGACTTTTTTCTATGTTTTTAATTTATTGCTAAAAGCCAATTTTTTTTACGCTTGGTTGCAAAAGTTACTTAAGACAACTGCCAATTACACCCTCTAAACAAAAATTTATCAAATCCTACTACTTAATGGGAGCTTTTTTCAGTAATCTTGTTTGCAAGTCGAACGATTAAGCGTATGGCATTTTTCATCGTTTTTCTCATCGGCGATTTCAACAATCAAGTATCTGTTTCAACAACCAAGTAGCTGTGAAACATCTAATTTGTTGAATTTTAAAAATTTTATTATAACAACTTTCATTTAACTATAAAAAATTATCTTATATTTATTTAGTTTTTAACTTAACTACCTTAATAAAAAATAAACAATAAGATATCTAAAGGAGATTTTTCCATGGCAAGTTTAATACGTTTACGCGATATCCAAGACACCCACGTTGACCTTTTAGGTAACGATTATTTTGATCCAACTGGTAAAACCGCTTATGGCGCCAATGGCGACAAAGTGGGTAGTATTCAAGGTGCTTTAGTTGATGAGAGCACAGGCCGCATTCGCTACTTCATTGTAGATGTAGGTGGCTGGTTTAGCTCGAAAGAAGTTTTAGTACCAGCGGGTCTAGCTCGTATTCAAGACGACAATGTATACTTTGATTCGCTCAGCCGAGATACTGTTGAAACAATGGATAGCTACGATCCTGACTACAACTACAGTATTGAAGAACAAACGGTTCGTGACCGTCACGTATTTGACCGTGCGGCCACACCTGTTAAGCTTACTGATAACGATTACCAATCACCTAATACATTACAGTTACTTGAAGAACGCATTTCAGTCAATAAAGACAAAATCGTAGCGGGTTTATTAAAAGTTGGTAAACATGTTGTGTCTGAGCCCCGCACTGTCAATGTTGAGTTAACTGAAGAACAAGCGCATATTCAGCGTACGCCAGTTAACAGACCTACTGACCGCAGCATTGGTGATAATGACAATGCTACTATTGAGGTTGAACTTGAAGCAGAACGTGCAAATGTCAACAAACAAACTTATGTCACTGAAGAAGTTAACGTAGATAAAGTGGCACAAACTCGCACTGAGACCTTTAATGAAACCGTTCGCCGTGAAGAGTTAGATGTACAAAAAGATGGCGTTGAGCGTGTAACAGGTGTTGATACCGTCGATGGTAATGTATCACCTGCAATTGATCCAAATGCGCCCCGTAAACTTTAATAATTAATATCATTAGATAATTGATTACTATAAAGTTTAACTTCTGCCAACGGTGTTGCCATTGGCTTGAAAAAGGCAGATGATTTCATCTGCCTTTTTTGTGGTTGTTATATATTATTACAGGATTTTGGAACAATAACTTTGCAATGGAAAACACTTTATGAAAAAACCGATGACAAATACTACCGAACTAAACACTAATGATACCCATACTCATGATAACATTGTTAAAACCGTCGATCTTCGTGAAGATACCACTAACACTTTAGAGTTATTGGCTGAACGCCCCCAAGTGCAAATTGAGCGATTTATCAAAGACAATATTAAATTATCAAAAAAAATCATCAGCCAAACGGTTAACGTTCCTGTAACACTCAATCAAGAAGTTTTGGTGATTGAACATGTATTTGCCCAGCCTAGCACCTCTCAAGATAATTTAGTTAGCGTGGTTACTAATAACGTCAATGTGCCACAGTTGATGGTGAATGGGCAAGCGATTACTTTAGGCGATACCCCGATTGAGATTCCTCTACTTCAACAAACAGCGAAAGTGAATATTGAAACCATTGTGGCGGAAAAAGTACAGTTAATGACCCAAAATGTCAGTCATGAAACGCAAATTCCCGTGACATTGCGTCATGAAGAATTGGTCACTGAAAAAGTTGAATACGATGAGCCTACGGTATTAGCGACAACGCATATCGCCCCTGAAGAGGTTAACCTAGTTTCAAAGTAATTCCTTTCTACTTTGTTTGGATGAGCTCGCCTTAGCTTCTGTTGGTGTGTCTTTTGTTGGCTTGTCTTTTGATGGCGCGTGTTAGTATGTAATTTGGGTGTGGCATACATCAACATAAAAGTAAGGTCAAAATGTCACACCCAGCATTTTTAATCGGTTAGGTTTAATCGATTAGGCTCGATGATGGGCTGGTAATATCGGTTTATGGGTAATCTCTGGCAGTAAATCTAAAAACCCTTGAATATAAGCCACCTCTTTACTTGTGGTACGGGTCGCCGCATAAAGCTGGCAAAACACACCTTCCCCCAATGCCCTTGATATTACCCAGCCTTTTTTTTCGTATTCATTGACCACCCAATTCGGTAATGAGGCAACCCCTCGTTCGCTCGCAACTAGCTGAATTAACATGGCGGTCAATTCTGTGGTTCTTAGTTTCTTGGGCGCAAGTCCTGCAGGCGCAAAAAAATGCGCGATGATATCGAGCCGCTTGGCTTCCACAGGATAGACGATAAGCGTTTCATCAATCAAATCTTCTGGCAAAATCGGCGATTTTTTATCGACTAATGGGTGCGTCGGTGACAACACCAACCGACTTTCATATTGGAATAACGGCAGATAGCTGATTCCCTCCAAGGGTAAGCGACTGGCTGTGATAAGCACATCAATTTCTTCATCGAGTAGCATTTGGTGGGGCTCAGGTTCAAAGCCTGAGCTAAAGTCCAGCTCAACGTCTTGCCATTCCCTGCGATAACGATTAAGAATAGGCATCAACCAATCAAAACAGCTATGACATTCCGAGGCCAAACGTAATTGTCCCGTTTGACCACGACCCAGTCTTTTAAGGTTGGCGGTGGTACGATTAAATTGCGGTAGCACACTGTCGGCAAGCTTGAGTACTTCTTTGCCCGCCGGGGTAAAGCTTAGTGGTCTTGAGCGGCGATTGACGAGGCTAACACCATAATAATTTTCGATTTCTTTGAGCTGATGGGAGACTGCTGATGCCGTGACATACAAGTCCTCAGCCGCGGCAGCAAGCGAGCCTTGCTCACGTAGTGCGGTCAATAATTGAAGGTGGCGGATTTCAAGCATAAAATAATTTTACCATTTGCCAAGCCCAAAAGAAAAAAGTTCACGATTTGGTGAAACCATGAACTACTTTAACAAGAAACGTGAAAAAAGTTAATCAGTTTCAATGTCAAAGCGGCAGTATTACCCAGTCACCTTGACTAACTATCGCTGATAATTTGGTTTTCTTCATCTTTGATATAACGGGTAACGAGTAATTGGTCAATTTTATGATGATCAATATCGACTACTTCAAATTTATAACCTTGATATTCAACAAAATCCGCAGGGCGAGGAATTTTGCGCAGTTTATACATCATAAAACCTGCTAAAGTTTCATAATTGTCCCAATCGGGAAAATCTTCGATACCGAGCGCATGTTTGACATTTTCAATCGGTGTGGTACCTTCAATCAGCCATGAGAATTCATCACGCTGGATAATCTGCTGCTCATCTTCAATCGGTGCGACCCAATCCCCCATCACTGTCATCATGATATCAGATAGCGTAATGACACCGACAATAAGCGCATACTCGTTCATCACCACAGCAAATTTTTCTTTACTGGAGCGAAAACGGTCTAACAGCTCGGATAAGGTTAATGTATCGGGGATGATTAATACATTACGGATCGTAGTTTCATTGAGCAAAATCTGCGACTGGTTACTAAGAAGTTTTACCAAAATATCTTTGGTATCGACATACCCAATCACTTCATCAATATGATCTTTACATACCAAAAATTTTGAATACGGGTAACTGGCGATTTTTTGGCGGATACTTTGCTCAGACTCGCCAAGGGTGAAATACACCACATCCTCACGGGTGGTCATGCTAGAGGGCACATTACGTTCTTCAAGCTCAAAAACGTTCTCGATAAAGTGATGTTCTTGCTTGAGCAATACCCCCGCTTGCGCTCCTGCATCCACCACAGCAGAAACATCATCAAAGGTGATATTTTCTTCTCTTACCATGTTGATTTTGAAAATTCTAAAAATCAGATTTGCCAGCCCGTTGATAATCCATGCCAGCGGCTTAAATACTTTGATTGACAACAAGACAGGCTCAATCACCGCTAACGCCACGCGTTCTGGGTTAATCATGCCAATGCGTTTAGGAATTAAATCGGCAAACAAAATAAACAACAAAGTGACTAGCAAAAATGACATCATAAAACCGATATTATCAAGCATTTTACCTTGATAAAATGGCGAAATAAGGTCAATAAAGTAGGGACGAAGCGCAGACTCACCGACAATACCGCCCAAAATTGCCACGGCATTTAGCCCTATTTGTGAGGTAGCAAAAAATTCGGCAGAATTTTCTTGTAAATGTAAAATTTTATTGGCGCGATTGTCACCCGATTCTGCCAACAACTTTAGCTTGATGCGTCTAGCACCTGCCAAGGCAATTTCGGAGATGGAGAAAAAACTGGAAATCAACACTAATATACAAATAATTAGTAGATTTTGGAATAAACTCACAATACACCTATATTTATCTATTTTTATCTAGACAACATAACAGATTTGGTAAAAAATTTCTTAGACTTTATAGTAAAGCAATATTAGTAAAAAACATGGGTGAAGAAAACTGGCCGCGTAAAAAAACCCTTGATTGAAATCAAGGGTTTTTGTTACAACAAACTGCTTATACACGTTCAATAATGGTGGCAATCCCTTGACCCAGACCAATACACATAGTGGCAAGACCGAGTTGGGTGTCTTGTTGCTCCATCACATTTAGAAGTGTGGTGGTGATACGCGCACCAGAACAGCCTAGAGGGTGACCTAACGCAATAGCACCACCATTTAGGTTAACGATGTCTAGCTTGTCTTGTAGGTTTAAGCCCTTAAGAACCGATAAGCCTTGTGCGGCAAATGCTTCGTTTAGCTCGATGGTTTGCATATCGTCGATGCTCATGCCAGCGCGTTTTAAGGCTTTTTGGGTAGCAGGTACTGGACCATAACCCATGATAGCCGCATCACAGCCTGCAACTGCCATACCGCGAATACGGGCACGCGGTGTTAGACCTAAATCTTTGGCTTTTTGTGCAGACATGATAAGCATCGCAGATGCACCATCAGATAAGGCTGATGACGTGGCAGCTGTTACGGTACCGCCTTTAGGATCAAATACGGGGCGTAATGCCGCAAATGATTGCATATTGGCATCAGGACGAATCACCTCATCGATGGTGCAAAGTTGTAGGTTACCGTTTTCGTCATGACCTTCAATGCCGATGATTTCGTTCTTGAAACGACCTTGCTGTGTCGCTTCCCAGGCACGGCGATGTGATTCTACACCAAACGCATCTTGTTCTTGACGGCTGATGTTATTCATACGTCCGAGCATTTCAGCGGTTAAACCCATCATGTTAGAGGCTTTTGCATAATATTTTGAAGCCTCTGGGTTGATGTCAATACCGTGCATCATGCCCACGTGACCCATATGCTCAACACCGCCGATAATGAACACATCACCTTGACCGGTCATGATTTGTGCCGCTGCGGTGTGAAGCGCTTGCATGGATGAACCACATAGACGGTTGACCGTTTGACCTGCCGTAGTACGTGGTAATTCAGCCAATAAACCAATGTTACGACCAATATTCATACCTTGCTCTAGGGTTTGGTTGACACAGCCCCAGATGACATCTTCTACAAGTTTGGTATCAAACGGGTTACGTGCTACCAAGGCTTTAACAAGCTCCGCAGACATGCTGTCAGCGCGTACATTGCGGAACATACCATTTTTTGATTTGCCCATTGCGGTACGAACGCCATCGACAATCACGACATCTTTTGGACTTAATGTAGTCATTCTATTCTCCTTAAAATTTATAATCGTCGATTACGCTTGTGGGTAAAAAGTTTTACCATTTGCCGCCATATCACGAATCATTTGTGGCGCTTCATAGGCTTTACCTAAGCTTGCGTATTTGTCGCAAAGGGCTAGGTAATTTTGTAGACCGATTTGGTCGATGTAACGGCATGGGCCACCACGGAATGGCGGGAAACCAATACCCATAATCATCGCCATGTCTGCTTCTGCAGGCGTCGATACGATGTTGTCCTCTAAGCAGCGAACCGTTTCATTACATAATGCAATCATCAGACGATCGATGATTTCTTGGTCTTCAAACTGTTTTGGCGCATCGATAAATGGTTTTAATAATTCAACGGTTTGTGGATCGGCAGTTTTAACTGGCTTACCTTTTTTATCCGTTTCGTATTTGTAGAAACCAACGCCATTTTTTTGACCTAAGCGATTGGCTTCAAACAATATCTGACCGCTCACTTTATAGTCTGGTTTCATACGGTCTGGGAAGCCTTCCGCCATGACTTCTGCCCCATGAACCCCTGTGTCGATACCCACAACGTCCATCAAGTAGGCAGGACCCATTGGCCAGCCAAATTTTTCCATGACTTTGTCAATTTGAACAAAATCAGCACCTTGTTTGATCAATAAGTCAAACGCACCGAAGTAAGGGAATAATACGCGGTTAACTAAGAAACCTGGGCAGTCATTTACCACCACTGGCACTTTACCCATTTTTTCTGCTAACGCTACCGTAGTCGCTACCGCTTCTTCGCTTGATTTTTCACCACGAATTACTTCAACCAGCGGCATACGATGGACTGGGTTAAAGAAGTGCATACCGACGAAGTTTTCTGGGCGCTCTAGTACCGAAGCTAAGTAGGTGATAGAGATGGTCGAAGTGTTAGATGCTAGAATACAGTTGTCTTTAACTAGCCCTTCAACTTCTTTTAATACCGCGTGTTTAACTTTTGGATTTTCAACAACCGCTTCAATCACGATGTCAGTCTCACCAAAATCACCGTAGTTTAGCGTAGGACGGATACGGCTTAAAGTTTCGCCCATTTGTGCTGGGGTTACTTTACCGCGTGCCATACCGCTTGATAGGTGTTTGCTGGCCTCCCTCATACCCAAGTCAAGCTGCTCTGCCTTGATGTCTTTCATGATGATGGGCAAGCCTTTTGAGGCGGCTTGGTAAGCAATACCGCCACCCATAATACCTGCGCCCAATACAGCGGCTTCTTTAATATCATGCGCTTTGGCGCTGTGCGTTTTAGCGAGTTTACGAACGGCTTGGTCGTTTAAGAATAGACCGACTAGGCTTTCTGCTTGTGGGGTTTTTGCTGCTTTTGCAAAACCTGCAGATTCAATTTCTAACGCTTTGTCACGGGGTAGGTTCACGTGTTTTTCGATAGACTCTAACGCGATTTTTGGTGCTGGGTACTGGGCTGGATTGGCTTTTGAGAACAGTGCACCTTTGGCTGAATTAAATGCCATCGCTTGTTCTAAGGCGTTTAATTTGACTGGATTGATTTTTTCGTCATGGCGTGCTTTCCAATCTAGATCGCCTGCGATACATTTTTTGACTAAATCAATCGCTGAAGCTTCTAACTGGTCAGCGGCAACAACCGCATCCACCATACCGACTTTCAATGCAGCGGCTGGTTTTTGTGCTTCGCCAGTTGCGATGATTTCAAGCGCGTTATCGATACCGATGATACGTGGCAAGCGCACTGAACCACCAAAGCCTGGGAAGATGCCCAATTTAACTTCGGGTAAACCGATGCTCGCTTTGTCACTCATGACACGGTAGTCACACACCAACGTCATCTCTGTACCGCCGCCCATGGATGCGCCATTGATTGCCGCAACTTTTGGGAAAGGCAGGTCTTCAAAACGGTTGAATGTTTTGTTGATGTCAAGTACCCACGAAGCAATCTCGCCTTCTGGTTTTTTGAAGTTACCAACAAATTCAGTGATGTCTGCACCAGCTATGAAAACTTTTTTTCCTGAAGTAACGATTAGACCTTTAACGTCTGAAGATTGTTCTAATGCCGTGACTGCTTCGCCAAATTCTTTGATGGTGGCTTGGTCAAATTTATTAACGCTCTCAGTTTGATTATCGTAGTTTAATTTAGCAATACCGTCTTCGAGTAGCGATACCGAGATGCTATTTCCTTGATAAATCATTGCTAACTCCTTGAGTTATGTTGAAATCAACGGGGAAAACCGAAAAATGATGTTTTGCACGATGTCTTTATATGATGTCTTTAAAAGATGCTTGTGAAAAGATGCTTATTAAAATTTTTACATACCGCAGACAAAACAAAATCTTGACTAGTTTACTATGTTTGCGATAAGTTGAGAATAACGCAAATGACTGTTTAGTCATTGGCTAGCAACGGGGCCGCTGCTGCGGGTTTTGTTGCCAAACTTACTATCTTACCAGTTGGCAAAAGTCAGCAAAAATGTCCTTAAAGCAGCCAATTTTTATCCCTAACCCCTCTATTTGAATTAGACATACTGCTTGACATAATTGGCGCTTAGCGTGGTGGGATTGACGCAAATCTGTAAACTGCCAGCAGGCACCTCACTTTCGAATTCCTGCAGATGCGCTTTGATAGCATCGGCAATCCGCTGCGCCAATGATTGAATGGTAGCGTCATCACGCCCTGGCATCAGATAAAAATGCGCCATAACAAAAGCTTCATCTCCGCTATCGCTCAGTCCCACCAATACGTGGTTTGGGTAGTAAATACGTGATTTGATATCACTTTGCAGCTTAAAGTTGCCAGACTGCCATAGCGTATCATTGACCCGTGCTAGCAGGTTATCGGGCTGACCAATAAGATGGTCGTGACTCACTTCAATAATGACATTGGGCATGGTGTTCTCCTTTATTCTTGAATTAAATCTGCAAACTTGGCGTTTACTGCGCCTGCTAAATCTGACGGCGACAACTCAATTTCCAAGCCGCGTCTACCGCCACTACAATAAATGGTTGCAAAGTGTTGTGCCGACTGATCGATGACCGTGGGCAGGCGTTTTTTTTGACCGAGCGGGCTTACCCCACCTAGCACATAGCCTGTGGTACGTTCTACCAATTTGGGATCTGCCATTTGTGCTTTTTTACTACCGATGGCTTTGGCGATTTTTTTTAGGTTTAGCAAATGCTCAACAGGCAATATCGCAACAGCGAGTTTGTCATTGTCGTCTTGCACCACCAAGGTTTTGAATACCCGCTTTGGCTCAACTTGTAGTTTTTCTGCCGCTTCAAGCCCATAGCTTTCACTATGCGCGTCATGATGGTATTCATGTAATTGGAAGTTGATTTTTAGTTTTTTGGCAAGATTAACGGCAGGTGTCATAGCGGTTTCTTAACAGGGTTTGGTGATTGAACATAGTGATTCATCATAACCAAACTGCGGGTTAAAACAAAGCACATTGGGTATAAAAAACGTATAAAAAAAACCAGCCAACTATTTTGCTAGTGACTGGATTTAGTGAAGTGCTAGATACTAGTTGTTGCATAGGCTTGAACATATAGCCTTTATTTTATAAATGGCGCATTACCTATTAGCTTGCTTTTGAGACCATATAATCAACGGCAGCTTTTACTTCCTCATCCGAGGCTTGACTACCACCTTTGGCTGGCATTACACCGGCTTTTCCTTGATAGCCGCCGATGGCGTGTTTATAAAGCGTGTCTTTACCTTGCGCAATGCGAGGTGCCCAAGCGGCTTTATCAGCAAGTTTTGGTGCGCCCATTAAGCCTGCTGTGTGACAAGTGGTACATACACTACCAAACAATTTTTCGCCAGCATCAGCAGAAACTGGGGTAGCAGTTGCTGTCGTCGTGGTGGCAGCGGCTGAGGCGGCTGTCGGTGGCACAAATGAAGCAGGCTGTGAAGCTACTGGCATGGGATGGTTTGCACGAGCGATTTCACCTTGCTGTGCGGCAATTTCTTCGGTTGGTTTGCTTTCGGCTGACTCATGCTTACTACATGCGCTCATGGTAAGACCCAAGGCAAGCATAAGACTGGCTAGCGTGGCATTGCGTGTTGATATCGGTAGCATAACCTTTTCCTTTCAAATAAGGTGAAATCTAATTTCACATCAATGTATAAATTTTTAATAGCCCTACAAACTGTTTTTGCATGGTAATGCCGACTGGCAAATGGCTAGTACGACATTTAGCGGTATGTTGTTATCACATGAGAATTAGTGACTATATTAGCATTACTGCGGTATGAATAAAATAACATTTTAAAGCCACCTTGCTAAATCATTACTATCGTTGTGTATTTTGTTACGCTAACGGGCAAAAATTTTTTTACTGGCTAGATAAAATAGGGCAATTGGCTAGGAGGAGGATTTTTTAATTTAACAGGTTATGAAAAAGCTAAAATTTACATTGACTTACATTCAATATTTAGTTAAAATTCGCACCTATTTTTATCCTAATCTGAGCTGATGCCAAACCATGGGTAGGTTGGCTAATAATCACCTATACAGCCGGATTAATGTTCCTGACCCACTAACCCCGCTTTGTTGATAGCACATTCATTGTCTATCAATAAGCCCAGACTTAAGGAGTCTACATGCCAGCAGTAAAGGTAAAAGAGAACGAACCTGTAGATATCGCAATTCGCCGCTTTAAACGTGCTTGTGAGAAAGCCGGTATTTTAGCAGATGTACGTAAACATGAGTTCTATGAAAAACCAACTCAAGAACGTAAACGCAAAAAAGCAGCTGCGGTAAAACGTTACAAAAAGAAAATGTCACGTGAATCAGTACGCACGACTCGTCTTTACTAAGGTAATTTGTCGCAAGACACCCAATACCAGTAAATGATAAAATCCACTTTGTTAAGTGGATTTTTTTATGCTATGTTGCTAACCACAATTTTAAAAACGCCATTAGCTAACATTAGGGAGCGTTAAAACCATGACTACCATAAAAGACACCCTGACCGATGTGGTCAAAACCGCCATGAAAGCGCGTGAGCTTGAAAAAGTTAAAGTGCTACGCAGCGTACAAGCGGTGATAAAACAAATCGAAATTGACCGCCAAATAACGCTCGATGATGCAGGTGTACTAGACATCTTACAAAAGCAAACCAAGCAGCGCCAAGAGTCGCTCGCGATTTTTGCCGCCAATGGTCGGGAAGACTTGGCACAAAAAGAACAATTCGAGATTGATGTGATTAGTCAATTCTTGCCACAACCCATGAGTGAAGTAGAAATTGCCAATCTGGTAGCTGCTGAAATTGCTGAGCAAGGTGCCACTTCAATGCAGCAAATGGGCGCTGTGATGAATGCGTTAAAAGTCAAAACCGCAGGTCGCGCTGACCCCGCTTTGATCTCAAAGTTGGTCAAAGCGACATTGGGTTAACCCTTTAAAACATGATAAAAAAGCCATAAGATTTGCACTTATGGCTTTTTTTAAGTTTATTTTTACTAATGGGCTTGCATCACCTGAGAAAGCAAGTCTAAAGTTTCTACCAGTGGCAGTCCAACCACATTGCTATAGCTACCGTCAATCGCTTTGACCCACGCAGCGCCCAGCCCTTGAATGGCATAACCGCCAGCTTTGTCTTGTGGTTCACCCGTATGCCAATAATGCGTCATCATGCTGTCAGTGAGTGCGATAAATTTGACATCAGTTCTCACCACAGTGCGCTCAGCATAATCCATCTGCCATTGACCGCCACGCTGCGCCAGTCGGCTCACTTGCACTGCAGTCCATACTTGGTGCGAGGCATTGCTCATTTGCCGCCACATCGCACAGGCATCGGCAAAATCGTTAGGTTTTTGCAGCACTGACCCATCCGGCAATACGCCAATAGTATCGGCGGTAATCACCACACACTCGGTCATAGCAGTTGGCAAAACTTGTAAAGCGGCTTGCGCTTTTTGACTCACCATACGCCCAATATAGTCAATCGCCGATTCCTCTGCTCGCCGTGTTTCATCAATGTTGACTGCCACACAAGTATGTGGCACCGCAACTTGATCTAACAACTCACGCCGTCTAGGTGATGTGGACGCCAAGATAATCGGTATAGTGGCATTAAATTGATACATAATAACTTCTTAATACGCTTATCGCGTATAACGGAGCATGACAGCGACTAACAGCGGCCAAATTAAGGTACTGACGGCAACGGTATAAAGTAATTGGGGTGCAAACACCCCTTGGGTAAATAAATGCAGAAAAATTAACGCAAGTTGATAAATCAGCAAACAGGCGCCAGCAAGCAGCCATACCAAGTTTGAGGACAGTTGGCGTAAATAACCACTGACAAATTTGATAAAAAATGCCACCAGCACCGCACATAAGGCTTGCTGACCGATTCGGCTATCTGTGAGTAAATCAGCAAACAGACCAACCACAAACGCCAATCCCATGCCAATCAAAGTCGGTTGAAATATCAGCCAAAAAATCAGCATCATAATCATCCACATCGGACGAAATAGCGCAATCTCTGCCGACAGCGGATACACACTAAGTAGCGATGCGATGATAAAACTGATTGCCATCACAATATATAAATGCTGTTTGGTTTTTTTGCGCTGAACGACGACCATAATCAGTGATTTTAAACCTTTTGCTGAAGCAGTAAAACATAAGACGTATTGATAAAATTGGCAGCGGGTTTCACCATAATCTTGGCATAGCCCCCCGCTTGCTCGGCCTCTACTTTTGCCACCCGCCCAACAGGAAATCCGGCAGGAATACGACCACCAAGCCCCGATGAAATTAGCTCATCACCAATGCGTACATCCGATGCCTTAAAGATATAATCTAGCACCAAATACTGTGGATTACCTTTGCCCGACACGATGGCTTTTTGCCCGGTACGTTTGATAGTCACGGCAACCGATTGTTGGTCATCGCTGATTAGCACCACACGGCAGGTATCGGGATAAACATTGACGACTTGTCCAAGAATGCCGTTTTCATCAATCACCGTTTGCCCGACAATCACTCCGTCTTTGCTGCCTTTATTGATGACCACCATTTGCCGCAGTGGATTGCTATCGGTACCAATCACGTGCGACAACAGCAAATTAAACTGGTCTGGCGTGGTGGCGGATAAAATCCCTTGCAGTCGGGCATTTTGCGCAACAAGATAATCTTGCTGCTGTAATTGCGCTTTGGCATGCACAAGCTCAGCTTTTAACTGGACATTCTCACGGCGTAACGCTTCTTTTTCGGTCATAGTACTATCAAGCCAGCCTGCAAAAAAACTTGGATAAGCCGATACTTGATAGATGGGCTGCATGGCGGCATGGGTCGCGGTACGTACTGGCTGAAACCAACTGCTATTTTTACTATCCAATAACATCAGCACAATCGCCGCAAACACCACAATAATGGTCTTGCGAATGGCGAGCGGTTGTTGGGTAAAAATAGTAAGTGACATAAGTAACATCCAAGCAAAATCCGTGACGGCCAATACAGCGCGCGATAACAAGCCATCAGGATAGCAAAAATCTTTTAAACAAAGCTATCGTAAAATCATCTTGTCAATAAAGCAATAAAACCGCTATTAAAAAATAGCGGTTAACGGTAACACATCAGTTAACATCAGACAAAAATCATATTCAATGCTCTGTTATTGATAAACTCTAACGCTTTACCACCACCTCGGCTGACACAAGTCAAAGGGTCTTCGGCTACCGTGACAGGCAAGCCTGTCTCGCGCGAAATCAGCTCATCAAGATTGCGTAATAGTGCACCACCACCGGTTAATACAATACCACGCTCTGCGATATCGGCTGATAATTCAGGCGGGGTTTGCTCAAGCGCCGCTTTGACACCTGAGATAATACCAGCAATAGGGTCGCTTAAGGCTTTTTGGATTTCGGCGGATGTCACCACAAATGATTTAGGCACCCCTTCTGCCATACTACGACCACGCACTTCCACTTCCAAGGGGTTTTCAGGATCTTCAATTGCCGTCCCTACTTCAGTTTTGATGCGTTCAGCCGTGGTTTCACCAATCACACAGCCATGGGTACGGCGGACATGAGTAATAATCGCTTCATCGAACACATCACCGCCGATACGGATGGAGTCGGCATACACACAGCCTGATAGTGCAATCACCGCAATCTCTGTGGTACCGCCACCAATATCCACCACCATCGAACCACTGGCTTCATGAACGGGTAATCCTGCGCCAATCGCAGCTGCCATAGGCTCTTCAAGCAATAAGGCTTTGTTTGCGCCTGCCGATTCAACCGCTTCACGAATCGCACGACGTTCTACCAAGGTAGATTTACAAGGCACACAAACAATCACGTTTGGATTGGCCAAAAAACGTTTCACTTTCACTTTGTTGATAAAATGCTTGAGCATTTTTTGGGTCACTTCAAAATCGGCAATCACACCGTCTTTGAGTGGACGAATCGCAGTGATATTATCTGGGGTACGACCTAGCATTTGTTTGGCATCAAGACCGACGGCCGCAACGGTAGGATTTTGGGTACGGTTACTACGAAGCGCAACAACCGTTGGTTCATTGAGGACCACACCTTTACCTGGGGTGAAAATTAACGTGTTGGCAGTGCCAAGGTCGATGGCGATATTACTTGATAAAAATCCGAAAAGGCTCATGTATCATTTCCCAGTGATAACAAAACTACACTGCAAGCAAAGCAGAAATTAGCGGGGTGTTTAATCGCACATCGAGTCAACGACGCATTTTTTAAAAGCGTTTATTTAAAAGCTTTTAATGCCGATGTTTCTAATGCCGATGTTTTAAAACCGCCCTATCGTGCCCACTAACAAAAAATCTGAAACAAGCTGCTTATAGCCCCTGTATTTTACCTAAAAAATAGCAAGAAACTCTTAACGATTAACAGTTAAAAGGCTATCTTTTTACATAAAAAAAGCTGACGATGATTTTAAAGAAGTTTAGGCGATAGTGACTTTAATGCGATTAATTTGCGTTTAGTAAGAATAGTGCTAGATTATAGCGGTAAAATATCGCAAAATATAGTGATTTAATCACATTCTATCTTTATTCACGAATTTTTTGTGACAAATTATTTAGGTCACATCACCCTATTTTTTCAAATTTGTTATTAAAAGTAACTAAACTAAAGCAACTGTTTTTATCAGGTTTTATCCTCTTTTATTATAGCCTGTTGCTATAATTGGCTGGTTTAAAATCGCATCGAACATTTGCCTTGTTTGTCCGTTTTATTTTTGTTTGTACTTAAGGAACTCATCATGTCGCAGACGCTTTCAACTGATGAAATTATGAACATCGCCAAACTTGCTCGGCTTGGCGTGACCGCTGAGCAGGCAGATAGTTATGCCAATGACCTAAGCAAAATCCTATCGATGATGGATATTTTGGCAGAGGTCAACACTGACAATATCGCACCGCTTACCAATGTCCATGATATGACCCAACCACTGCGTGAAGATATTATTGGCGGTGATGGGGTTGAAGTCAATCGTGAGCTTTACCAATCCATTGCGCCAAGCGTTGCCAATGGCTTATACCTTGTGCCACAGGTCATTGAATAAGCCACCGCTCATCGAATACCTCGTCAAATTTTTGTTAATTAATTATAAGTGAAAATTATGTCTGAACTACATACGTTTTCGGTTGCCCAATTGGCAGCAGGTCTAAAAAATAAAGACTTTAGCAGTACCGAACTTACCAAGCACTTTCTTAATCGGATTACCCAGCATGATAAAGCCATCAACAGCTTTATCACGGTCACGCCTGAACAAGCGTTAGCGCAAGCTGCCGCCGCCGATAAATTATTGGCAGAAGGCAAAGGCGCAGACTTGACGGGCGTGCCACTGGCTCATAAAGATATTTTTTGTACTCAAGGCGTTTTAACCACTTGTGGCTCAAAAATGCTAGAAAACTTTGTGGCGCCTTACAACGCCACCATCGTTGAAAACTGCCAAAATGCAGGCTTAGTTATGCTTGGCAAAACCAGCATGGATGAGTTTGCGATGGGCTCGGACAATGAGTCATCATACTTTGGCGCCGTGCACAACCCTTGGGATATCAGCCGTGTACCAGGCGGTTCATCGGGCGGTAGCGCAGCAGCGGTTGCGGCAGGTTTTGCGCCCTTTGCCACAGGCTCGGATACCGGCGGCTCGATTCGTCAACCTGCGTCATTTTGTGGCTTAACAGGGATTAAGCCAACTTACGGGCGTGTTTCACGTTATGGGATGGTGGCGTATGCGTCAAGTTTTGACCAAGCTGGCAGTTTTGGTAAAACCGCAGAGGATTGTGCTTATTTGCTCAAAGTGTTGTCAGGTCATGACAGTAAAGACTCAACATCTGCCAACAAAGATGTGCCCGATTTTGTCGCGAGTTTGACCAGCAAACGCCAAGCCAATGCCAGCCATGATAAACCGCTTCAAGGGTTACGCATCGGTATCCCAACCGAGTATTTTGCTGATGGCTTAAATAGCGAGGTTAAAGCTGGCATAGAAGCGGCATTAAAACAATACCAAGCCTTGGGTGCAAGCTTGGTGGATGTGAATTTGACCAAACCTGAAATCACCCTTGCCACTTATTATTTGCTCGCCCCTGCCGAAGCTTCATCTAACTTATCGCGTTATGATGGGGTGCGTTATGGCTACCGCTGTGATAGCCCAAAAAACTTGGAAGATTTATACACCCGCTCACGTTCTGAAGGCTTTGGGGCCGAAGTACAGCGCCGTATTTTGATGGGTACCTATGCGCTATCAGCGGGTTATTTTGATGCCTATTATGTCAAAGCGCAAAAAGTGCGCCGCCTCATCAGCCAAGATTTTGCCAAAGCCTTTGAAAGCTGTGATGTCATTGCCACCCCAACTGCGCCAACGACGGCTTATAAAATCGGTGCAAGCCTTAGCCCTGCCGAAATTTATATGGGAGATGTTTATACCATTGGCGTGAATTTAGCTGGTTTACCTTCATTAAGCCATCCGGTGGGTTTTGATGGTGACAATCTGCCTGTGGGCTTACAGCTGATTGCAAAGGCATGGGACGAAGAGACACTACTGAAAACTGCCGATGCGTATCAGCAAGTCACTGATTTTCACCAACAACTATCACCCATCGCCAAAGCCTAAGGAGCCTTGTTATGACAAACGAAAATAAACCGCAAGCGCCTTTAGTGGATGGCTATGAAGTGGTTATCGGTATCGAAATCCACTGCCAACTCAATACCAACACCAAAATTTTCTCATCGGCTTCCACCCTATTTGGGCAAGAGCCCAACACCCAAGCCAATATCGTTGACCTAGCCATGCCAGGGGCGCTGCCTGTACTCAACAAAGATGTGGTAGAAAAAGCGGTGATGTTTGGGCTTGGCGTCAATGCTGAAATCGGTATGATGAACGCCTTTGACCGTAAAAATTATTTTTATCCCGACTTGCCAAAAGGCTACCAAATCAGCCAAATGGCGCACCCGATTGTCGGTACAGGCTATATCGACATTGTGGTCAATGAAGGTGAAAAAAACGAATACCCCAAACGTATTCACATTACCCGTGCTCACTTAGAAGAAGATGCGGGCAAATCGGTGCATGATGCGGTGCCACAAATGACAGGCGTGGATTTAAACCGTGCCGGTACGCCGCTGATTGAAATCGTCTCGGAGCCTGATATGCGCTCAGCTGCTGAGGCGGTTGCCTATGTTAAAGCCATTCACCAGTTGGTCACTTGGCTCGGTATTTCTGATGCCATTATGGCGGAAGGCTCATTCCGTGCCGACTGTAACGTCTCCGTGCGAAAACCCGGCGCCGACTTGGGTACTCGCTGTGAGATTAAGAACCTTAACTCGTTTCGCTTTATTGAGCGTGCCATCACGGTGGAAATCGAGCGTCAAATTGACTTGATTGAAGACGGTGGCAAAGTCATACAAGCCACTCGCCTATATGATCCCGACAAAGATGAAACGCGCTCAATGCGTACTAAGGAAGAAGCCAATGATTACCGCTACTTCCCAGACCCTGACCTTTTACCTGTGCATATTGATACCGCAACTTTTGAACAAATCAAAAACGCCATGCCAGAATTGCCAGTGGCACGTCGTGAGCGTTTTCAATCGGCGCTTGGCTTACCTGAATACGATAGCCGTATTTTAACCGCTAGCCGTTCGCTCGCTGATTACTTTGAGCAAGTAGTGGCAAAAGTCGGTCATGATAACGCCAAACTGGCTGCCAACTGGATAATGGGTGACCTGCTAGGCGCGCTCAACAAAGATGAAAAAACCATTGAGCAAAGCCCGATTTCAGTGAGCCAATTTGCCAAACTGCTCGAGCGTATCAAAGACAATACGCTATCAGGCAAGCTGGCCAAACAAGCCTTTATCGCCCTATTCGCTGGCGAAGGCGGTGACGATGAAACAGCCGTGGATAAAATCATTGCTGATAAAGGCTTAAAACAAGAAACCGATACAGGCGCGATTAAAGCCATTGTCGAAGACGTGTTGAAAAACAACCAAGCGATGGTCGATGAGTACAAGTCAGGCAAGGAAAAAGCCTTTAACGGTCTTGTCGGTCAAGTGATGAAAGCCTCCAAAGGTAAAGCCAACCCGGCTCAAGTTAATCAGCTGTTAAAAGAACTAATTGGATAAGTTGGTATTGCAAATTCTGTCATTTTTGGTAGAATAGTACACCTTTCGGGGCGTAGCGCAGTCTGGTAGCGCACTTGCATGGGGTGCAAGGGGTCGCGAGTTCGAATCCCGCCGTTCCGACCAAATTAAAAAGGCTTACGTGTTACGTAGGCCTTTTTCTTTTTTGAGTTTTTTTATACCTATTGTCACAGTATTTTTACGTGAATATGACAATAGTTTTTTTGTTTTGATAGATAATTTTTTGATAAAATTTTCTCACTATTTGGCTGTATTTATTTGACTGTATTTTCTGAAAAATCATGAGCGCGATCATTAAATCATTTCTTGATAAGTATAAACTGACAAATTTGGCTGCAGCTTTGGTATGGGTGGTTTTACCACTCACTGCGCAAGCCGATAGCGGTCATCAAGCACAAACCAACAAAGATGCGATTGTACGTTCTTGTCCCAATCGTTTATGCCCCGTCGTGCAGACCCTACCCAAAGGCATCAAGTTTAGCTGGGTATTAGCCAAAAATGGCTTTGTGAACATTGCCGATTCTACCTTGTGGGTATCCACTGCTGACATCAAATAACTGATTGTATGTTTTCAAGTTTTTCTTAAAAAGCCTGTCATGAATATGATGGGCTTTTTTGTTATGATAGTCTAAGCTTAATGTTGAACGAGTCAATTATGCCTTACCCAAAAATCATTATTTCAATTGAAAAACAACAACTTACTTTATGTCTTAGTAGCACCCAATCACAAACTTACCCCATCTCTACCGCCAAAAATGGTATTGGGCAACTGCAGGATACTGGCTGCACACCGCTCGGTGCGCACGTGATTAGCGAAAAATTTGGTGATAATTTACCCATCAACAGTGTATTTGTGGCACGTCAATTTACCGGCGAAATTTATGACGATCATTTGGCGACTACATTTCCCAATCGAGACTGGATTTTGACACGGATTTTATGGTTAGATGGTTATGAAGAAGGCTTTAACAAAGGCGCCAATGAGCAAGGGGTGTGTGATACCAAGGCGCGTTACATTTACATTCATGGGACGCCCAATACCGAGCCGATGGGCATTCCGCTTTCTCATGGCTGTATCCGTATGCGCAATCAAGATATTATCACACTGTATGACCAAGTGGATATTGGTACAGCGGTCGAAATTTTACCGTAAATTTATCAAAGTTAACCTTAATAATATATTAGAAAAAATTAATAGAAATGATTATTGGTTAAAAAAAAATACAAAATAGTTTTTATTTATTCGCATTTTAGGCATATAATAGCCGTGTCACATCAATCGGCTTTAACTTTAATTAATAAGGTAGATTGATTATCAAATAACAATGAAAAGGATCTGATTATGTCAGTCGAAACATTACACAATATCGCAGAAACTCGCCGTTCTATCTATATGCTCAATGACCAATTGCCTGTCTCAAAAGATGAGGTGGTTAAACTGGTTGAACATGCCGTGTTACATACCCCCTCTTCATTCAACTCACAATCAAGCCGCTTGGTAGTATTGTTTGGTGAAGACCATCAAAAACTTTGGCAAATCACCGAAGATTTGCTACGCGCGATGGTGAATGATGATGAAAAATTCAAATCAACTGCCGATAAGATGGCCATGTTTAAAGCCGGTGCAGGCACTATCTTGTATTTTGAAGACCAATCAGTGGTCAAAGGCTTACAAGAACAATTCCCACTTTATGCGCATAATTTCCCAGTATGGGCTGAACACACCAGTGCGATGCACCAATATGCGATTTGGAACGCGTTAGCGGCGCTCAACATCGGTGCAAACTTACAGCATTACAATGGCGTGATTGATGAAAAAGTCGCAGAAACATGGAACATCGATAGCAACTGGAAACTTATTGCGCAGATGGTATTTGGTGGTATCGCCGCCCCAGCAGGTGAAAAAACCTTTGAACCTATTGAAAAACGCTTAAAAGTTTACGGAAAATAATTTTTTAATGTGCACTACAATGCATGTGCTAGTGCTAGTGCTAGTGACAGCAAAAAGCCAATATCTGACGGTATTGGCTTTTTTATATAAATTTGATTGCCATTAACTAAAAAATTAGCTCAGTAAAAACCCGACAATATACCGCATATTATCTACTGTCGGTATCGAAATTAGCGGCTAAATGCTGTCATCCATGACTGACCTAACTAGTCATACAGTGATTGACTGATTAGTGCTTTCTGCAGAGGCAATTTTCTTTAATTCACATGTCTACAATCAAGCCAAACTACTACCAAAACTTTGGCGCATTTTTAACCGTTTTTAGACTCACCGCGCATTGCTCGGCACTCGCTTGCTCACGCCCGCTAAACCAACCCACCGCAAATAGTGCATTTGGGTCGGTTTTGGCTTTTTCCAAATAATTGGCATGACCGACCACATTGTCATTATATTCACCGAGTACGTCTTGTGCAGGCTCTAAGTATTGCAAGAAAGCATTGAGCTCAGCTGCTTTTTTCCCTTTTTTGCCATTGGTTTGGCTGGCAAAAAGCGGCGCAGCAAACTCACTGACATAACGCAGGCTTTTTAGGTCTTTACGGACACCATGCTGGCTTTCTGTATCGAGACTGGCAAATTTATCACTTGCCACAGCAATCGCGGTAAATAGTTTTTCCAACTTTTTGGCAACAGTGGCTTTGGCTTTTGGGTTGTCCGCAGGTACGGCTAAATGGGTAAAACCAATCAGCTCTAACAACAGAATTTGAAAATCATTGGCTCTGACGGCATCAATCGGCATGATATCGACTGCCGTTGACCACTCGACATGCGGTGCACCGACTGACTCTAGCAGGGGCTGGGTTTTTATTTGCAAGATTTCTTTATCACGATACTCCCCTAGCAGGCTAAAGGTTTGTTTGAGTACCATCAGCCAATTTGGGTCGATATAATCTTGGGCAAATTTGAAATGTTTGAGGGCAGTACGTAAACGCCGAATGCCGACACGCAGTTGGTGCACTAAGTTGCCATCGGGACTGCCTTCAGCAATTGCAGAGGCGTTGGGCAAAATCTGCACGAGGCAGTTATTGACCACTGCCTGCAAAAACGCAAATTGGCTGATGCCTTTGTGTAATTGCAGCACAGCCAAATCCGCTTTGACAGGCTGGGCATATTGCTTATTCGCGAGTAGCAAACTACCCCGCTGGGCTTTGGTAACGGTTGATAAATATAATTTGTATTTTTTGCACCAAGTTTTAGCTACCTCAATCAAATCACTTGGGTCACCTTCAAGAAGCTCAAATTCAATTTCATGAATATCCGATTGGGTTAACCCGTGATTATTGACGGATTTTTGTGAGATTAGGCTGCCTATGCCAACCTTGCCGATATCATAAGCGATTTCGATGCGGCTGTTATTTTTCTTAATTTGGCGAGAAGTGCGTTGGACATCGGTAAAATATTGCACGGTTAAGGCTTGAGCGAGCTGGTCGAGCGGCATGATGCTAGTCAACTGTGCTACGACTGCGGGCTCTGTAATCAGTGAAACATCGGGCACAAGGCTGCTAACATCAAGGGTATCTGGCGTACCCGTCAGGCTCAGCACGGTATTGAGTTCAACGCGTTTGGCAACGCCGTCACCCGCTGTTTTGAGGGTTTGTACCCATTGATTGTCTTCAAAACGAATACGCAGGGCGATGCCTTGTTTGGCAAGGTCTTGATTGGGGGTATCAAAATAATACGCCGATAGCCGCTGTTGCCGCGCAGTTTTGGTGTCGATGTTTTTTCTTAAGACGCTTTGTTGATAGCTTGGGACAGCAAACTTGAGTTCTAGTTCGTGCATGATGGTGTCGATTAACCTATATAGCTAACGGATAAAACACCATCATAGCACAACTTTGCTTTTTAAAAATAACCACTTGGCTCATTTGTTAATGGTAAAATTTTAAAGCATTTAAAGAATGCCCTATGATAAGGGTTGACAAGTTATGAGATTACATCCAAACCTTCTTCTCTGAGCGATTTTTGTACCGCAGGTTGTGACTCCACGTTGTTAATCAGTTTTGCCAAATTCCGATACCCAGATAAATCCAATTTTAGCAAATGCGCCCAGCGCAAGGTGACATACAGATACACGTCAGCAATAGTAAACTCACCTGACATATAGTCTTTATCAGCCAAGTTATCATTGGCGATTTTAAAAATTTCAATGACCCGTCGTTGCGCTTTTTCAGCGACTTTAGGCTGCAAGTCTTTATCATCGATAAATGCCCCAGCGTCGAATAAAGGCAAAAAGGCTTTATGCACATCCGCATTGGCGTAGCTGAGCCATTGGTGAGCTTTGGCTTTTTGTTTATCACTGCCTTTACCAAAAATATGGACTTGGGGGAATTTTTCGTCAAGGTAGTGTAAAATCGCCACGTTTTGCGCCAAATAAAAATCGTCCGCTTCTATTGCTAGCAGTGGCACTGTGCCTTGTGGATTTTTGGCAAGATAATCTGGCTTTTTTGCATCTGCATGGCTGATAAGTTGTAAGTCATAATCCACCCCTGTCAGGTTAAGCGCCGTATGCGGTACAAATGAACAGGCGCCTTTAAATCCGTATAATTTTAATTTTTGCATGATTTTCTCTTTGGGTTTGCTAGTAAAGTAAAGTCAGGTATTGATATAAAAAAAATCCATTTTAAGCTATCATAACCACAAAATTTTGATGAATTTTGTAATAAATATTTACACTGACCCTCGATTAAATAGGTTTTTTAATAAATGCCAAACGTTACCGCTGACCAAACGTCGTCTTCGCAACTCACCAAAAATCCAAGCAAAAAAATCAAACCCACCGCGCGGGTGCGTAAACGTTTGCAAGACGCCCCACCCGTTACCCTCACAGTGACCAATCTTGCCCATGACGGACGGGGCGTGGCAAGTTACGGTGACCAGCCCGACCATCACCTCGATAAACATGGCAAAAAAGTATTCGTCAGCTTTGCGCTGGCCAACGAGACCGTGAGCGTCAAAATCACAGGCTCACGTAAAAGTATGGAAGAAGGTGACGCGGCTCTCGTACTGGCAAACCCAAACCCTGAACGCACGACCCCACCTTGTCCGCATTTTGGGGTGTGTGGTGGCTGTAGCTTACAGCACTGGCAGCCCGATGGGCAGATTCAATTTAAGCAATCGGTACTAGCAGAGCTGCTCGAACACCAAGCCCATATCCAGCCTGAACACTGGCTTCCCCCATTGGTGGCTGACCGTTTGGGCTACCGCACCAAGGCACGTATGGGCGTGCGCTATGTCGAGAAAAAAGGCACAGCATTGGTCGGTTTTCGTGAGCGCGCCAGCAATTTTTTGGCAAATTTAAATGAATGCCATGTGCTTGACCCGCGTATCGGCTTTGAAATTGAGAACTTAAAAGCGCTTATCAGTTCGCTTGACGCCCGTGACCATATTCCACAGCTTGAGTTAGCGATGGGTGAAACGCTTGATGATGTTATCGATAGCAAAAAATCCATCGCCGTCATTGTCCGTCACATGGTGGATTTAGGTGAGCATGATATCGCAAAACTGCAAGCTTTTTTTGCAGAGCGTAACTGGCAGTTATTTTTACAGCCCAAAGGTAGCGACACGGTACATCGTATTGACCCATTGTATGAAAATACTGCCCATGCGCGCCCATCAAGCCTGACTGTGCCACCGACGGGCGGTTTGTTTTATCGGTTGCCCGAGTTTGATGTGACGTTTGAATTCTCGCCACTGGATTTTACCCAAGTCAATTTGTCAGTCAATCGTAAAATGACCAAGCTGGCAATTGATTTGTTAGAATTGAAGCCAGGCGAGCGAGTGCTTGATTTGTTTTGCGGCTTGGGCAATTTTAGTCTGCCACTGGCGCGTCAAGTGGGTGAAACCGGCTTTGTGATTGGGGTGGAAGGCAGTAGTGAGATGACACAGCGCGCCAAAATGAATGCCACCGCCAACGGCTTGCACCATACCGACTTTTTTGCCCAAGATTTGACCAAAGATTTTTCTGCTGAGCCTTGGGTTGGGCAAGTCGATGCACTGCTGATTGACCCACCCCGCTCAGGCGCCTTAGAAGTCATGCAGTATCTGGATAAATTCAATGCCAAACGCATCGTCTATGTGTCGTGCAATCCAATAACCCTTGCTCGTGATACCGCCGTGCTGCTTGAAAAAGGCTATAAACTCACCCACGCGGGCGTGATGGATATGTTCTGTCACACAGGGCATGTGGAAAGCATTGCACGCTTTGAGAAACGCTAAAATTTGGCTTTATTCATACAATTTAAATAGCGTACGTTGACTTTGTCGGCGTACCATTTGGTATTATAGTCACGGCTGAGTTTTGCCCCAGAGATGACCACCTGTGGCATGATGGCGGTAGGTGCATTTTTGCCGGTTTTCATTTTGTAAAGACTACCGATGGTGCGGTAGGTTTCGGTATTTTCAAAATCTTGGCTTTTTTCTTTTGCCAAGTCCATGCGCACTTGTCGCTCCGTCAGGCTAATCATGCCTTGCTGAATCATCGATATCAGCGCCTGCTCACTTTGGCTAATATTGGCACTGATTTTATTGCCTTTTTCATAAATTAATAAATCGCCATCATAGTCTATTTCGGCTTTGGATAACTCGTGCAGCATTTTTTGAAAAGCGGCATTACGGCTTGAATACATCCCTGAGTTGTAGTCAGCGAAGCGATAAATCGGGTCTTGATAATTGGCTTTATACAGTAGCAAGCGATGGATACCATAGTACAATCCGCCATATTGGCTATATAGGTCTTTACGCAGTTCAAGGTTATTGCCATTCATACGGCGATGGTCACGCGCATAACTTACTTGCACCTGCATTGAGCCTAAGGTGGTAATCGGGTCTAATTTTTCTTCGATATCCCCACCCACCAATTTGGTAACGCTGTTCAGCTTGCTGGCATAATATTTGCTTGAAAAATACGCAAACATCTGATGATAAATATCGTCAAGTTCTTCTTCGGTTTTGACTTTAGCGATTTGTTTTTCAAAGCTGTTATCGGGCGTGGGCTCAGTTTTTAGCATGGTGCGAAAATATGGGGCCAGCGTTGAACCCAATTTTTCTTCCAACTCCTCATTCATCGCTTTTAGGCTTGATTGCCCTAAATTCGCGACGGGCGGATTGGCTTTAAAATTAGACTCTTGGTCGATAATGGCGACAGCGGTACAAATATTTTGCGCGTTTTTTTCTATTTTTAGCGTATCAAAAATTTGGTTGATGTCTTGTGCCCAGCTTTTGCTATCTTGTCCACGTTTGGGAATCAGTTTGGCAATTTGTTTGGCACCAATGGGCGAGTTAACGTCGGTTTGCGTTTGAAAATACTCACACCCTGTCAATCCAAGCGATAAAGTCAGCGTTATCGCCAACGTTGACAGGGTTTTACCAAAGTTAGCAAGGCTTTTTGAGCGGGTCATGGTAAAATCTGACGCTACAGTAGTCGCATTTGTAACAAAATGAGATGGTAATTTCATTAAACTCACCTATACTGAACAAGATAGTTTTATCTTAATTTGGATTGAGATTCACTCAAATCGCTGATTGGGTCGTTGCCTAACACTCATTTGAGTGATACAAAAATTTTATCGACGGGTTGACTTGCAATTGTTTGCGAATAGACACATCTTAATAAAATTAACACATGAGTAAGCGTAATAAAGTTAGTGTTAAATGGCTAAACATGGGCAACCCTAAAACGGTTAAGATATATAAAGTGACTATGGCATTTGCTTTATTTTAACGTTTAACATTTATTTTAAGGCTTAACACGCCCAAAACCAACGCACTATCATAGCTAAAACGCGCTGCTATAGCGACTACTCTGTCATATTTTATTATTGCTAGCGCAGTATCAAATCAAACTTAATCACACAAAAATTCACAGGGAAAGTGAGTTGATAATTTTAAATGAACAAGGTTAGTTTTTTTGCTCTTTGAGGAAATCTGGTAAGTAAGGTGTAGAATTGACATGGTAAAAATACGAGAAAGTTTGCCGCTATTGGATGGAAAAGACGTTGATCATGATAGTACCACGATGATTGCGAGTATCACTGCCAGCCAGCGTCATTTCACCCATACTGACTTGCCCATTGTCTCTGAGCCTGCCAGTCACATCATCGATGAGCATACCATTGATACCGAAGCTTGGCTGGTATCGATGGCAAAACGCGCTCATCTCACTGAGCTGCCTGAGCTGACCAAAGCCTGTCAACTACTCAAAAATCAAGATTTAAGTACCGAAAGCAACCGCTCTAATGCGTTTTTGACTGGGATTGGGATTGCTGATATTTTGGGTTATTTGTACCAAGATGAAGCCACGCTTGTTGCTGCGATGTTATATCGTGCCGCGCGTATCCAAATTTTTACCCCCAAACAAATCCAAGCCACCTTTGGCGATGAAGTCGCAGAGCTGGTGCAAGAAACCCTAGCGCTGGGGCGACTGTCCGATTTGATAGAGAACAACAAGCGCTTAGAAGACCACTTTAATAATAACCAGCGCGAACAGTTATCGGGCATTTATAATATGCTCATCTCGATGACTAACGATGTGCGTGTGGTACTCATCAAATTGGCTGAGCGTACTTTTGCGATGCGAGAGCTGTCGTATGCCAGCCCAGAGCGTCAGCAACGGGTCGCGCGCGAGGTCATGACAATCTACGCGCCGCTAGCGCATCGTATGGGTATTGCACAGCTTAAATGGGAGCTTGAGGACTTATCATTTCGTTATCTTGCGCCTGACCGCTACAAAGAAATCGCCAAATTACTCTCCGAAAAACGTAGCGAGCGCGAAACCTATATCGACCGGGTTGCCCAACAACTGCGCGAGGCGTTAGCTGCCCAAGGGATTGACGGGGAAATCACCGGTCGTGTCAAACACATCTATTCGATTTATCGTAAGATGAAACTCAAATCACTGTCGTTTGACCAGTTATATGACATCCGCGCACTGCGGGTACTGGTGCATAACAATGCCGATTGTTATCACGTATTGGGGCTGGTGCATGGTTTATGGCGCTATATTCCCGAACAGTTTGATGACTATATCACCAACCCAAAAACCAATGGCTATCGCTCGCTACATACCGCAGTAATTGCTGAGAACAAATCACTGGAAGTACAAATTCGTACCTTTGACATGCACTATGAAGCTGAACTTGGCATGTGTGCACACGTCAACTATAAAGAAGGTACCAAAAACAAAAAAGACGACTATCTGACCAAAAAAATCAGCTCACTGCGTCAGTTATTGCTTAATCAAGAAAATGCTGACAATCATGACCCGTTAAAATTTGTATTAGATAAACATGTTGAGCATGAGCATGGCGAGCTCGATGAAGAAGAACAAGTTGTTGATTTTGGTGAATTTGAGCGGATTTATGTGTTTAGTCGTGATGGTGATATCATCGAATTGCCTAAAGGCTCAACTGTGCTTGATTTTGCCTATCATGTGCATACCCATGTCGGCAATCGCGCCCAAGCCGCTCGCGTCAATAAACGCTATGTGCCGCTGACCTATCAGCTCAAAACAGGCGAACAAGTTGAGATTATTACCAAGCAATCACGCGAACCAAACCGTGATTGGCTAGTGGCATCCTTAGGTTATATCAATACCAGTCGCGCTCGCAGCAAACTGCGCCAATGGTTTAATAAGCAAGACCGTGATAAAAATATCGAAACAGGTAAGCACATATTAACCAAAGAATTGGCGCGCATGTCGGTACACCCTAACAGTATCGATTTAAATGATTACGTCAAATTTTTTAATGCCAAAAACAGTGATGATATTTTGGTAGGGCTAGTCAATGGCAACGTTGAATTGCATAATTTGACCGGTCATATCAGTCGTCATCTAGATTTAGAACCCGAAGTCACTGATACTGAGCTTATCCCCAGTATTCACCCCAAAGCCACAGGCAAGCTAGATGCGTATAAAATCGAAGTCGATGGCTTAGATAACATTGCTATTCACTTGGCAAATTGCTGCTCGCCTGTGCAAGGTGAGTCAATTGCGGGTTATATCACCCAGTCCAATGGCGTATCCGTCCACCGCAGTGATTGCGTCGAATACGAGCGACTGGTGGAGCGTGAGCCTGAACGCGCCATTAGTGCCGCTTGGTATGGCAATAAAGGCAAAAGCCAATTGGTACAAATATACCTTGAATCGTATGACAGGCGTGGCTTGCTTAAAGACCTGACCCAAATCATCGACCAAGAAAATGTCAATATCCGCCAAGTCGATACCCTAAGCGGGGATGATGATATCGCGCGGTTGAATTTTACCATAGAAGTGACGGGGCTAAGTCAGTTGTCCAAGCTTTTGGCAAAACTAGAGCAGCAACATGGTATTATCTTGGCGCGTCGTATCGTCAATAACAACAAGTCTTAATGCTTTAAATAGGAGTCACACGGCACATGCCAGAATTGCCCGAAGTGCAGACGACAGCGACGAGTCTGCAACCTTTGCTCAATCAAACCGTTGAAAAAGTTAGCGTCTTTCAGCCCAAATTGCGCTGGGCGGTGCCTGATGACTTGGTGAGTTTGAGAGATTATCAACTTATCGACATTGAGCGCCGAGCCAAATATCTGATTCTCACCTTTAAAGGCGGCGCGGCGCAAAAAAAACTGCTCATCCACTTGGGGATGTCGGGTAGCTTACAGCAGCATCCTGTGGGGTTTGACAAGCGTAAACACGATCACGTGATTTTGACATTTAATAATGGCAAAAAACTCACCCAACTGCATTATCATGACCCACGGCGGTTTGGCATGTTACTGTGGCTGGATGACTATGAAGACAAGCTGATTACCCATTTGGGTGTAGAGCCGTTGTCAGAAGATTTTAGCGCTGACTATCTATATCACCATATCCACAGTCGCAAAAAACCGATTGAACGCCCCATAAAATCGGTGATTATGGCGCAAGAGATTGTGGTCGGTGTGGGCAATATCTATGCAACCGAAAGCCTATTTTTATCAAAAATTCATCCGTTGACCCCTGCCCATCTCATCAGCCACGAACAGCTCATCACCTTGGTCGCCCATATTCGACAAGTCCTACAAACATCGATTGAAAAAGGCGGCTCAACGTTAAAAGATTTTACCGTAGCCGATGGACAAACGGGGTATTTTCAGCAAACGTTACTGGTATATGGGCATAAAGGCGCTGATTGTCCGAGCTGTGGCACTACCATCGACAATGTCAAAATCAATCAGCGTGCCAGCACGTTCTGTCCCACTTGCCAGCCGCTGATAACCCACAAAAAAACAGTGAAAAAATCACTCAAAAAAACGCTTAGAAAATAAAGGCTCTGCATTAATGTAAAAAAACCTGCGGCAAAGACAATTTTACTTGATAATTCTTGGCAAAATTGATGTAATGTTCCTGAACTATTCAGCAACAACCTAGCAAAACTTGTTGGTGGTGTTTCAAAAAGTATGCTGGCATTAAACGAATCCATTATTGATATAA
>NZ_DAMAAE010000007.1:0-76431 GCF_031986685.1 Moraxella sp. CTOTU47915
ACCAATCTTGCTTTCATCGCTTTGTTATTGAAAAGATTGTGAACAGGTTCTTAAATTAATTAGGTTACCAATTGGTTCTAAACTCTCTATCATGTTATATGTTAGGTGAAGAGTTTCTAATTGTTTTAGATGTGCAATAGGAGTAATATCTGAATAATCAGAGTTTATAACTGGCAGTCTATTTGATAAATTAAGATCACAAATTTTTGATATTAATTTAACGTATTTATACATAGCAGATTTATCATCCCAATTCAAATTTTGTGCTTCAAAATTAAATGATGAAATAATTAATTGTTCTTTCCATTTATAAGGTAAATTTAACCACCAGTGCCAATCCTTCCTAAATTCATCAACTTCCCCCAATAACTTATTGGTAATTTTTAAGCTTTTACTCGCATTTTTTAACACTACCCCAGTCCCTGCGGTAGTGGTAAGTTGGTTTTTATTATTAATCAATTTATGACTACCTTATCTAAAGATTCTAGCACTAAAATTTTACTATCATCACAGATTCTATTCGCAGTAATTTTGGCTAGATTCAAAGTTGAAAAAACTATAGGCTCACCAAATCTTCCAAGAAAGTCTACCAATGGAATTAAACGACTTTTATGTAAAAAATGGTCTTCAATCCAAATCTCATAACCTTGTTCAGTAGGGGTAATAAATAGCTGACTAGCAAAACCTTCTTTAAAACGTGATTTAGCACTACCTTCAGTTACTTTGTTTGTCATGTTAATACTTATCATTTTATATTTCTTTTTTAATAAAAATAGATAATTGCATAATAACAAAATACAATCCAAAGTCAACTTCTATTAATGAAAAATTATATATAAATCAATTACTTGTATTAATAAATACTATTCGCTTTTCTATTTTATCACATAAAAATCACTGACTAAAAATTTGCTTTTATTCAATTAAAAAGGTGCGTAAAACACACCTCACAATGGAATGAATTTAAAATCAGACTTTCGTTACTCCACTCACCTTTTGAAACCCTTTTGGCAAGAGTGCGCCGCGTCGACCGCGTGTACCCATAAAATTGGCAATATCCATCGGTTTGAGCGTCAAGGTGCGTTTACCACTGTCCAATGACAAACTATCCCCTTCGGCAAATGTGGTGATGGCGACCACGCTGTCACCGTCTTTTAAATCAATCAGCTTATTGCCTTTGCCTTTTTTCATCATCGGTAACTCAGTCAATGGGTATACCAGCAAATGCCCTGCCGAGCTGACCACGCCAACTAGCGTATCTTGCTCACCAATTTGGTGGGTTATTAAACTACAGGCGTCATCAAAATTAATCACGTTTTTGCCCGCTTTTTGGTTGGTATCAAGATCAGCAAAAGTGTTAATAAAGCCATAGCCTTGTGAGCTTGCCATGATGAGCTTACTGTCATCTTGCCCCATCAGCACATTGACAAAACTTGCCCCGCCCGTGGGTTTTAGCAGGCTGGTAAGCGGCTCGCCTTGTCCCCGCGCAGAGGGTAATGTATGGGCATCGAGGCGATAGCTGCGACCGGTGTTATCCATGAGATAGACTTTTTCATTGGATTTGCCTTGCGCATGGGCAAGGTAGGCATCGCCTGAACGGTAATTCATATTGGCGGCATCGACATCGTGACCTTTGGCGGAGCGAATCCAGCCTGATTTTGACACGATGACCGTCACAGGATCGCTTGGGGCTAGGTCAGTTTCTTTAAGCGCGGTGGCTTCCATGCGTTCTACAATCGGCGATTGGCGTTTGTCGCCATGCTCTTTCATATCGGCAGTGAGCTCTTCAATCATTAAACCCGTCAATTTGTCTGGGTTGTTCAAGTATGCTTCGATTTGGGCTTTCTCTGCGTCTAGGTCACTTTGTTCACGTTTGAGCTCAATTTCTTCAAGGCGTGCCAATTGACGCAGACGAATGTCCAAAATCGCGTTGGCTTGGATTTCAGTCAAATCATAGCGCGTCATCAATTCTGCTTTTGGGTCGTCTTCCTCACGGATGATACGGATGACTTCATCAATATGCAGATAGGCAATCAGCAAACCTGCCAAGATATGCAGACGCTGCTCGATTTTATCCAAGCGGTATTGCAGACGGCGCGTGACGGTATCTCGGCGCACAGACAGCCATTCGGTGAGGATGGTGAGCAGTGATTTGACTTGGGGTTTGCCATTGGTGCCAATCATATTGAGATTAACGCGGTAATTACTCTCAAGGTCGGTACTGGCAAACAAATGGCTCATCATCGGCTCGATATCAACACGGTTGGAGCGCAGTTCAAGCACGATACGGCAAGCGTTTTGGTGGTCGGATTCGTCATGGATGTCAGTTACCCAAGGCAGTTTTTTGGCATTGATTAAATTGGCAATTTGCTCAATGATTTTATTGCCGGATATTTGATAGGGTAGCGCATCGATGATGACTAAGTTTTTTTCTTTGTCATCAACATGATAAGTAGCGCGCATTTTGTAGCTACCACGACCCGTTTTATATAGCTGTAGCAAATCCTCAGGCGAGGTGATGATTTCTGCTTTGGTCGGCAAATCGGGTGCTGGGATGTACTTTGCCAGCTCTTTTTCCGTCATCGCGGGTTTTTTAAGTAGCGCGATACAGCCTTTGACCACTTCAGACAAGTTATGCGGCGGAATATCGGTTGCCATACCGACCGCAATGCCCGTTGTGCCGTTAAGCAAAATGTTCGGTAGACGGGCAGGCAAGGTGACGGGTTCTTGCAAGGTGCCGTCAAAGTTGTCTTGCCAATCGACAGTGCCTTGACCAAGCTCGTTTAGTAAGGTATTGGCATAAGCCGATAGCTTGGCTTCGGTATAGCGCATCGCAGCGAAGGATTTTGGGTCGTCAGGCGAGCCGAAATTGCCTTGACCGCTAATGAGTGGATAACGGTAGCTAAACGGTTGGCTCATGAGCACCATGGCTTCATAACAGGCGGAGTCGCCATGCGGATGGTATTTACCAATGACGTCACCGATAGTGCGCGCTGATTTTTTGGGTTTGGCAGTATTTTTGAGCCCAAGCTCGCTCATCGCATACACGATACGGCGCTGCACAGGTTTTAACCCGTCGGCAACGTGTGGCAATGCCCGGTCCATGATGACGTACATCGCGTAGTTCAGATACGCGTTTTCGGTAAATTCAGCGACTGAGCGAGTGGGGTTATTCAAATCGTTTGGTTTGGTGATTTTTGCTACAAGGGTATCAGACATAATGGTTACTTAATCAATGACAAAAAATAAAAGAAAGTGCAAAAGAAAGAAAGTTCGAAACAGAGATAAGAAGTATGAGGAAATATCATAAAGCTTGAGAGTAGAAAAACAAGTATTAATCCATGACATGGCAAATTTGCCCAGTTTTACACGTCAAACTGTGTCGCAAAAACGCCTTTTAAAGATAATTGGACACTGTAGCCGCGTTAACGGTCAAATAACCGATAACTATTTCGACGCGAAATCATTTTTATCATCCCATAAGTACAGAGAATAGGCTTGAGAATTGAGTAAATATTTAGTATGTTAATAGTACATTTGGCCGCGATTTTTAATATAATTTTTAGCAGTGGGATTGACCTTTTTATAAAAATTCTTTTAATTATCAATATACTATTCGCTGATAGACCACATACCTAAGGAAAAAATTTCTCATGAATGAATCAACCACCTCAGCTCAAACCCCTGACAACAATGCCCACGACACTGCGCCCATCGATACTCCCATCGATGCTCCCGTCGATAATAGGGAAGCGCAGCCACATGCGCCAAAGCTTACCGATCATCATGAGAAACCTTGGTTAAAGACTTACCAGCATTACGGCATGAACTATAACATGCAAATGCCCGGTGACGAAGTTAACCTAATGAATGTTTTTGAAAAGAACTTCGAACAATTCAATGGTAGTGATGCCTTTGTGTGTATGGGTAGTAGCATGACCTATCGTCAGCTAGACACTTATAGCCGCCAAATCGCGGCGTATTTGCAGGGTTTGGGTCTAAAAAAAGGCGATACCGTTGCGGTCATGATGCCAAATATCTTGCAATACCCAGTGTGTATGATTGGTATCATCCGCGCAGGTTTTATCTTGGTCAATGTCAATCCCTTATATACCGCTCATGAATTAGCCCATCAGTTAGAAGACTCGCAAGCCAAAGCGTTATTTATCGTTGAAAACTTTGCCAAAACCTATCAAGATATTGGCAAAAAAATGGTTGATCACGTTATCGTCTGTTCAATCGGTGATTTGATGGGTACCTTCAAAGGTATGCTCATCAATACCGTGGTCAAATATGTCAAAAAAGCCATTCCAGCTTGGCAAATTGACGGGCATGTGACCTTTAAGAGTGTTATTAAGCAAGTATCTGCCAGTCGCTATCAGCGCCCAGAAGGTATCAAAGGCAGTGATATTGCGGTACTACAGTACACTGGCGGCACCACAGGGGTTGCCAAAGGTGCGATGCTTACCCACAGCAACTTGGTATCCAATATGCTACAGTGCCAAGAATTTGCCAGACAAGTGTTCCCCAATCAAATGGTGGGTGAGTACGTCGTCGTTGCCTTACCGCTCTATCATATTTTCTCATTTACCGCCTGTGCGCTACTCGGTATGAACATGGGCTTTACGGTTGTATTGATTCCAAATCCCCGTGACTTGGATAGTTTTGTCAAAGAATTAGCAAAATATAAGCCAGTGTTCTTCCCAGCGGTGAACACATTATTTAATGGCTTGGCGCACCACACCGGTTTTCGCGCATTAGACCACAGCAAATTGCGTTTGTCGCTAGGGGGTGGTATGTCGGTATTGCCTTCAACCGCTGAAGAGTGGAAACGTATTACAGGTACCAATATCCTAGAAGGCTACGGCTTGTCCGAAACTTCACCCGTTGCCACCCTAAACCCCTTGGCACAAGAGCAATTTAGCGCCAAAATCGGTATCCCGATGCCCAACACCGATATCAAACTGCTCGATGACAACGGCAATGAAGTCGCAGCAGGTGAGCGTGGTGAGATTGCGGTTAAAGGTCCACAAGTGATGAAAGGCTACTGGCAGCGTCCTGAAGCCACTACAGAAGTAATGACAGGAGACGGTTATTTCAAAACCGGTGACATCGCTGTCATTGATGAGCAAGGCTACTTCAAAATCGTTGACCGTAAAAAAGACATGATTTTGGTATCAGGATTTAACGTCTATCCAAACGAAGTTGAAGAGGTGCTAGCGGCGCATCCTAAAGTGTTGGAAGTCGGGGTGATTGGGGTACCGAGCGAAAAAAGCGGTGAAGTGCCAAAAGCGTTTGTGGTACGTAAAGACCCAAGCCTCACTGAGCAAGAGTTGCTGCAATACGCACGAAGCGAGTTAACCGGTTATAAACGTCCCCGTAAAGTTGAGTTCGTGGATGAATTGCCAAAATCAAATGTTGGCAAAATCCTGCGCAAAGAACTGCGTAAACTTGAAGAAAAAAAGTAAGCTAACGCTTGTTGCCAAGACCCAGCTTTTCTATATCAGATTAGTTGGGTTTTTTATTGCATCGCGCCCAACTAACCTTATAAAATTGGGGATACCAATAGGCTGTTACGAGCAATACTGAGTTTATGGATGACGCTATTTCACCAATCAATGACCGCCCGATGCATGAGATGTATGAATGGGAAGAAAATCAGCAACCGTGGCTGATTAGCTACGAGCGTTATAACATTTGTAGTACCATCGATATGCCAGATGAACAAACGTCGCTGATTGACATGTTAGAAGCGGGGTTTGCCAAACATGCGCGGCAAGTGGCGTATTATTGCGATGATCAGCAGATTACTTACGAGCAGCTAGATAAACTGAGTCTAAAAGTTGCCATTTATTTACAGCAGTTAGGGCTTAAGGTCGGTGACGCGGTTGGCGTGATGTTGCCCAATATTTTGCAATATCCTGTGATTACCCTTGGCGTCATCCGTGCTGGCATGGTACTGGTGAGTATGAATCCTTCCTATACCAGCCGCGAGCTTGAGCACCAAATGGATGATGCCGATATCAAGGCGTTGTTTATATTAGATAAATTTATTTATACCTATAAAGACATTGCCGATAACCTTAACCGCGATTTACATCATTTAATCATCTGTCGGTTGGGCGATTTAAAAAGTAAGCTCAAAGGCGCGTTAATCAATCTGGTCTCAGCGACCACCGATTTGCCGCCAAAAGGTAATTGGATTTATTTTAGTCAGTTATTAGCGGGCGCTAGCAAGGCTTATCAACGCCCAAATCTCACGTTATCGAATATCGTATTAATTCAATATACCGGTGGTACCACAGGGACGGCAAAAGGCGCGATGCTCAGTCATGGCAATGTGATTGCCAATTTGCTGCAAATCGATGCGTTGATTCGCAGCGCGTACGATGAAGAAGGGCAAGAAGATATTATTTTGGCATCGTTGCCGCTGTATCATGTATTTTCATTCACCATTTGCTGTGTTTTTATTTTGTATCGTGGGTTTGCCTCAAGGCTCGTGCCCAATCCACGTGATATCAATGAACTGGTTAATACGCTAAGGCGTACACCGCCGCATTTTATTTTGGGGGTCAATACGCTATTTAGCGCCTTGATACAGCATCCTGAATTTCGAAGGCTCGATTTTTCCCAACTCAAAGCCACCATTGGCGGCGGCATGGCAATCCTCCCTAGCGTTGCCAAAAAATGGCACACCATCACAGGGTTACCGATTATCGAAGGCTATGGGCTCTCAGAAACTGCGCCTGTGATTACCTTTAATCCATTAACTATCGCAGAATTTACCAACAAAGTCGGGCTACCCACCCCTGCCACTGACATCATCTTATTGGACAACAACGACCAACCTGTGCGCATTGGCGAACGCGGAGAAATCGCCGTCAAAGGCCCTCAAGTGATGGTGGGGTATCGCAATCTACCGGTTGAGACTGCTAATGCGTTTACCGCGACAGGCTATTTGCGCACGGGCGATATTGGCATCATTGATGAGCGCGGTTTTATCAAAATCGTTGACCGTAAAAAAGACATGATTGTGGTGTCAGGGTTTAATGTCTACCCAAATGAGATTGAGTCGGTGATGCTCGAGCATGCCGACGTGCTCGAGTGTGTGGCGATTGGCGTACCAAGCGCGACGCGCGGTGAAGAGCCCAAAATATTCGTGGTCAGAAAACACAACCGCGTCACCGCTGAGCAACTACTGGCGTTTGGTAAACAGCACTTAAGTGGCTATAAACGCCCACGCTATGTCGAGTTTGTCGATAGTCTGCCCAAGTCCAATGTTGGTAAAATTTTACGTAAAGAGCTGCGTAAGCGCGAAGGACTTGAATAGCAACCTGCTATGTTGCCGACGGAATTGTCTTGCTAAAACTGGGTTGGCAAGGTAGCATAAAACCACTGTAATTTTTGCCCATTGCTTAAAAACTATCTACCAAACCGTCAAGGCGGTCTTTTAGGGAATCTTATGCGTATCGATAATCGTGAAAACAACCAACTTCGCCCAATTAGTTTTGTGCGTAACTTTACCAAACATGCTGAAGGTGCCGTGTTGGTCAGCTATGGTGATACCAAAGTGCTATGTACCGCCAGTATCGAAACCCAAGTACCGCGCTGGCTCAAAGGCACAGGTAAAGGCTGGATTACCGCTGAATACGGTATGTTGCCACGCGCGACCCACGAGCGTACCCAACGCGAAGCCGCCAAAGGTAAACAATCAGGTCGTACCCAAGAGATTCAGCGGTTGATTGGTCGTAGCTTACGGGCGATGGTAGATCTTGAAAAGCTTGGGGAAAATACCATCCATATCGACTGTGACGTGCTGCAAGCCGATGGCGGTACCCGTACTGCCAGTATCACCGGTGCGGCTGTGGCATTGGTCGATGCATTAGAAAAATTGCAAGCCGCCAAAAAACTCAAAGCCGATCCTTTGGTAGGCTTGGTGGCAGCGGTCTCTGTGGGTATCAAAAATGGTGAGGTGCTATTGGATTTGAACTATAGCGAAGACTCAAGCTGTGACACAGATCTTAACGTCGTGATGACCCAAAAAGGCGAGTTTATCGAGATTCAAGGCACTGCCGAAGAAAAACCTTTTACCCGTGCGCAAGTGGATGAAATGCTAACAATTGCTGAAGAAGGTATCAAACAGCTGATTGCCGAACAACAAGCGGTGCTAGGTTGGTAGAAAAGCCTAACAAAACAAGCTAGACTAGTAAGGGCGTAGCGTATACGCCCTTTTAATTGTCATAGAGATGATTATGTTAAAAGTCACCGACACAGGCGTTACCATTGGTTTGCAAAGTCAAGCGGTGACATCAAACAAGCTGACCCAAATACTATGGGTGGGTATCGCCATTGCGGGATTAGGGCTATTGATGGCATTTAAAATGCTCTCAGTTGCCATCGGCTCGCTGATGATTTTACTAGCCATCATCGCAAGTGTTGTGTGGCAATCATTCAACCGAAAAAAAGAGGTGCCTACTTTAACAGGGGGTGAGCTGCGACTGACCCAACAGGGTTTTAGCCATCACCAAGGTGCTAACGTCACAAGCTATCAATTATTGCCCAGCGATAGCATTGAGCCCACTACCGATAGCATGACCATCTACAATGCTGACGGTCTAACCTTGTATCGTATCACAGGTTTTCATGACCCTAAACATATCAAAATTGCCCAAGCGGTCCTACAAGGTAAGTCCATCAAAGCCCAAGGCAAAGCAATCAAATTACAAAGCACTTAATCAAAAAACCACACCCTATCTCAAAGAGTGCTTAGGCTTAGTTACCAAATCATAATAATTTTTTTGCCAATACTTGTTAAAATCCTTAAATATCATTAATCCACACTCTGATAATAACATTCATTATTTAATTCATATAAAAAAACACGGAAGGAAAGGACGATGTCAACTGCATTAAAATTTGCCACCCCATTAATCGTTGCGATGGCGCTGGTAGGCTGTAATAAGAAAACAGAAACTACAACTACCGCTTCAGCGCCTGCTACCACAGTTACCGCTAGCGCCAATGGTGCAACGGCAACCGCTACGGTAAGTACCACAACGACCTCGACCACGGCAGTTGACCCTAATATGACACCAGAAGACCACAAAAAAGCGCGTGAAAGAATCATGAAAGAGTGGAAAAAAACCAGCCAAACCATTGGTGCGATGGTCAAAGATCCAAGCAAATTTGATGCCGCGCAAGTCAAAGCCGCCGCCGAGAAACTTAACCAAAATCCTTGGGTGCATTATCCAGAGACAGCCAAAGGCGGTGAAGCAAAAGATGAAATTTGGCGCGATGCTGCAGGGTTCCAACAACAAATTGATAAATTTAAAACCGCTGCCAGTGCCCTTAATGCCGCCGCTGCCACTGCAACCAGTATTGATGGCATCAAAACCCAATTTGGCGATTTGGGGGCTAGCTGTAAATCCTGTCATGAAAAATATAAAGAAGACTAATTTTTTATCCCCAATAAAAAAGGCAGTGTTCAATGACTGCCTTTTTTATTGGTTTAATTCACTTTGATAAAATTGTGAGAGATATCAAACGAGGTCAATGGTAGCGGGCGCAGTTTGGTTAACTGGCTTAGCAACACTTTGGCATCGGTTGACAGTTTTTGTCCCGTTTGCCAAAACTTCATCGCTTGAGCTTGGACATCGGCTTCAAAAGTGCTCTGAGTGGTATCAAAATCAGCAAACAAATTATCTTTAGACACGCTAAAGGGTTTGTTGCAAGCGAGCGTCAATAAACATTCAATCGCTTGCGGCAGGATTTCTACTTGTTCAAACTGTTGCTGCTGCTGCTCATTACGTCCGTCGGGGGCATACCAGTAGCCAAAATCATTGAGCAATCGGCGTTTTTGACCTGCCATACACCAATGGCTAATTTCATGCAAGGCACTGGCAAAAAATCCATGCGCAAACACAATTTTGGCAGGCTCGGTATCGGTCGCGGCAAAATATTCAGGCTCATGCTCGCCTTTGACCAAAATCGTATCACGATGGCAAAACCAGCGTTTGAACCAACCTATCAGCCATTGCACTTGTAATGCTTCCATCGATACCCATTGATAGTCAGTCAAAGGGCGATTTTTTGTCTTTGATATACTGGCGAGTACGGGCACAAAATTAACCTTTAATGCTAACTGCGCCCTTTGTTGGTCAATCACAGTGGTGTCCATATCATTGGCTAACACAGGCGCCACCGCGAATTGACTGACAAAAGGCAGCGTCATAAAGGGAAAAATAGCAAGGGTTGGTGGTGATATTTGTGCAGATATTGGCGATAGGTGTGTGGACATAGCAAAAGTCGAGTTGATAAAAATTGCTATTATACAATTTAACCGCCCGCATCGACTAGGAAATCACGCCAACAACATGCTACCATGCAATGGACGTCAGTATGCTTTATACTACAACGCAATATAACTGAAAGGAGCGGTGAAATGACGCTACATTCTTCATCAAACGTGCCAGCACAATCATCGCAAGATGTACCAACAACTGCCCCATCCAAAACCGCCAATAACACCACCAGTGAGATTGGCTCTAGTGCCAGCTTGGTCAAGTTTATTGATTTGGCACGTTGGGAGCATAACAACGATAACCATTATCACTGGGAAGGCGAGGTGAGTCTCAAGGATTTACCACGTATCTATGCCTTGGGTGATGAACATCATGACAACGATCAGCCACTGGATGTGATACTAGATATTCAGAAAAAAGGGGACGTGGTATTTTGGCAACTACACACCACGGGCGTGCTTTGGCAAACCTGCCAGCGCTGCCTAGACCCCGTCGCAGTGAGTCTAGATGTCGATAGTGAGCTTGCGCTACTTGAAGATGAAAATCATGTCGCATTCCTTGATGAAGGCACAGAAATCATCCTGATTGATGAGCTAACGGATGACAATAAACTGTGGCTATTATCAATGATTGAAGATGAGTTATTGGTTGATTTGCCATTAGCGCCCAAGCATGATGACTGTGAAATGGCAGTCACTGAGGTGGGCGAGTTACCAGAGGCAATGGCGGAAAAAGAGAATCCGTTTGCGGTACTGGCAAGCTTAAAAAGTTAAAAAGAACAACGCCAGTATATATGCTGTCATACACGTAGTAACAAAAACTTGTCACTAAATGTCGGTTAAGGCTTTGCTAAATGGGTTTTTTTACGTATAATATGGCGTTTATAAATTTATCTGATTGTCTGTTCCAATAGTTTGCCTTATATCCATGCCAAATATCGATATCAAGTTGTTTGCATGATGATGTAATGAGGTTAAGGGAACGATGTTTTAATAGCGAGAAGCACAGGAGCTAACCTCATGGCTGTTCAACAAAACCGTAAAAGCCGTTCACGCCGTGATATGCGTCGTTCACACGACCGCATCACAATCAATGCTGTTGCTGTAGATGCAACTACCGGTGAAAAACACATCCGTCACCATGCGACCAAAGACGGTTTTTACCGTGGTCGTCAATTATTCAAAGTAGCAGCCGTTGCTGAATAATTAGCGCAAAATGCAGGGCTTTGACATAGCTTAGTATGCATTGGCTAAGCACCAAAAAGGCTGATGAATTATCATCAGCCTTTTTTTATTTGTTTTTGATGTAAAAATACCCGAAAGAAAAAGCTAGAATTTTTTTTTCAATATGCCATAATAATCAGAGTACAATTGTACACATAAATTTACTGACTTACTTTTGCCTACTTGCTGGATAGTAAGTTATATTATTGCCGGTTAAGTTTGATAAGCTTATAACGTCAATCTAAGCTACTGACGCCATTTTGATTTTGCTGATAACTTTTGGTAAAGTAATCGACCAAAAAATCGCCTAAGCAAATTTTTTAACCGTATTTTTTAGCAGTCTAGTAGACGCAATACAACATAAGCATTACAACATAGGCAGTAAAATATAGTAAGTTAGGACATTATGGATAACCCAATGCAAAGCCAAGCCAGCGCAAATCAACCAGCCACTTCATCACAACACAATGCTGCCTCTATGAAATATGCTGTGATTTTTCCAGGACAAGGCTCGCAGAGTGTGGGCATGCTAAACGATTGGGCAGCCCAGTATCCTACTGTCAAAGCAACATTTGATGAAGCCTCAACGGCGCTTGGGTTTGACTTGTGGGCGATATGCCAAGGGGCATCAGGTGCCGCGTCTTTGGATGATACCGCGTATACCCAACCTGCACTATTGACCGCTAGTATGGCGATTTGGCGGGTGCTGCGCGATGAGCTTGATTTACAGCCGGCATATCTTGCCGGGCATTCACTGGGTGAATACAGTGCGCTGTGTGCCGCTGGGGTGTTGAGTTTGGCAGATGCGGTAAAGCTGGTGCATCATCGTGGCCAGTATATGAGCGCCGCCATGCAATCACAAACAGGCAAAATGGCGGCGATTTTAGGTCTGCCTGATGAAGATGTACAACAAATATGTGATGCTGTGGTAGCGGCGCATGCGCAGGCAGTGGTCAGCCCAGCCAATTTTAACGCGCCAGGGCAAGTGGTGATTGCAGGCAATGTGGCAGGCGTGGATTTAGCGTCAGAGAAAATTGCTTCACTCGGTAAAAAAAGCATGCCGCTAAAAGTCAGTGTACCCTCACATTGTCAGCTGATGACGCCTGCCACCGATAAGCTTGCCGCAGAATTAGAAACCGTTACATTTAACCCGCCCAGTATTCCCGTGATACAAAATCGCCATACGCGGGTAGAAACCGATGTGACCGCAATCAAACAAGCGTTGATTGAGCAGCTCAATATGCCCGTGCTATGGTCGACTATTGAGAATAATTTAGCAGACGCGCAAATCAGCTTACAAATCGAATGTGGTAGCGGTAGTGTGCTGACAGGACTAGCCAAACGCCAAGCGCAGAAAATTACCACACTAGCAACCGATACAGTGGCCAAACTAGACAATATAAAACAACAATTATCAGCCCAATAAAAAAACCAAGGAAGTATATGACTCAACGTATTGCATTAGTGACAGGCGCTAGCCGTGGGATTGGTCAAGCAATCGCCAAACGTCTAGCAAATGAAGGCTATCTTGTCATCGGCACTGCTACCAGTGAAAAAGGCGCAGCGACAGTCAATGATTACCTACAAGAATTGGGTGGCGCAGGTCGTGTGCTCAATGTGCAGGATGTCGAGCAAATCAACCAGTTATTTGATAGCATTGAAAAAGAATTTGGCAATGTACAGGTACTAGTCAACAATGCCGGTATTACCCAAGATGGTCTGCTCATGCGAATGGATGACAATGCCTGGGAGCGCGTACTCGACGTGAATTTGACCTCGGTGTTTCGCACTAGTAAACGCGCCATAAAAGGCATGATGAAAGCGCGGCAAGGTCGCATCATCAATATCACCTCAGTAGTCGCAGCGATGGGCAATGCCGGACAAACCAACTATACGGCAAGCAAAGCAGGTATTGAAGGGTTTACCCGTTCACTGGCTCGGGAGATTGGGTCACGCCAAATCACGGTCAACTGCGTGGCACCAGGCTTTATCGACACTGATATGACCAGCGAGCTTAATGAAGCATTGATTCAATCCATGCTTAATGCCGTCCCGCTAGCCAGACTGGGCAAACCTGAAGACATCGCCGCTGCGGTAAATTTCTTGGCAAGTGAAGAAGCAGGTTATATTACCGGCACTGTGCTTGACGTCAATGGCGGCATGTACATGTAAATGGTTTAGCCTGCCAAACACCAACCTAACGAGCGTTAAAATGCAGTTTTTGAACTTAAAATACAGTTTTTGAAATAGTAACAGGTTGCATTATTTTATTTTGAAATAGGCAATGAGCATGATAATATGCTCTAATATGTAGTTTACTCGATATATCATATACCCCAATGCAAGGAGAGAAGCATGAGTAACGAAATCGAACAAAAAGTAAAAGCCGCAGTAGCTGAGCAATTAGGCGTGAATGCAGAAGACATCAAAAATGAATCTTCATTTATGGATGACCTCGGTGCAGATTCACTTGACCTTGTTGAATTGGTGATGTCTTTTGAAAACGAATTTGGTATTACCATTCCTGACGAAGACAGCGCACAATTGACCACGGTGCAAAGTGCTATCAGCTACGTACAATCAAAATTGGCTAACTAATTGCTAGTTATTTAATTTAGCCGCTTACTTATCACTTAGTTAAGCGGCATTTTACCCCAGTTTTAGCGATAAAATTGGGGTTTTTATTTGTTTAAAATCAGCTCCAACACAAACTTCGTCCCGATAAACGCCAAGCCAAGCAAAATCACACCATATAGCGTCATATTAGCCGCGCGTTGACCTCGCCAGCCAAAGCGCCAATGTCCAACCAATAACGCCCCAAATACCAGCCAAGACAACAGACTAAACACAGTCTTGTGTACCAAATGCTGCGCCAGTAAATTGGTAGTATCGATAAAGCCCAACAACAGCGAAATCGACAATAGCAGAAAACCCACAGTAATCATATCAAACAGCAAGGCTTCCATGCTTTGGAGTGAAGGTAGTTTATCGACCCAGACACGGTGAAAGGTTTGACGTTTGAGTTCGCTGATTTGTAGCCGTAGCATAATCGCGGCAATCGCTGCCATAAATAGTACCGAATAGGCAGCCAAAGACATGATGATATGGGCTTGTAAGATAGGACTGATGGTTGATAGCGGGTGATAGGGTGCATCGCCAAAAAAACCAATCATCATGCCCAAAAATGCCAACGGCGTTGCCAAAATCCCAAGCGGCAAAATTTGGCGATAAAGACAAAACCCCCAATAAAATAACAGCATAAACAATGTCGTCAACGACACGACATTAAAAATATTAAAGTTTAGCCCGCCTTGGGTAATGATATCAGGATATAACACCACCGCATGACCCAATAACCCAATCAGCAATTGCCCAAGCACCATGCTTTTACGGATGGGCTTTTGTTGCGTAACTGCCCACATCAAATAGACGGTAGTTAAGCCATAACAGACTAACGCAAGTACAAAGATTACAAACACCCTAGCCTCATCAAAAATCATCAAATACGTGCAAAATGCGATGGTTATACTAGCATGACCCATGCAACAAATCGCGATTTTGTCGGTATTATATTAGCAGTTTTAGCTAATTTAGCATAAAATAGTAAGATTATAAAATTGATAGCAATAGATTAGAGAAATTATATGTTTGAAACCTTAACCGAACGCCTGTCGACGAGTTTACGTAGTATCTCTGGTACAGGGCAGCTAACTGAAGACAACATCAAAGACACCTTGCGTGAAGTGCGTATGGCACTACTAGAAGCTGATGTCGCCTTGCCAGTGACGCGCGATTTTGTGTCACGGGTAAAAGACAAAGCCCTAGGTCAAGAAGTCCTTAAAGAACTCGCCCCAGGTCAAGCCTTTGTTAAAATCGTCTATGATGAACTGACCGAGATGATGGGCAGTGCTAACCAATCACTTGAAATGACAGGCAAACCACCTGTAGTCTATCTACTAGCGGGTTTGCAAGGGGCGGGCAAAACCACCACAGCCGGTAAACTTGCCAAATATCTGCAAGAGCGCCATAAGAAAAAAGTCATGCTAGTCTCTGCCGACGTCTATCGCCCCGCAGCAATCAAGCAGCTTGAGCAAGTCGCTGAGCAAGTCAAAGCCAATTTTGTGCCATCAAGTGCTGACCAAAACCCGATTGATATCGCCAAACGCGCCATCGAACAAGCCAAAGTACAGTTTCAAGATATTTTGATTATCGATACCGCAGGTCGTCTGCACATCGACGAAGCCATGATGGACGAGATCAAAGCCTTAACCGCAGCCGTCACCCCGTCAGAAACCTTGTTTGTCGTTGACTCAATGACCGGTCAAGATGCGGCAAATACGGCAAAAGCCTTTAATGATGCGCTACCTTTGACCGGCATGATTTTGACCAAGACTGATGGCGATGCGCGCGGTGGTGCGGCGTTGTCGGTACGTGCCATCACCGGTAAACCGATCAAATTTTTGGGTCGTGGTGAAAAACTTGATGCGCTTGAGCCCTTCCACCCTGAGCGTGTGGCACAGCGTATCTTGGGCATGGGTGACGTGTTGTCACTGGTCGAAGAAGTCGAGCAAAAAATTGACCGCGAAAAAGCCGAAAAAATGGCGAAAAAAATCCAAAAAGGCGGCGAGTTTGACCTTGAGGATTTGCTAACCCAATTCCAACAAATGAAGAATTTGGGCGGCATGGCGGGCTTCTTGGATAAGATGCCAGGCATGAGCGGTGCGGATGTTCAAAAAGCGGTATCAGATGCCAAACCAGAAGAAAAGGTCAAAGAAATGGAAGCACTCATTCATTCCATGACCCCATTTGAACGTAAAAACCCCGATAAAATCAACCCAAGCCGTAAACGCCGTATCGCGGCAGGCGCGGGTAAAGACGTACAGCACGTCAATCAGCTGTTAAAGCAGCACAAGCAAATGGCAAAAATGATGAAGATGCTATCTGACCCATCGGGCATCAGCAAAATGATGAAAGCAGTGCAAGGGTTGACCAAAGGCATGGGCGGTGGCGGTGGTCCATTATTTGGACAAAACAACCAAGCAGGCGCAAATACCACGACAGTTAATGGTCAAGCCAATCCAGTTGCGCCAAAATTCAAAACCCGTTTTTAAAATTTTAATCGCAGGATTGTACTTTCAAAGCCCGTATGCATTACGGGCTTTTTTATTCAACTAAGGAATAATGAAAGTATTAAATATTCCAAGACAGTATAATTAAAAATCCTTACTATATTTTCAATCATTAAGCCATTGGATGTTTAGCTTGGCACTTTGAAAACTTATGAGGAAAACATGACAAACGCGACCCAAAATCACCCATTAATTACCCGTACGCAATCTAAAGGTAAAATCTTTGCATTAGCCGGCATCTCAGTGATGGCAGTGGCAAGCTTAACTGCCTGCCAAAAAGCTCCGCCCAAAAACGAGAGTGCAGCCAGCGCTTCAGCCACTAACGGCAATGGTGTATCTTTGCTAAACGTATCTTACGATGTGTCCCGCGAGTTGTATAAAGAATACAACCCAATTTTTACGGGGCAGCAAAAACAAGCCGTCACTATTCAGCAGTCGCATGGCGGCTCAAGCAAACAAGCCTTGAGCGTGGCGAATGGGCTTAAAGCGGATGTAGTGACCATGAACCAAACCTCAGATGTAGAACTGCTGGTGAAAAAAGGCTTGGTGGATAAAAACTGGCAACAAGCGTTTCCCAATAACGCGGTACCTTATACCAGCACCATGGTACTACTAGTTCGTAACAACAACCCCAAGCAAATCAAAGACTGGGATGACTTGGCAAAACCCGGTGTCAGTATCGTAATTGCCAATCCAAAAACCAGTGGTACAGCAAGATATGGTTTCTTGGGTGCGTATGGATATGGCTTGCACCACTTCAATAATGACGAAGCCAAGACCAAAGCGCTGGTGAAGCAAATTTTGAGCAATGTGGCAGTGTATGACAGTGGCGCAAGGGCAGCGACAACAAGCTTTTTACAACGAGAAATTGGCGATGTGCTGATTACCACAGAGAATGAAGCACAAATCACCAAAAAAGAATTTGCCGATAAAAACTTACAGATTGTTTATCCCAGTTATTCGGTCAAGATTAGTAATCCTGTCGCTGTGGTGAATGCCGTTACCGAGCAAAAAGGTACCACTGAATTGGCCAAAGCCTATTTAAAAGGTTTGTGGGATACGCCTGCCCAAGAGATTATGGCCAAGAATTATTTGCGCCCTGTGGATGCGGCGACTTTGGCAAAATACCAAAGCCAATTTCCTGCAATTGCCACCTTTGAGCCAAATCAAGTTTTTGGTAGCTGGGATGAGATTATGAGCAAGTTTTTTAAAGATGGCGCAATTTTTGACCAATTGGCGGTAAAAAAATAGCAGTCATCCTAGCGATTGGCTAGGGTAGTTAGGTCATACTTTAAGGCATCAAAACACACATCTGCAGCAAAGCCCCGATATTGCAAAAATCGCAGTTGACGGGCTTTTTCTTTAGGCTCTGTCGGGATGGCATCACCGTATTTTCGTACCCGTGCTGCCACTGCTTGGGCAAGCCAATCCACTTCATAGGTCTCATCTGGGTCGTCATCCGCCGTGTCTGATTCAATGTCATTGAGTAATAAATCTTCAAAAAAATCATTGTGTGTCTCAATCCATGTATTAATCGCACTGACCGAACTGACGGTGGTTAAGCCGTGTTTTTTTAACGTTTGAAAAATCCGCTGGGTACCATGCTGCTTGCCGATACCTTCTTTGATCAATGCAGACGTCATACGCTCATCGCTTTGATAGCCTTCTGCTTCAAATTCGCTCAAAAGCGCTTCGATAGCCGCCGCATCACATCCTTTTGCCAATAGTTTGTCCCGCAGCTCTTTTTTAGATTGCTCACGCCGCCCAAGATAATAAAACGCCAGCCAACGCATGTAGCTCTCGGCTTTAAGCTTGTCATGGTAAGCTTGGCGTTGTTCATCAGTCATTAACTGATTTTCGATAGTTTCTAACAAGGATTTAGGATCTGGCATAGCGGTTTTAAGGGTGATTAAAAAAAAGGTTAAACATCGGCTGGCGAACAAGTTGAGCAGTATAAAAACAAAAACCCCAGTAAAAACTAGGGTTTTGGGTAGCTAAGCAATTATTGCATACCTTCGATAAACTCAGGGGGTTCAACGTCATGCGCTTCTTCTGGAACAGGTTCGACATTACCAAGCTTAGCAGCGCGCACTTTGGCTTCAATCTCTTGGGCGATTTGGGGATTTTCTTCCAAGAATCTAATGGCGTTGGCTTTACCTTGACCAATTTTACTGTCATTGTAGCTGTACCAAGCGCCCGATTTTTTGACCGCATCAATATCGACACCCAAGTCAACCACTTCACCTAGATGATTGGTACCTGTCCCATACATGATGTCAAATTCTGCTTGGCGAAACGGCGGCGCCAGTTTATTTTTGATTACCTTAACGCGGGTCTCAGAACCGATGATGTTTTCACCGTCTTTAACCGCACCAATACGACGAATATCCAAGCGCACCGACGCATAGAATTTAAGGGCGTTACCACCGGTTGTGGTTTCTGGCGAGCCAAACATGACACCGATTTTCATACGAATTTGGTTAATGAATACCACCATACAGTTAGAGCGTTTGGCGTTACCGGTGATTTTTCGTAACGCTTGGCTCATCAAGCGCGCTTGCAGACCCATATGGCTGTCGCCCATCTCGCCTTCAATTTCCGCGCGTGGGGTAAGGGCAGCGACCGAGTCAACAACAATCATATCCACCGCACCTGAGCGCACTAGCATATCGGTGATTTCAAGTGCTTGTTCACCGTTGTCAGGCTGCGTGACAAGTAAAGCGTCGACATCAACGCCCAATTTTTTGGCATAAATAGGGTCTAGCGCATGTTCAGCATCGATAAAAGCACAGGTACCGCCTTGTTTTTGACATTGGGCGATTGCTTGCAAGGTTAAAGTGGTTTTACCCGAACTTTCAGGACCATAAATTTCGACGATACGACCCTTTGGCAAACCGCCAATGCCCAGTGCAATATCCAAACCCAATGAGCCTGTGGAGACTACATCCACGTTGATTTTTGCTGACTCATCACCCAGGCGCATGATGGTATTTTTACCGAATTGTTTTTCAATTTGTGATAAAGCGGCAGTTAAAGCTTTGGCTTTATTGTCGTCCATAAGGACTCCTTGTTACAAAAGAGGTTGATAAAAAAGGTTAATAAAAAAGGGAAAAATATAAAAGTAGGGATAAGTTAAAAAAGAAGTGAATTGATAAGGCTATAATAACAAAATACACGAAAAATTATAGGGCTAAATCACTGATATACGACATATATTGTCGCTTATGATTGTTAAAAATTAATTAAAAATAACATGAGAAAATCTCTAAATAAATGGGTGTTTTTTGGGTGTTTTCAAGCTATATGTTGCAACAAAAATCCCCACTAACGAAGTGAGGATATGCAATACGAGTCGCCAATATTGAGCCTTAGTGTGCCGCATCTTCTGGTGAATCATTGGGTAGGGTTTGGGTGTTGCTATGTATGCCGGAACTAGGCATGGCAGTGCTCGGATTGGAGTCGGTTGTCGCTGCCAAATAGCTTTGCGGATGATGGTGAGTGATTTTTGCTTCTTCATGCGCCAGTGAGCGCGCCGCTTGACGTAGCTCAAATTTTTGCACTTTACCTGTCGAGGTTTTTGGAATTTGCGCAAAAATAATATGTTTGGGCACTTGGAAACCTGCCAAATATTTACGGCAATGGGCAATGATATCTTCCCGATCTAGGGTTGAGCCTTCGCGGATTTCGATAAAGGCTACCGGTACTTCACCCCATTTGTCATGAGGAGCAGCAACTACCCCACAGCTTTCCACTTCTGGCATACGATACAGTACGTTTTCTATTTCAATACTTGAGATATTCTCACCGCCCGAGATGATGATGTCTTTGAGCCGATCCATAATTTTGATGTACCCATCTGGGTATTTGACGCCCAAGTCACCGGTCTTAAACCAGCCACCGTTAAAGGCTTCTGCGGTGGCTTTGCGGTTTTTTAGATAGCCTTTCATCACCATATTGCCGCGGATAGCAAGCTCACCAATTTCACTACCATCGGCTGCAACTGGGGTAGTGGTGCCTTGTTTGAACACATCGAACCCCGCTAATAGATGTGAGTTCATACCTTGGCGGGATTTTTTTTGCGCGCGTTCACTGACAGTCAAATCATCCCATTCTGGGCGCTCAACACACAGGGTGACGGGACCATATACTTCTGTCAAACCGTATACATGCGTGATTTTAAAACCCATTTCTTCCATTTTGGCGAGCAAAGACTCAGGCGGTGGTGCACCTGCGACATTACAACGTACTTCGTGTTTGATGGCTTTTTTCAGCGCTTCATTACCATTGGCAATCATGTTGTGCACGATAGGCGCTGCGCTATAGTGGGTGACCTTTTCATCGGCAATCAACCGTAAAATCAAATCAGCATCAATTTTGCGTAAGCACACATTGGTACCCGCACGCTCGCCAATGCTCCAAGGAAAGCTCCAGCCATTACAGTGAAACAAGGGGAGCGTCCATAAATACACAGGATGCTTTGGCATATCCCAATCTAAAATATTAGAGACGGCATTTAAGGTGGCACCACGATGGTGATACACCACACCTTTTGGGATACCTGTGGTACCTGATGTGTAATTGAGCGCGATGGCATCCCATTCATCAGTTGGTTTTTCCCAGTTGTCTAAGTCGGTTCCTGAGGCGATGAATTCTTCATACGTCATGTTGCCAAACTGTTCAGTGGGCGTGACCGCAGGGTCGGTGGCATGAATGATAATTAAGTTAGGAAATGACTCTTGTACCAGCGCAACATGCTGTTCAAACTCAGTATCGACAATCAATACTTTCGCTTCACTGTGCTGTAGGCAAAAGACCAAAGCATTGATGTCCAAACGGGTATTTAAGGTACATAGCACACCACCAGACATCGGTACGCCAAACGCGACTTCAACCATAGCTGGGGTATTGGGCAGTAGCACTGCAACAGTATCGTCTTTATCGATACCTAGTTTTTTTAGGGCATCCGACATTTTGCGGCAGCGATTATAGGTTTCGCCCCAACTTTGACGTAGGTCATTGTGCTCATAATCTTTATACACTATCGCCGTTTGATCGGGATAGATGCTAGCAGTACGCTCAATAAAATCAATGGGAGTAAGCGGGGTATAGTTGGCAGGATTTTTTTCCAGCCCAGTATGGAAGTTTGGCATAACGACGTCCCTGTAGTTAATAAATAAACGCCTTTATCATAACAAGGATTTTGACGAAATCCTATATCTCAATCTGCTTTTTCACAAATATAAAAAATGACAAAACAGACAGCCCGCCTGTTATTTTATAAGCTAGCAAACCCAGTCAGGGTTTAGTCTTCGACAAATACGCAGCCAAGGGTGAACACACCGATATTTGCTATAGAGACACTGGCGGCAGGAAGAACTTCGGTTTTATCATAACCGCGTGACGATAAATAGTTAAGTAGTGACTTGGTATGAGGGTTTAAATTACCGCTGATCACATACATTTTACCTTTTTTACCATTGGCGGCGGTGATGGCAGCATCCGCGAGTCGCTCAATACATTTTTCAAAACTGCGCACCTTTTCAAAGGCGACCATTTGACCTGAGTCTTCCATTTTTACAATCGGTTTAATACCGAATAAATTGGCGAAAAAGCCGACTGGCGCTGAAATACGCTTGGTACGAATCATACCTTTAAGGTTATCAACTGCCAAATAGATATGGATTTTATCGCGCAGGCGGTTGATTTCGGTGATGATTTGTGGGACTTCCATGCCTTGTTTGAGTAAGCGTGAGGCTTCTTGTACAAGAACCGCTTCGCCATGTGAAATCGTGCGTGAATCATAGAGATAAATTTTCATGCGATGACTAAACATCGAGCTAATATTGAGCAAGTTATTGTAGGTTTGGCTTAAAGAAGAGGATAAACAGATGATTAAAACTTCTTGCACATCTTCTTTGATGAGTTGATAAAAGAATTCAATGAGCTGATTTTCAGTGGGCGCTGAGGTACTGATTTCGATATTGGGGTTATCGAGTAGAACACGCGACAGCCTATCTAGGCTTAGGTCTTGTCCATCTAGATAATTGGCACCGCCCATATGGATATTCATCGGCAACATTTTGACATTGTCTGGAATGCCAAGGTCGTCTAGACATGACGTGGACGTGCTAACAATCATTTTCTTCACAGTAATTTCCCTCCTGTTGTACTTTTATCCTAGCGTGATATTAACATTGTCGCAAAAATAAGCATGATTTTTTTGTAGACTCATCGGGACAAAATTTGCCTTATGCTTTCAAAGATGACTATTTATAATAGGTTGACCTAATTTTGGTTTGATGTATGCTTAAGGTATGTTGATATAGCTACATTGCGTGACCACATTGACGAATTGATTATGATAACGAACTCATTTACAAAATGACAAGATTAGTTGCTTAATGTGACCAAATAGTGAAAGGAAATTACTGCCAAGGATTATTTATGTCAAATAACAGCCAGATATCTACTCATAACACCCATTATCCGCATATTTTTGAACCCCTGGATTTAGGATTTACCACGTTAAAAAATCGTATTGTGATGGGCTCGATGCATACAGGGCTTGAAGATCGGTTCTTTAACTATCCAAAGCTAGCCGCTTATTTTGCCGAGCGCGCCAAAGGGGGAGTTGCCATGATGATCACGGGCGGTATCTCGCCCAATCATGAAGGTTGGTTAGTGCCGGCAGGCGGAACGCTCAATCACAAAGGCGATGTAGTCAATCATCGTAAAGTCACCAAAGCTGTGCACCAATATGACTGCAAAATCATCTTGCAAATTCTGCATAGCGGTCGCTATGGTTATCATCCATTGGCGGTATCAGCCAGTGCCATCAAATCGCCTATTTCACCCTTCAAACCTCGTCAAATGAGTGAAAAAAATATTTTGGCGACTATCAAAGACTATGCCAAAACTGCCAAACTTGCACAAATGGCGGGCTATGATGGCGTCGAAATCATGGGTTCAGAAGGCTATTTACTCAATCAGTTTTTAAGCAATCACGTCAATCAGCGCACTGACCAATGGGGCGGTAGTCTAGAAAACCGTATGCGTTTTGCGCTTGAAGTTATTAAAGCGGTACGCGAGGCGGTGGGAGAAGCGTTTATTATCACCTTCCGTTTATCGATGATTGACTTGGTGCCCGATGGCAACACCATGGATGAAGTCATTACTATCGCCAAAGCCATCGAAAAAGCCGGGGTGACCATAATAAATACCGGGATTGGCTGGCATGAAGCACGTATCCCGACCATCGTCACGTCGGTACCACGCGCAGCGTTTGCCGATGTGATTGCTGAAGTCAAACGCCACGTGACTATTCCTGTGATTGCTGCCAACCGTGTCAATATGCCAGAGACTGCCGAGCAGCTGCTAGCAGAGAACCAAGCTGACTTGGTACAAATGGCGCGTCCGTTCTTGGCAGACCCAGACTGGGTGGCAAAAGCCAGTTTAGGACAAACTGACTTAATTAATACCTGTATTGGCTGTAACCAAGCGTGTCTAGATCATACATTTGACAATAAACGCTCAACTTGTCTGGTCAACCCCCAAGCCTGTTATGAAACCGAACTGGTCTATAAACCTGCCAAAAAAGCCAAAAAAATTGCCGTAGTGGGCGCAGGCATGGCAGGGCTATCAGCGGCGACGGTCGCCGCCAAACGCGGTCATCAGGTCACTTTGTTTGAAGCACAGGATAAAATCGGCGGACAGTTTAACTATGCCAAAGTGATTCCAGGTAAAGAAGAGTTCTTTGAAACCATCCGCTATTTTACCAATTTGGTGGACAGTTTAGACATTGAGCTCAAACTCAATCATAAAGTAAGCAAAGAGGAACTAGAGTCAGGTCAGTTTGATGATGTGATTATTGCCACAGGCGTTGTTCCACGGGCGCTTGACTTTGAAGGGGTGGAGTTACCGCAAGTAATGAGCTATGCCGAATTGCTATCGGGTCAAAAAGTCGCAGGTAAGCGAGTCGCGGTAATCGGTGCAGGCGGAATTGGTTTCGATGTTAGCGAATATTTGACCTCCACCCATGTTAAACCGTTTGAAAAAGATGCGCAAGGCAAGGTGATTTATCAACCCCATCCGCAAAGCGTAGCCTCATGGAAACGTGAGTGGGGTGTGGACACCAACCCACACTATGACAGCGAAGGTGGACTGGTAAAACCAGAGCCCATTACCCCGACCCGTGAAGTGTATTTGATGCAGCGTAAAAAAGGTCGCTTGGGGGCAGGTCTCAATAAAACCTCAGGCTGGGTGCACCGTGCTCATATCAATAAGCATGGCGTCAAACAGGTGAGCGGCATTGGCTATGAGAAAATTACCAATGAAGGCATTTGGATTACTAACCCAGACGGTCATAGCCAATTATTGCGCGTTGATAGTATCGTTATCTGCGCGGGGCAAGAATCGGTCAATGACTTGATGCCTGCGGTGGGTGATGACTTGACAGCCCAATATCACTTGATTGGTGGGGCAAAATTGGCAGGCGAATTGGACGCTAAACGTGCCATTCGCGAAGGCGCGGAAGTCGCTGCCATGTTGTAGCAGCTTTTACTATCTCATAAAAAAGGCGATGAATGAATGTCATCGCCTTTTTTATGTTGGCCGCTTATTATTGAATGGCATCAGACGCCAAGAAAAAATTGCGGGCTTGCTGAGAGTCAATCAGCTTGTCTACCGCACCTTGCAAATCATGCGTAGTATGGGGCTGCTCAATCATCTCGCGAATGGTGTCATACAGCCGTGAAAACAACGAGAAATTACTCTGTATCAAATAACTCATAATTAACTCGCTCACCCCCGTCACCTCCAAATCAAGCGACGTCTTAAAGCGCAGCTCGCCGTCCATCACATCCATTTCCAAATTACCAATCATCAAATCATAATTTAGATAAGCCAGCATGGCGAGCATCTCAGGACGATTGGCTTCAGCAATCGCCGTAGGATAAATACTGTACACCGCAATCAATTGCTGCTCACTAAAAAAACGAATCATACAACCCCAATGCCGCTCTTTATCTGACACTTGCATCGTATAATGATGAATGCTTTGCTCATCTTGTTCGCTGGCAGGGTGATACATAAATTGATAACCCATACTGGCTAAGATATGCTCTATGTCATCGGGGGTAATCGGTTGTAGCTCTAATTCGCCATCTGCATCAAGCGACTCACTGGCTAAAAACGGTTCATCTTGTGAATGGCTATGCTCATCAAAAGCTGCATTGACGGGGTTTTTGGCAAAAGGCTGATAGCTAGTAGCATCGCTATGCTCGTTTGTCTCAGCACACTGAACAGAAGAGTCAGTTGTCTTATCGGCTACAGGGAGTGACGCTGATTTTTCAGCAGTAAAGAACAGTTTTAGGCGTTGCCATAAACGCTTCGGATTTTTGGACATTGATTTCACTTACCCAAGAAAAAATAGCTAAAAATAGAAAGAAAAACGAAAAGCAGAACAGTTAAAAAACAAAAAATTTAACAAACAGGTTAGCAAAACTTTGATGCTATCACCAAGCTTTATATGGATACTTTATATGGATAATAACAAAGACCTGTCGCAAGTTAGTATATAATAAGCTTTCTACACAACTTTAGCCAATTATCTATACAATGGGTATAGGGCTATAGTTTATCAATTTAATCTGTTATCTATTTAATGACTTGCAAATTTTAACCAATGCTATGCCAAATCCAACACCCACTGCTATACCTATCTCGGCGACCAGTTCGCTGCTAAACTGTCAAAATGTCACCATACAACGTGGCGAATTTCCGCTGTGTGAAGCGGTGAATTTGGTGCTAAACCGTGGCGATATTTGTCATTTGGTGGGTGAAAATGGCACCGGCAAAACCACATTTTTGATGCAGCTTGCAGGGTTGATTCCTGTGTTGACCGGTGATATCAGTTGGCAGGGCAAGGCAGAGCTACCTGTGCAGCCATTTTATGTGGCGCACCAATTGGGTATTCATTTGCAACTAACCGTTGAGCAAAATTTGCGATTTTTGTTAGCCTTGTATGGCATCAAACCAAGCGCAGACGCGCTTGAGCGAGCACTCGATTGGGTTGGGTTAGCAGGTTATGAGAAAATCAACTGCTATCAACTCTCGGCAGGGCAGACGCGCCGCGTGGGTTTGGCACGCTTGCTGTTTGGGCTTGAGTATGTAGCGCAATTTCCTTGCTGGCTACTTGATGAGCCGCTGACCGCGCTTGATGTCAATATGATTGCCAAAATTGAACACTTGATGCAAACATTCGTTCAGCGCGGTGGGGCAGTGCTCATGACCAGTCACCAAACTGTCGCCGTCGCCAACAAGCAATTAGATTTAACCTTGTATATGGTTTAGGGGCAACTGCAATGATTGATTTTTCTGCCCTGTGGCAACGTGAATGGCAAATCAAGCAGCAAAATAAAGTGCAGTGGTTATATCCGTTAGTGTTGTTTTTAATTATCATCACCTTATTTCCACTGGCGATGGGGACGGAGCCAAAATTATTGCAGCAACTGGGCGTGCCTGCGGTATGGATTGCAGCGTTATTGTCGCTGATTATGGGTATGGAAAACTTATTTCGCCCAGCCCTCGATAACGGCACACTGGCGCAATTGGTTGTCGCTCGTGCCTCGATTCCCACTTGGGTGCTAGTACGGCTCATCGTGCATTGGCTGACCAGTGCGGGGATGGTGTGTCTGCTCGCATTTTTGGCGATGCCGCTTTTTGGCTTGACCAGCCAAGCAGCCATTGCCCTGAGTGCGTCGATTTTGGTGGGCAGTCCGATTTTGTTGTGCTTATCAGCGATTGCCAGTAGCTTGACATTATCGCTAAAAAACGGCGCGGTGTTAGTGCCATTGATTTCGTTACCCATGCAGCTGCCTGTGCTGATTTTTGCCACAGGGGCAGTGGGGCAATTTGCCATGGGGCTTAACGGTTATCCGATTTTAGCACTATTACTGGCGGGCAGTATTTTGGCAGTCATCGTCACGCCTTTTGTGATTGCATTTTCATTAAAACTGGCTTGGTTAAGCTGATGATTTTTAGATGAAAAAATCCCCAAATACCAGTAAAATAAGCGAACAAATATCTTATTGTTGATGGCTTACATTCATTTTAGAAAAAAAAGCAAGGCGCATTCCATGGCAGAAATTACCCCAAACGTTGGCAAAACTGGCTTTTTTTCTCGCCTTTGGCAAGGATTTCTTAAAACTGTTGGCACCAAAGAGTTTTATCGTATTTTTGCCCCTTGGGTGAGATACTTAGCTGTCATTGCTGCGCTGCTATTAGCGGTGGGTGCCGTTTGGGGTTTGGCATTTGCGCCACCCGACTATTTGCAAGGCAATAGCTATCGCATTATCTTTATCCATGTCCCCACTGCCAGTCTGGCCATGTCAATTTACTTAGGCATGGCAATTTTGGGGGTGATTTTTTTGGTCTGGAAAATTAAAACCGCCAATTTGGTTGCCCAAGCGATTGCTCCCATTGGCTTTATGCTTTGTGTGTTAAGTCTACTTACAGGCTCGATTTGGGCAAAGCCTACCTGGGGCACATACTGGGTATGGGATGCGCGTCTGACTTCTATGCTGATTTTGGCGTTTTTGTACGCAGGCGTGATGGCACTATTTGCCGCATTTGAGCATACCGCCAGTCGTGGTAAAGCGGCGGCGATTTTATCGATTGTCGGTGCGGTTAATTTGCCGATTATCAAATATTCTGTCAACTGGTGGAACACCCTGCACCAAGGCTCGACATTTACCGTAACTGAGCGTCCAAAAATGCCGCCTGATATGTATATTCCGTTATTACTGATGATGTTAGGCAGCTATTTTTTAGTGGCTGCGCTTACCATCTATCGTACCAACACCTTGATTCTACAGCGCGAAAGTAGCAAACAATGGGTGATTGATGAATGCAAACGGCTATATCACTAAAGAGTTATTGTTAAAGCCTCCTTACTGACATAAAGTATCGCCATTTAACTAGCGATAGCTTCAATCCTATGACACCAATCCATTCTCTAAACCTACATTCAAACCTGAGGTGACCAATGAGCCCGTATTTTCATAATTTTGCCGAATTTATCGCCATGGGTGGGCATGGTAGTTATGTGTGGTCAACTTGGCTACTGACTTTATTAGGGATTGTCGCGCTCGTCTTTTTTAGTCGTAGTCAGCGTAAAGCAACCTACCGAGATATCACTACCCAGCAGGCGCGCCAGCAACAGCGTCATCAGCGTACGGCTAAGAGTAGCGGATAATAGTATTTATCGCCCTAATCAGTGTTATAATAGACAAGTAGACCCATAGGGTGTGGTTCATCAAAAGTGAGATGAAAAAAAGCGATGAATAAAGTTCGACAAAAAAAATTAATGTGGGTGATGGCAACCTTATTTGGCGCAATCATTGCCGTCGTTCTTGTGATTTATGCGGTAGGACAACAAACCGACTATTATTTTGACCCCACAGCCATTAGTCAAGGCAAAGCACCTGAAGATACCCGTATCCGAGCAGGGGGTATGGTGGTGCGCGGTAGTGTCGAGCGAGATAGCACAGACCCGCTCAATATCAAATTTAAAATCACCGATTTTAAATCCACCGTACCGGTATCCTACAAAGGCATCTTGCCAGATTTATTCGCCGAAGGTTCGGGCGTGGTAGCCACAGGTTCGCTTGAAGGCAATACCTTTGTAGCAAGCGAGGTACTAGCAAAGCATGATGAGAATTACATGCCGCCAGAAGTAGCAAAATCATTAAAAACCCAGCATCAAGCCAACGGCACGGATATCAACCAAGCGCAGTTTATGCCGGCTACCCCTGTTAAACAATAAAGTGAATTAACTAAAAAGTCACTTAGGTAAAAAATTAATTAGTTAAAAAATCAGCTGGCTAACAAAGCCAGGTAGCTGAAAAAGTGGGCAATGACCCACTTTTTTAGTGTCTAAATTTTTTAATATCTAAATAATTTTAAAAATTTTATGCCACACAAAATCTTTAACCATAAAAAAAGGAAACCGCTCGGGTTTCCTTTTTGTTCAGTTTAAAAAACTGATTATTTTGCAGCAGATGCAGAAGCATCAGCAACAGTTGTAGCAGCAGAAGCGGCAGCGTCAGCAACAGCAGAAGCTGGTGCAGCAGCAGATGCAGTGTCTACAACAACAGTAGAAGCGTTAACAGTTGCAGCAGATGCAGTTACTGCAGGTGCAGAAGCTTCAACAGTGGTAGTAGTAGTTGATGAAGCAACTGTAGTTGAAGCAGTGGTAGAGGCAGCAGCTGGTGCAGCTTCTTCTTTTTTGCTACATGCAGTCATAGCTAAAGATGCAGCAACTAAACTTGATACAGCGATTAATTTAACGTTCATTACGTGTTCTCCTAAAGAAAATAACCCCGTATTCACTCGACGATACTCTAAATAAAGAGTTTATTTAGAATTAAAGACACACGGGACATGAAACTGGCAATATTGTAGCGGAAACTTAGTCAAGATAGAATAACTTTCGCATAAAAAAATATAATAAATCTGATAAAAGGTTGTAACAAAATAACACCGCAATCACAAATACAACTTTTTAGATTTATTGATATCGCACGAAAAAGATATCTTTTTTAGCTTTTCGCAGAAAATGACGTATTATACGCATAAAAATATGGCAAAGATATCTTTATTTTTGTAAATTTACAATTTTTTTGTTTTAGCGGTCTATTGGATATAGTTAAAAAATAATTTTTTATGGTGATAATTGCTTAATCTTAATGAGATTTCTAAGGCTTTGATGGGTAGATAAGTTACATTAGTTGCATATTATTAGGGTTTATTTTCAAAAATCTGTATAAAACTACGATTTCACACAGTAATTTTTAGGCAAAATGCTACAATGCCAAAATAAGCATACGATATATAAAAGCAAGACGAGATTTGAGGAGGTAGTGGTATGAAGTGGGAAGATCGTGGCGGTAGTTCAAATGTACTGGTCAGCGGCGGTAAAGCTGTGGGCGGCGGTATCGGTAGTATTATCATTGGGTTGATTTTGTGGCTGGTATTTGGTATGAATCCTATGACTGCTATGCAGACAGGTTCTGCAATCACAGGTGGAAATAGTAGTGGTCAACAAACCCTTGACCAGCAAACGGCTGACCGCGACCAAAAATTCGCCTCAGTGGTGTTAAAAGACACAGAAGAAGTTTGGGGTCAAATTTTTAGTGAAAACAATATGCAATACCAACAGCCTAAATTAGTATTATTTAATGGTATGGTACGTTCAGGTTGTGGTAACGCTTCTTCAGCCACAGGCCCTTTCTATTGCCCTGCAGACCAACGCGTCTATCTTGATACCAGTTTTTTCCAAGAAATGCGCCAAAAATTGGGTATTACAGGTGACCAAAATGGCTCAGGTGATGCACAAAACCAAGGTAAAGCAGGTGACTTTGCACAGGCTTATGTGATTGCTCACGAGGTGGGTCATCATGTGCAAAATCAATTGGGTATTAGCCAAAAAGTGGATGAAGCCAGTCGCCGTGCCACTGAAGCACAAGCCAACAACTTATCAGTGCGTCAAGAGCTACAAGCGGACTGTTTCGCCGGTGTTTGGGCAAACCGTAACCAACAACGTGTTCAATTCTTAGAGCAAGGCGATATTGAAGAAGCGATTAATGCGGCGCAGCAAATCGGTGATGACCGTTTAGCCCAAGCCAGTGGTCGAGCAGCGGTGCCTGATAGCTTTACCCATGGTACCAGTCAACAACGTATGACGTGGTTTTCACGCGGTCTAAAATCGGGTGATATCAACCAATGCGATACTTTTAGTGGTGCAATTTAAGTAGCGTTGCGATTTAAGCCCAAAGGACGCCAATAAAAAAGACACCAACAAAAAGCTCAACACCAGGTTGAGCTTTTTCATTTCTATGAGTCAGCTAATTAACAGGATTAAGCGGTAACATGATTAAGATTTATCTTTACGCGTCATTTGCTCAAAGAATTCATCATTGGTTTTTGAGTCTTTAAGTTTTTCTAGCAAAAATTCGGTAGCTTGTAGTTCATCCATGGGGTGTAACAGTTTGCGCAGAATCCATACTTTGCGTAACATCGCCTCATCCATCAACCGTTCTTCGCGGCGAGTGCCCGATTTTTTGATATTGATGGCAGGGAATACCCGTTTTTCGGCAATGTCTCGCTCAAGGGTAATTTCTTGGTTACCTGTCCCCTTAAACTCCTCATAAATCACCTTATCCATGGTACTGCCTGTGTCAATCAAAGCGGTTGAAATAATGGTCAAGCTACCGCCTTCTTCGACATTACGCGCGGCACCAAAAAAGCGTTTTGGGCGTTCTAAGGCATTGGCATCCACCCCACCAGTCAATACTTTACCCGATGAAGGCAATACAGTATTGTAAGCGCGGGCAAGGCGTGTGATGGAGTCAAGTAAAATCACCACGTCTTGTTTGTGCTCAACCAAGCGTTTGGCTTTTTCAATCACCATTTCGGCGACTTGTACATGACGGGTTGGCGGCTCATCAAAGGTCGATGCGACCACTTCACCACGCACCGTACGCTGCATCTCGGTCACTTCTTCAGGACGCTCGTCAATGAGCAGCACGATGAGATAACATTCTGGGTTGTTTTTGGTGATGGATTGCGCGATAGATTGTAGCAGTACAGTTTTACCCGCTTTTGGTGGGGCGACAATAATTGAGCGTTGACCTTTACCAATCGGGGCAATCAAGTCAATGATACGGCCGGTTAAGTCTTCTGTGGTACCGTTACCCAGTTCTAAGCGAAGCTGCTGGGTGGGGAAAAGTGGGGTTAAATTTTCAAAAATCAGTTTGTGGCGAGAGCGGTCTGGGGTGTCGAAGTTGATTTCGTTAACTTTTAATAGGGCAAAATAACGCTCAGAATCCTTGGGTGGGCGAATCGTCCCTGCGATTGAGTCACCCGTCTTGAGATTGAAACGGCGAATTTGGCTTGGACTCACATAGATATCATCGGGACCCGCTAGGTAAGAGCCTTCCGACGATCGTAAAAAACCAAAGCCATCGGGCAAAATCTCAAGCACGCCATCCCCATAGATAGCTTCACCGTTTCGGGCGTGGGTTTTTAAAATAGCAAAAATGATATCTTGTTTGCGACTACGGGCCATGTTTTCTAGACCCATTTGCTCGCTAATCAACAACAATTCAGCAATCGATTTTTTCTTGAGTTCAGTCAAATTCATAGGTAAATCATCAATAACTAATTTTGAACCACCTCAAAACGTGAGTCGAGCAAAGGCGCTGCATCGTTTTAAGACAGTAGGGTGTGAAGAGAATATAAAGAGAAAAAAATAGAAACGTTTGAAATGATTAACTGAGCGTTGCAAACAGACAATACCAAGTACTAAACCAAATAATAGTAAATGCCTGCTAACGTAACGTTAAGCATATCGATAAGATAGTTATTTTGTGAGACACACTATACGACTTGACATATTCATTTGTCAATGTATGGGCATAAAAAACCGCGATTTTTTTACTCACAAGTATCAAAATCGCGGCGAATCTCACTGGTAATTATCAAAAAAATATACCGTTACCAATATAAAAATTCAATTTAACCTACGCTAGTGATTCTTACCCTAGCGATTATAAGTGTTTGTTGATAAGAGCAGTCAATTGGGCTTTTGGTTGCATACCCATAGTGGCATCCACTTTTTCACCGTTTTTAAACATAAATAAGGTAGGTATACTACGGATACCATATTGTGCGGCTAGGTTTGGATTTTGGTCAACGTCGATTTTAACGATTCGCGCTTTACCCTCAAATTCTGAGGAAAGCTCGTCTAATACAGGGGCGATGGCTTTACATGGACCACACCAAGTTGCCCAAAAATCGACCAATACTGGGGTATCTGATTGTAGTACTGCTTTTTCAAACGTACCTTCATCGGCATGAATAACTGAAGACATAGTAACTCCTACGTGTTTACGTGTTGATGTTGTTAACTGTTAGGTTTTGGATTACGGTTAAGTAATGACCCAAACGCTTGTTTTTGCCCAGTGCTTGTTTTTGCCTAATAAAAAAATCTTAATATTGGATACAATCAAACAGTGATAGAAGCAATGATAGGATAATGAAATCTATTAAACAGACACCCAACGGCAAATTAATTTATAGTGATTATTATGATAGGGTCATCTTAGCATAACACAACCCCAAAACAGGGTATGGCTATGGTTAATTGTTTTGATAATTATGATAAGAAACATTAATGGTATCTAACTAATCGTATCTAAATGATTGTAACGATAGAAGTTTTTAGAAAATATTAAAGTCAATTTTTTTCATCAATGGACAGGTATCGCGGGAGGCAAAAGTTGCAGTTGCAATAAAATGGCTTTTACTCAGGGGTGAAAATGCGTAAAATGGTGTCTAATCGAATTATTGACTTTAACCGACACTAAGTGACATATGCCTGACTTACTTGCTAACAACGAACTTATGGCCGCCATTGATATTGGCTCAAATAGCTTTCATCTTGCCATCGCGCGGTTAGACCATGGGGAAGTACGCAAATTAGCATCAATGTCAGAAAAAGTGCAGCTTGCCGCTGGACTTGATGAAAACAACTATTTGTCGCTTGAGGCACAAAAACGCGGGCTGGATTGTTTGACCCGTTTTGTTGGACGACTAGACGCTGTTTCCCCACAGCGGTTACGGATTGTGGCTACCAATGCCCTGCGCCAAGCCAAGAATGCGGATGAATTTATTCGACAAGCCAATTTAATTTTACCCAAACCCTTAGAAGTCATTGCTGGGCGAGAAGAAGCGCGTCTAATTTATTTGGGAGTTTCTCATACCAATGCCAGTACCGACAAACGCTTGGTGATTGATATTGGGGGTGGTTCGACGGAGTTTATTATTGGTAAAGGCTTCGACCCAATTTTGACCGAAAGCCTACAGATGGGCTGTGTTGCCTTTACCAAATCCTATTTTACTGACGGCGCTATCACCGAAAAAGCGTTTGAAAAAGCGATTGCTGCGGCGAGAAAAGAAATGCTGGGTATTAGTCGTTTGTACCAAAAAACGGGCTGGGACAGTGTCACGGGCTCAAGCGGCACGATTAAAGCGGTCAATCAAATTTTGCTGCAACTTGGGCTTGCCGATGAAAATGCTCGGGTGACCTACAGCGGTGTCAAAGAAATCCAAAAGTTACTGATTAAAGCAAAACATATCGACAATATTGATTTTGCCGATATTAAAGACACTCGTAAAGCAGTGCTGCCGGCTGGTGTCGCGGTGCTGCTCGCAGCGATGAATGTTTTGGGCATTGATACCATCTCTTATTCAGATGGTGCGCTGCGCGAAGGCGTCATGTACGATATGCTCGGGCGTTTTGCCAGTGAAGATGTGCGCGATCGCAGTGTACAAGCCTTGATGACGCGTTATTCGGTGGATAGAAAACAAGCAAAACGTGTGGTAGGTACCGCGCAGCAGCTGTTTGACCAAGTGAGAAATCGTTTGGGGCTTGATGAAGAGGATGCGGATTTACTTCGCCGTGGTGCCTATCTATATGAAATTGGTCTTGCCATCAGCCATAGTAGCTATCACAGGCACAGTGCCTATTTGCTGGAAAATTCGGATATTGATGGGTTCTCACAAGTCGATAAAACACGCTTGTCGCAGCTCGTCATGCACCATCGCCGTAAATTAAAACCTGATAGTTTGGATGAAGTCAAAATGGTGGGCGGTGACAATCTGGTGTATTTAACCCTGATTTTACGCCTAGCGGTACTGGTGCATCACAGCCGTAGCAAACATGATACGCTACCGATTCAGCTAGCGGCTAAAGATAACCATACTTGGGAAGTTTTGGTAAATTTAGCGGATGATAACGCAAGTCTTGTGCTGTCAGATTTGCAAGATGAAATTGATATTTGGCAAAAGTGGGGCATGAGCTTATCCGTTACTACTTATGAGCCAGCTATTGCGTAAGCAAATGGCTAAGTAAATAGTTAAACAAACAGCTAAGCAAATTTTTAAATTTTAAATAAAGTTAAGCGTTTAGGTCTGTCATACTCTTTTGAGATGACAACAGTCGCAGTAAAACAAGGGAATAACGACAATGAGTGTTTGGGAAAAAGTACAGCTTGCACGTCATGCAAAACGACCATTATTTTTGGATTATGCCAACCAGCTGTTCACGGAATTTGATGTGCTGCAAGGGGATCGCGCGTATGCCGATGACAAAGCGATTTTGGGCGGGATGGCGATGTTTAACGACCAGCCTGTCATGCTGATTGGTCAACATCGTGGTCGCAGCACCCGTGAGCGTATTGAATACAATTTTGGTATGGCAAACCCAGAAGGCTACCGCAAAGTAGTTAGACTGGTGCAAATGGCAGAACGGTTTAAATTGCCGGTGTTGACCTTTATTGATACCCAAGGCGCATATCCTGGCGTGGGTGCAGAAGAGCGTGGTCAAGCGCAAGCGATTGCCCAAAGTATTGCGGTATTTTCATCCTTGAATGTGCCTGTGATTGCCACGGTAATCGGTGAAGGGGGTTCAGGCGGTGCATTGGCGATCGGCGTCGCTGATCGTATCAATATGCTAGAAAACAGCATTTATTCCGTGATTTCGCCTGAAGGTTGTGCGTCGATTCTATGGAAAACGGCTGAAAAAGCGCCCCAAGCCAGTGAGGCATTGAAACTCAGTGCGGTAAATTTAAAATCCCTTGGCTTGATTGATGAAGTCATTGGGGAAGGCGAGGGCGCGCATATTAACAGCGATGTGGCTATGACCAACCTTAAAGCCACGCTGGAGCAACAGCTAGCGGCGCTTATAGAACTTGATGAGCAAACGCGTCTGCAACAACGCTATGAAAAACTGATGAGCTTTAATTCTACGCTGTCCTTACCAAAAGCCTCTGCTTAATTGTCAGTGATTTAACCTATTTTAATGACCCATGGGCGTTTATTGAGGCGCCCATTATTTTATCTCATTTGTTTTATCTCACTGTTTTTCTCTCGCCGCATGAGCTTGAGCACTATGTCGTCTATCCCTATGTCATCTGTCCCTATGTCACCTGTCATTGAAGCGATTAAACAAAGTTATCAAACTCATATCAACCCGCACCCCAAGTCTACCACTAAAATTTATATTGCGTGCAGTGGCGGGCGAGACTCGATGGCATTACTGTTCGCCTGTCAGCAGCTACAACTACCGATTCATGTGATTCATATCAATCATAAATTGCAAAAAATCAGTGATGACTGGCAACAACTGGTAGAAGCCTATTGCCACAAGCACCACATCGACTATGACAGCGTTTGTATCGATTGGCAATCGCAGCAAGTTTATGCCGCCGATAGTACAATCAGCCAAGAACAACAAGCCAACGAACAACAAATCGGCACACAACAAGCAAATGAACAACAAGCCAGAACCGCCCGCTATCATGCCATCATACAGATTGCAGGCGAAAACGCCATTGTTGCCTTGGCGCATCACGCCAACGATCAGGTGGAAACCTTGTTGATGAACCTATGCCAAGGGACAGGGTTGGCAGGGCTTACAGGTATGACGGCATTTGGGGTGCAACACGAATTTGGCAAACCTATTTGGTTATGGCGTCCGTTGCTTGGGGTAACGCGTGATGAGATTAGCGACTTTATAGCAGCGCACCATCTCCCTCATGTCGATGATCCTACCAATTTTGGCGTAACTAATCAGCGCGCTTTTTTACGTAATCAGATTTTGCCACTCCTTGATGAGCGCTTTCATAAAGTAGTGCAAAATATCACCCGCACCCAGCAAAACCTAACCGAAGCGCATCACATAGTTGATGACCAATATCAACAAGATTTGGCGCTATGTCAGTGGTCAAATGGCTGGACAAGTCATCAGCAATGTTTGCATATCCCCAATCTAAAATCATTGAGCCAAGCGAGACGCTTTAACCTATTGCATCATTGGGTCAAAGGCTCACAAAAATTTGCCCCCACTCGGCAATTGATTATACAAATTGAGCAGTTACTACAATCAGCGCAAACAGACCAGCAAGCGATTTTGCAGTGGCAGGGGATTGAAATTAGAAAATACCGCGATACGTTATACCGTCTTGATGCCGATTATGTAAAGGCGATTCATAGCAAGTCAGATAACAGGGTATTAGCCAATTTGACTGCCGATGTGGGATTATCTGAGGAATTATCTGTGGGGCTATCTCTAGAATTGGTGCTTGCTAGCAGAGCCGTGTTGCCCAATGAGTCTTTTCAATTATTGTCACAATCTTTTCACCAATCGTTTAAAAAACTGTGCCAACGATTTGATATTCCTAGCTGGGAGCGACAATTTGCCAAAGTGGTCATCATGAATGACGACGAAGAAAAGGTGCTCACGGCATCTCAAACACCGCCACGGTTCGCTTTATTATTGCCGAATATCAGTGTTTGGCTGGCAGATGCCGGTGAGCTGAATTTAGCTACCCAAGCGCCTTGTCCGTGGCAATTGGTTTGGACATGCGGTCTTGATAGTGAATGTCATTGATTTAAGACTATCATGGACTAACACTGTCATGTGATAAACTGAGACTATCAAACGGGCATGAATCGCTTGAATTTGCGCCATGTACACCAATTTACGCTGTAAATTTGTCATCAAAATTTGTCATCAAAATTTGCAGTAGGTATGGTAGACTTATTTGCGAATAATAGCGAGGGCGAACCCTTTAACTGCTTTCGTCACCCCACAAAAAATGATTACAAAGGACATCTATGGCAACCACAACTTCTCTTAATATCGCCTTTATTGGTGGCGGTAATATGGCATCGGCACTCATTGCAGGGCTATTAGCAAAGGGTCAACCAACTAGCCTACTGCATGTGGTAGAAACCGATGCCGAGAAGTTAGCGGATTTTCAAGCCCAAGGGTTGAATACCTACGATGCGAGCAACATCGACGATACCAAGCACGCCATCGAAAAAGCTGATGTGGTCGTGCTCGCTGTCAAACCGCAGGTCATTAAAGATGTGCTACTGCCAGTCAAAGACATCTGGGGCGAGCAAGTGGTTATTTCAATTGCCGCGGGGATTGCTACCGATAGTTTAGCCGAATGGTTGGGACCGCAAGTCAAACTAGTGCGAGCGATGCCAAATACCCCTGCGATGATTCAAATGGGCGCCACAGGCCTGTACGCGACAGCAGCGGTCAGCGAGGCGCAGCAGCAACTTGCGCAGCAAGTGATGTCCGCAGCAGGACTGGTGTTATGGGTAGATGACGAAGACCTACTGCACGCCGTGACTGCTATCTCAGGGTCAGCGCCTGCGTATTTCTTTTATATGTTAGAGAACATGATTGCCACAGGTGAAAAATTGGGGCTGACCCAAACCCAAGCCACGGCTTTGGCAATGCAAACGGCACTGGGCTCAGCGCAAATGGCATTGACCAGTCATGATACGCCAGCTGAGCTGCGTCGCAAAGTGACCTCGCCCAATGGGACTACCCAAGCGGCAATTGAAGTGATGGATGCTAAACAAATGCATCAAACTATTGCCGATGCCATGCTAGCATGTGAGCAGCGCTCGCGTGAGCTAAGCCAAGCGTTTGGCAAATAACTCGATTTGGCTATAACATTGGCTACAACAGCAAATTTTAATTAACTATCTTAACGGCTCATCGTTAACAAGTGTGTAAGCAGCAAATAAGGATAAAAACAGGGCATGACTAATCTTTTGGCAGGGTTGTTTGATATCGTCGTCGCGGCGGCGATGATACTGGTTTTCTTTCGATTTATGCTGCAGTTTGCTGGCATTACTGCAAAAGATGCGTTTGCCAAACCCATTTATCGTATGACACGTATTGTCGATGTGTTTGGACGTATTTTCCCAACCCTAGGCGATGGCAGAATCAATACCGCAAGTTTGGTGCTGCTATTTTTGCTGCGGATGATTTTTATTTGGGGCGTGCTTGGCATGATGCGCATTGATAGTCAAAATATTGGGCTGTTCTATATGCCAGAAGTGAACTTAGCCATGGTTGATTATCTATCGCGGCATTTTTCACCTGTCATGATGTTTTTTGTGGCGGCGGTGACCTTGCTGATTGATTTTTTAAGAATGTGTCAGTACATCATTATTGGCTCCTTTATCGGGGGTTGGGTGATGCTTTTTACCCAAAAAATGCCAGCGATTTTTGGCCTGCTCACCTTGCTTAGTGAGCCAATTATTCAGCCATTTCGCAAAGTATTACCTGCCACAGGCATGCTTGATTTGGCACCTATGCTGGGTTTTTTCTTGATTATTTTGCTAGAAACCTTGGTGCAAACCGTAGGGGTTTATTTATTAACCCTCTAGTCTTTGTAACCCTATAGTCTTTGGCAAACGACGATTAAATGAGTAAGCTTTAAAGCAGTGGGCTAAACAGGCGAATAGCGTTGTCCAAGAATTTTGCCCCAAAGCTACGCTGCTGCCATCCATCGCGCTGTAATGGCTCACTTTGTCGCAGATATTCATGCTGGCAAGTGAGCATTTGCTGGGTCATGGTACGATTATAAATCGCCATACTCACCTCCATATTCAGATAAAAACTGCGCATATCCATATTGACGGTACCAAACAAGCAATAATCGTCATCCACGCACAAAATCTTGGCATGTAGCAAGCCTGCATTGAACAAATAAATCTGCACTCCTGCTGACAACAGCGGCTCAAAATAAGCCTGTGAAGCAAACCGTACCAACAGCGAATCTACTTTTTTGGGTACATTTAAAATCACCTTGACCCCACGCTTGGCAGCGGTAGTGAGGGCAAGCAGCAGTGCATCATCTGGCACAAAATAAGGCGTGGTAATGACCACTTGTTTTTTGGCGGCAAAAATCGCACACACCAAGGTTTCGTAGATGACATGCCCCGTTAATTCTGGCGCCGATGGAATCAGCTGCAAACTGACTTGACTCACCGATGGGTAGGCTTGTAGGTTGCTTTGCAGTGGCAAAATGTTAAGCAGGGGCGGCTTAGGGGCACCAGTGTTAGCGTTTTGACCTACCCCGCGAGCGTTAGTCACGTTTTTTAATTTGTGATGATGCAGCTTTGAGGTGCCAATATACAGCGACTCGGTATAGAACGACTTGGTAAAGCGATTAACGATTTTTTTAAGGCCGGAAAAATTGGCGTTGGTTTCTGCGCTGATATCCGTGGTCGTGACAAGTGCCATGGCTTTCACCGAATTGACGTTATCATGACCTTCCACCCGTATCATGACATCAATCCATTTGCCCACATGCTCGTTTTGTTTGAAAAAATCGGGGTCGATTAAATTAAAACTTCCCGTATAGCCATAGCAGTTGTCAAAAATAGCCAGCTTACGATGATTGCGGATATCAATGCGTTTGACAATAGTTTTGAACAAACCCACGGGCAGCGACTCATGCACAAAAACATCAGCGTCTTTGAGTTTTTGCACCCACGAACTGCGAAAAAACGCATGACTGCCAACGCTATCAGCGAGCAAATGCACGGATACGCCGCGCTGGCTAGCCGCCATCAAAGCTTCTAATAACTCAATCACCCGGCCTTGTGGCGACACAATATAAAATTCCAGCAAAATCATCGTGTTTGCCGCACGGATATCGGCTAATAAACTGGCAAAAATATGGTCAGCGTCTGTCATCAGCGTCAGCGTATGATGGTCATACACGCCAAGCCCAGTTTTTAGTAGGGCGATATTGCTCAGTTGCCGTGCTTCGGTGTCTAAATTTTTGGAAATTTCATTAAAATCAATATGCTGAGCGTTGGCAAAGTCACGCAGTAATTTTTGCGCCATCAAACTGCGCTTACGATACTGATGCCCAATATTGATTTCACCAAATAACATATAACCGATGATGCCAACAACAGGCAGGGCAAATAACACCGCAATCCAAGCGATTGCCACGCTTTGGTGGCGCTGCTGTTGAATAACCCGCACAACTAGCCAAAGCGTGATGAGAAAATGGGCGATCACACCTAGCTGCAATAGCAACGTCTTGACAATCGACCACTCCAATAATAACCCCATACTAGCTTGCCTAACCTAACATTGAGGTGTAATGAAAGCGCTTGGGAATTCGTTGACCATGAGGGTGGACAATGTCAGCAACTTTGAGCACGTGTTGTGTCCAAATATCTGCGCATTGTACCGCTGTCACAAGCTCATCACCCAGTGCCAAACGACCTGCGATATAACTTGCCAGACTGCAGCCTGAGCCATGATATTCACCCGCCAGTCTTGGCAAAATCGCTTGGTATGCCAGTCGGCAGGTTTGGTTGTCATTAACGTATAAATACTGCTCGATACCAGAGGCTTGGCTATCGTGAGACGTCTTGACTAGCACTGCTTTGGCACCTTGTTGACACAAATCTTTGGCGGCGGCGTGTAGATTGTCGATGCCTGTCAAATCACGCAGTTCAATGCTGTTGGGGGTCATTAGGGTCGCAAAAGGGGTTAGCTGGGCAAAGGCAGCCACCAAAGTGTCTTTGTCACCTAAAGCACCGCCACTGTTGGCCACCAGTACGGGGTCAAGCACATACGGCGTACCTGTTGCAATACTGCCATCGGTAAAAAGCTGCGCGAGCATTGCAATATTGTCAGTGGTGCCAAGCATCCCCGACTTGATGGCTTTGACAGGCAAATCATTGAGCACCGCCAGTGCTTGCGCCCTTACCAGCTCACTTGCGCATGCCTCAAACCCAAAAACTTGCTGTGAACTTTGAACGGTCACTGCAGTACAGGCAATCGCTGCATGACTCCCTGCTTGTCCAATCGACTCAATATCCGCTTGCAAGCCTGCACCACCTGATGGATCTAACCCCGAAAAACACAATACAGTGGGGCGCAGTGTCATGCTGGGTGCTAAAATAGGGGCAAAAGTAGCAGGGGTTGACATAAGATTCTCACAGGCTGGTTATCAATCCTTGTAAAGGATTGGTTAAGTGGTTTTTTAATCATTACTTTCAAACAGATTATCACATAACGACTGAGCCATAAACAGCGACTGGGTTATAGGTAGGCATGGTGCCATTGCCAAGGTGCTGCAATTATTCTCACATAATTTTTTTAAAAAGTCTTGCAAATTTGGATTGGTTTGTTATAATGCCCACCCACAATACTTGAGGTTAATGGCGACATTGACTAAAATTATTGTACGGTGTTATAGATAAGTAAGACCAATTCGGTGACGTGGGTGAGTGGCTGAAACCACAGCCCTGCTAAGGCTGCATACGGGAAACTGTATCGAGGGTTCGAATCCCTCCGTCACCGCCATTTATTGAAGCAAAATTAGTTTTAAAATTATTTAAAATAAAGTTTGACAAAATAAATATTCTAACTTATAATAGCGCCCACTTCAAACGAAGACATTAGTTAAGCGCTTGTAGCTCAGTTGGATAGAGCATCAGGCTACGAACTTGAGGGTCGGGGGTTCGACTCCCTCCAAGCGCACCACTAATTACTTTGTTAAAATTAATCGCCACTCTTTGAGTTCAGGCGATTTTTTTTTATGTCTTATTTTTTTGCCCCGAATTACTCAGCAGGCTATTTTGCCGTTCTGTTGTTTCACCACTGCCTCACTATTGCCTAAAGCATTTTCATTCCAGTTATGTTTATATGAGCCATGCGCTGATGGGTCTGTAGTTGGTGTTTGAGTCATAGCGTTTTGGTTGTATTTAGGCTACAATTTCGCTTATTAATTGCTACCATCATTCGCCCGCCATACCTATGCCTAAGACCGAAACCCCAATGTTAAAAACAGCTAAAACCAACAGCCAGCCGCAATCTCTGCCATCAGCGCCATTGCCAGAACAACAACCGGTGATGGCAAAAGCGGCAACTCGGCTGATTGCTATGCTGTATGATGGTATGTTGATTTTGGCGATGCTATTTTTTGTGCAGATGTTGCTGATTGTATTGGGCACCAAACTGCTAGGTTTGGCAGGGACGGATATGAAGCAAGCGGCGACGTTACCGCTATGGTATCGTAATGCTGTGCAAATCCCTGCGTTCGTGATTATCTTGGTCGGGTTTTATGGGGTATTTTGGCGTAAGGCAGGGCAGACGCTTGGCATGCAGACTTGGCGGCTCAAAACCATGAACCGTGATGGCTCATTGCTGAGTTGGCGGCAATCGATGATGCGGATATTAGCCGCGTGTTTATTACCCGTGGTCTGCGGGATGATAGGCTATCTTATCCACCAGTCGGTGGGTGCGCTGTATTTTAGTATGTTTATCGGGCTATTGTTTAATTATTGGTTTGCATGGGTCAATAAGCAAGGCTTGGCGCTGCATGATTTGCTATCAAACACCGTGACCATGAAAATGCCAAAAATTAACCACGAAGGCTTGTTTGCTGGGTTTAGAAAGAAATAATTACTTGTCTCTCGCCCACAACCAGTCCGCTAAATCGAGCAAATAGTTATCATCGCCAAATTCAGCAATCACCGCATTTTTAGCGGTATCAAATAAGCTTTGCGCGTAGGTTTTGGCAGCTTCCACGCCCAGTAGTTTGACATAAGTGGATTTATCCAATTTCTCATCACTACCCGCGGGTTTGCCAAGCTGCTCGGTATCGGCAGTCACATCCAAAATATCATCTTGTACTTGGAAAGCCAAACCAATCTGCTCGGCAAAGCTATTGAGGGCTTGCCGCTCGCTGTCAGTCGCGTTGGCACAGATGGCACCCATCAATACTGCAGCTTCAATGAGCGCGCCTGTTTTGTCACGGTGGATGGCTTCAAGCGCAGTTTGGCTAAGCTGTTGGTGCTCGCCATTTAAATCCAGCATTTGCCCCATGACCATCCGCCGTGCCCGTGGCGCAAACGTAGCAGAAAGCGGAGTGGCAAACTCGCTGTTTTCACCAAAATACGCATGGGTCAAGGCTTCAAATGCCAAGGTCTGTAGCACGTCACCAGCAAGCATGGCAGCGGCTTCACCATAGGCGATATGGGTGGTAGGGCGACCTCGGCGCAGCGCATCATCATCCATACAAGGCAAGTCATCATGCACTAGCGAATAGCCGTGCAGACACTCCACCGCCATCATGGCACGGCGCACGTCATTAGACAATGGATGGGATGGGTTGGCAAGACTGTTGTCGGTTTTTACCGTGGCAAAAGTTGCTGCAATCAGCAAAGGACGTACCCGTTTGCCGCCATTGGTCATCGCGTATAGGCTTGCTTCATGCAGCGGCGAGGGTAACTTGCAGGCTTGGAAGTAGGCGGGGATATCAGATTCTAGTTGGTCAATGACTTGGCGCGAAAAAGCAGTAAATTCCATAATCAATTCTTTCGTATGTGTTAAAATTTTGAGCAATAAAAAAGCTGCCCCCATTAAGGTTGAGCAGCCTTTTTGCAAAATGGCGCAACAAGTTTAACGCATTAGTCTAGGAAATTAAAGCTATCTAAATCCATCGCCATTAACTCGCTTGGTGCCAACATGCTCTCTGAGTGACCTGAGGCGCGTGGCAATAGTTTTTCAAAATAGAACTCAGCGGTTTTGATTTTGGCTTCATAGAATTCTTTGGTTTCGCTGCCGCCATTTTTGAGTTTGTCATACGCTACCGCTGCCATACGTGCCCAGTGATAACCCATGATGACGTAGCCTGAGTACATTAAGTAATCATCGGATGCCGCTGAGACGATTTCACGGTCTTTACGCGCCGTCAACATGATACGTGTGGTAAGGGTATTCCACTCCGCACAGTATTTGGTCAATTCCCAAACGAATTTACGCATGCCTTTGTCTAGTGCATATTCACTACACCATTTCATGATATTGGCGGTGTAATCCAGTAGCACCTTGCCTTTGGATTGGATTAACACTTTACGACCTAGTAGGTCAAGCGCTTGTACGCCTGTGGTGCCTTCATACAAGGTTGAGATACGTGCATCACGGGCGATTTGTTCCATGCCCCATTCTTTGATATAGCCATGACCACCGTAGATTTGCATACCATGTTTGGCACATTCAATGCTTAGTTCAGTTAAGAAGCCTTTGAGTATTGGGGTATAAAAGCCCAATTTATCATCCCATTTGTGGAACTCAGCATCGTCACCGAGCATCGCGCCTTCAAACATTTTATCAGCATAGCGTGATGCGTGATAAATCATTGAGCGCGCCCCTTCTGAGAAGGCTTTTTGGGTGAGTAGCATGCGCGCAACATCGGCATGATGGATAATCGCATCAGCCACTTGGTTTGGCTCTTTGGTACCTGATAGGGTACGCATTGAGCGGCGTTCTTTGGCGTAAGGCAATGAGTTTTGGAAAGCCAATTCCATGTGCGCTAAACCTTCCATACCTGTCCCTAGGCGGGCAGTGTTCATAAAGGTAAACATGGCTTTTAAGCCTTTATTCGGCTCACCGATTAGATAGCCTGTGGCATTATCAAAGTTGAGTACTGCAGTTGCTGAAGCTTTGATACCCATTTTGTGCTCAATTGAGCCACAGTTAACGGGATTGCGCTCACCAATCTCACCGTTTTCTGTGACCAAGAATTTTGGCACGATAAATAACGAAATACCCTTGGTACCTTCAGGCGCATCGGGTAGGCGTGCTAAAACGATATGCACGATATTTTCCGTTAAGTCATGTTCACCGGATGAAATAAAGATTTTGGTACCACTAATCTTATAAGTACCATCGTCTTGTGGGATGGCTTTGGTTTTAACTTGACCCAAGTCGGTACCACATTGTGGCTCAGTCAAACACATGGTGCCCGACCAACGACCTTCTACCAAGGCTGGCATATAAGTGGCTTTTTGCTCAGGGGTGCCGTATTGCATGATGGTATTCATACAGCCTACCGACAGTCCTGGATACATGGAAAATGCCCAGTTTGCTGTGCCCATCATTTCACTTTTGATGAGGTTGACAGACATTGGCATATTCAAGCCACCAAATTCTTCAGGAAACGGTATGGCTTGGTACCCAGCTTCAACGAACATATCATAAGCTTCTTTAAAGCCTTTTGGCGTGGTGACAACACCCTTGTCAAAATGGCAGCCTTCAGCATCGCCTGATTGGTATAGTGGCATCAACACATTGCTACAATAATCCGCAAAACTCTCAAGCATCATATCCACGGTTTCCGGATCGGCATTTTCACCAGATTTTAAGGTTTTGTAGTGTTCGGGGTAATTAAATACTTCATTGGTTAAAAAGCGAATATCACGTAGGGGAGCTTTATATGATAATGGCATACGCTGAAATCCTTTTAATAGGCTATTAACTAAGATAGAAAATGAAAGGTAAAAATAAGTCCGCCCAGTATAAAGGTATTTGCCGCTAAAAGCTTCAAATCATAATAAATATTCATAAATAATACCAATTATCATAAAATTATTTTATGATTTTGTAGTGCAAAGCTTCGCATGGACAAGAATGCAACAATTACCAACTACCTTAAACTTACTCGTTTTATTTAAACTTTACCAAAGATATTAAACCACCAAACGTATTGAAAAATCATTTGTGAGCCACTCTTGCCAAATATTCCCAACCCATCTCCCAACCAATCTCCTAGTCCATCGCTAGCTGATACGTCGACACTGCCAGCCAATCAACCTGCACCGACATCACTCAACAAACGCGAGCGCGGTGCCGTGCTGTGGTCAATTATCAAAAAATTATCCGTTTTTGCAAAATCTTATCACTCATTAATCATGGCGACGCTGCTACTTACGGTGGTTGGTTCATTTGCCGCGCAGGTCAATGCTTTTGTACTGCGTTACACGGTCGATCATTTGACCGAGATTCTCAAACTCAGCGAGCCGTGGCAGGAAGGTGCAAAACTGCTCACGACTATCAGCATCGTGCTACTGCTCAAAGAACTGTTATACGCGGCAATTAGCTTTGGACAGCGCTATTTTGGTGAAAAAATCCGCATTAATTTATCCCGGGATTTATCGCAAAAAGTCGTGACGCGTATTTTAAGTTACCGCATGGGGTTTTATACTCATCCTGATAACGACAGTGGTAAGCTGCAGACGCGCATTGATTTGGGTGTCAGTAGTCTGACGCGTTTGGTGCAAAACTTTTTTATTGATATGTTGCCCTTATTTGCCAATGCGATGGTAGCGCTGGTAGTGATGTTTAGCGCCAATGTGTGGGTGGGGATGGTAGGGCTGGTGATTGTGCCGATTTATTTTTATATCAGTCAAAAGCAAGCAACGCGTTTGCGAGGCTTTCGTCGGCAGATGCGCCACTATCGGGAGAGCAAAAGCGAGCAAATCATTTCGCTCATTAACGCTATCACCGTGATCAAATCCTTTGTCCGCGAGCCGATTGAAGCGCAAAAACATTTTGCCATTCAAAAAGAGATGACCGATAACCAACTTAAAACGCGCGGTATTGGCTTTGGCTATGATGCACTCAAAAGCTTTATCGAGCAGATTGGTGTTGTGGCGATTATTATTTTAACGGCGTATTTTGTGCTTGATGGGCAGATGACCATTGGCATGATTATGTTTCATGTGTTGTTGTTTCAAAACGTGGCATCGCCGATTCGCCAGTTGCATCGTATCTATGATGAGGTCAATGATGCGCTGACTTATGCCGAAGGGTTTTTTGATATCTTAGAAGATGATAGCCAAATCGAAGTGGTAGGCGGTGTCAATCCTGCGACGGTGCAGGGCGATATCGAACTTCAGCACGTGGATTTTGTTTATCCCAACGGCAACCAAGCCTTGCAGGATGTCAGTTTTCGCATTCGGCGCAACCGAATTACCGCGTTGGTCGGGCTGAGTGGCGCAGGTAAAAGCACCATTATCAATCTGTTGGTAAAATTTTATCAGCCCACGCAGGGGCAAATTTTGCTCGATGGCAAGGATTTGCAAGACTATGATACCCATGAGCTACGCCAACAAATCGGTTTGGTGTTGCAAAAAAACCATATTTTTGGCGGGACTATTGAAGAAAATATTCGTTATGGCGATTTAACTGCCAGTCAAGCTCAGATTGAGCAGGCAGCAATACAAGCCTCCATTCATGAACAAATTACCCAACTGCCCAAAGGCTACCAAAGCGAAGCCAAATCCTTGTCAGGTGGACAGCAGCAGCGTATTGCACTGGCACGTATGTTTCTCAAAAATCCGCCAATTGTCTTTTTGGACGAGCCGACCGCAAGTCTAGATGCTATTGCCAGCCAGCAAATCAAGCGTAGTTTGGATTTAATCAAACAAAACCGCACTGTGATTATCGTGTCGCACAATATCGCGCAGATTATTGACGCTGATGATTTGGTGGTCATCGAGCAAGGGCGCGTGGTGGAGACAGGTACGCATGATGAACTGTATCGCAAGCAAGGCAAATACTATGAGATTTTTAATGCCATGTCCGATAGTTTAAATCTTGATAAAATCACCCTAACGTTAGACAGCCACTAATTTCGGGTTCATCATGCAGGCTTAGCATGCGTACTGGTAGCGCTAAGCGGATTAACGCCGTAACCTGGCTTACTTAAATTTATGCTACCATAACTGTTTTGTCATATTCACCCAACTTCACCCAACAAGTTAGTCAATACTCATGGAATCTCAAGTCTTAAAAATATTTTTGGCACTGGTGGTACTGGTCAATCCATTTGCCGCGTTATCGTTATTTATTGATATCACCAAAGACGCCAATCGACAACAAACTCGCAAAGTTGCACTGATTTCAGCCATTACCGTGTTTGTGACCATCGCAATATTTTCGTTGGCAGGCGAGCCTATCTTAAAGGTGCTGGGGATTTCGCTTGGGTCATTTCGTATCGCAGGCGGTATCTTGGTACTGATTATTGCCATTGGCATGATGAATGGCGCTGGCAATGTTGCCAAACCGCATGTCGGCAAGTCAGGGGATTTAAATGGGGTGGCTTTTCAAGGGGCGGCATCTGCCGTGGTGCCATTGACGATTCCAATGGTGATTGGTCCTGGTGGGATTTCTACCGTGATTATTTATGCCGCAAGCGGGCATAGTTATTTTAATATGCTAGCGATTATCACCGCAGGTTTGATTATCAGTATTATTACTTATCTAAGCTTTATGGCAGCGGGGCAGGTGAGTCGTTTTTTAGGTGATACCGGGCTTAACGTGCTCAATCGTATCATGGGGATGCTACTTGCAGCCGTTGCAGTAGAGATTTTTGTTGGCGGTTTAAAAAGTGTATTTCCGCAATTGTTATAAGTTCAATGTTTCAAGCTACATGGTTCGCTAAATAATTTATCACAGCAACCCTCAAGCATTAAGCATTGTAGTGGCTGTGTTAATATCATAAATTATGCTTGATTTTTACCGTGAAAGTCGCCATTTTAATAATCATGCAAGATGCCAAAACCTGTTAATAAGCTGTCAACAAGCTTCTAAAAAGATGCAAGCGTTAAACCATACTTAGGTTTATTAAAGTGATATGACAGGGTGACTAACAGGTTGATTAGCCTAGTTTATAAGCTTAGTTCATAAGATAGCTACTAAGGTAGTAACCAAAGTAGTCACTGGGGCGGATAAAAGATTGAGGAGCGACGATGCAAAAAGATACAAAATCAGATTACCAAAGCCTACTGCAAGCGGCAAAGGATGCCAAAGCAGAAGCGATGATGCTGGAGTTTGTCGAGCAAGATGATGGCAAAATGGTACTACGTACCTCGAATGATGAGTCAGAAGACTTGGTAAGCATTGAATTTTCTGACAAGGTGAAAGAACTGTTAGGGGATGATACCCAGTTGATTGGTCAAAGCATGATTCATGCTGCCATTCAAACCTTAATGCAAAAGCAGCTCTCACAGTGGCATGCCAATGTGTATGACGAAGAACCCGTGCATTACAGTTAACGCGTAACGCCTATTCATTGATTTATTGAACCCATAAGACTAAAGACTTATGGGTTTTTTTGTGCTTAGATTTTTTATTTGTGGGCAAATCCTTTATAATTAGCCATAATTTTTCTTCTGTGTTTCACTTATCAAAAAGAGCCGCCACCATGCCTATGCAAACCGCCAATTTTTATACCATCAATCATTCCAATTATCCAGTCAAAACCATTGGGATTTTAGGTGGCGGACAGCTAGGTATGATGTTGGCGCAAGCGGCGTTGCCACTCGGCATTCGCTGCGTGTTTTTGGAGGATAGTGCCAATTGCCCCGCACGCTTACTGGGTAAAGTGTTTAGTAGCGAGCAATTTGAAGATTTTGCCCAAAGCTGTGATATTTTTACCTTAGAGTTTGAAAACACCCCGCTCAAACCTGCCCAGTTTTTGGAATCGACCAAAACCTTGTACCCATCATCATTTGCGCTATCAGTGGCACAAGATCGGTTAAATGAAAAAAACTTGTTTAACCAATTAGATATCGCCACCGTACCTTTTATGGCAGTGCATAGCAAAGCCGATATCCAAGCCGCTGCCGACAAATTGGGACTACCCTTGGTACTCAAAACCACACGCGGGGGCTATGATGGCAAAGGGCAGTTTGTGGTCAAATCCGCTGACCAAATCGACACCGCGTGGGCAGAACTTGGCGACGCAACCAAAACAGCGCCGCTCATTGCCGAAGGCTTTATTCACTTTGAGCGCGAAGTATCTATCATTGCAGTGCGCGCCCAAAACGGTGAAATCCGCTATTATCCGCTCGTGCAAAATGAACATAGCAATGGTATTTTAGCCAAATCAACCGCACCTGCACCCAATGTTGATAACCTCACGGAGCAAGCCCAAAGTAATATCAAAAAATTGCTCGAACATTTAAATTATGTGGGCGTGTTGACGTTAGAATTATTTGTGACTTCTGAAGGCGGCGCTGAAAAATTGCTAGCCAATGAAATCGCACCCCGCGTGCACAACTCAGGGCACTGGAGTATTGAAGGCGCGGTAACCAGTCAATTTGAGAATCACATGCGCGCGGTGGCAGGATTGCCATTGGGAGACACAGCCATCGTCAAACCCTCTGTCATGCTGAACATCATCGGAGAGTATCCAAAACTGGCCGAAGTCCTAGCCATCGCTGGCGTGCACGTGCACAATTATGATAAAGAAGAACGCGAGGGTCGCAAAATCGCTCATATCACTGTCATGCCGAGCGATAGCAGTCAACTGGATAACACGGTCGCGCAAGTGCTTGCAAAATTACCCAATAAATTGTCTGACTAAAGCTATTTGACTAAGGCTATGTGTCAGCAAAAACACCGCACTCACCCGTGAGGTTGCGCATAGTCAAATCAAACGGCGATTAAAGTTTGACATTACCCAATTTCTCCTCATCAATTTGCAGCTCGTTGGTAACCTCACTCACCGTTTGGCGATTGGTGCGGTCAAGGTAGGTTTGTGCGCGGTCAACTTCTTGGGTCAGTACACGAAGCGTTTGCTGCATATTGCCAAGTGCTTTGACTTTAAAGGCGTCAATCGCATGCATGGTTTCATAGATGTGGTTAAAGGATTTTTGCAGTTTTTCCAAATCAACTGAGCTGCCACTGGCTTGCTCATGCACTTGCGCGGTTTGGCGTTTCAGCATGACTGACGTTGATTCAATCAAACTACTGGTCGTTGAGTTAAGCGCATTGATTTGGTCAAGTACCAATTTTTGACTGCTCAGCGCTTGTGACACCATCACCGCAGTACGTAGCGCAGCAATCGTTGTCGTCGTGGCACGGTCAACGCCTTTGATAAGCTCCAAGTTGTTTTTGCGAATCATATCAAGCGCCAAATACCCTTGGATGTTCACCGCCAGCTGGGTCAAAAAATCCATGTTTTTCTGGCGCACATAAAACAGCAGTTCTTCTTTGACCACGCGTGCTTTTTCAGGGTCGGTGGCTTCAAGCTCACCGATTTTTTGCTCTAGACGTTCATCAATTTTTTTACCGACGTAGATATATTGACGGAGTGACTGCATGAGTGCCCACATATTGACCTTTTCTTGCTCAATGCTAGCATTGTCTTTCATCAGTTCATCTTTGCCGTGATACAGGCTTTCAATGATGGCATTGATATGGGTTTGCGAAGATTGGTATTTGCGAAAATAATCTTGCACGGATTTGCCCATTGGGATAATGCCCAAAAATTTGCGTGGACTTGACAGCGAACCTTGTCGGTTTGGATCTAGGTCTTCGACCACGCTGCGTAGCTCAGTCAACGATTTGGCAATCGGGGAGTTGTCAAATAAGGCTTTATCCATGCTTTTGGCAGGACGATCAAGCATGCGATTTGCAATCTGCGCTGAAGCGCGAATTTCGGCACTACCAAGCTGATGAATGGCGTTGACTTTCTCATCGAATACAGACGTGTTGACAGGGGTTTGTAATACATGCATCACAAAATCGTTCACTTTGGCATCAAGTTCAGGCACTTTGGTTAGGTCAAGTTTGACCAGTTGGTCAGCTTCGTCTTGTGGCACAACGGCAACGGGTTGCGGCGCTTCAAGGCTGATGACAGGGCTGGTTTCTGGCGGGGTGAGTTCTGGCATGATATATCCTTGAGTTGTCTATATTGGTATTTGTATATTAACTTGCCTTTTAATTTGTCTTTGTATTTTAGCGGTTTGAGCTAACGCTAGTTTGATTATCTTGGTGAATTATTTCATTTGTTGTTCTATTTGGGTAATCATTTTTTCCATGCGTGTTTGACGAATGATTTTTTTATGATGCTACGTCAATATGACAGCGTGACAAAAATTTTTTCAATCACATGTTAAAAAAACGAAAGCCCAACAGTTAGTTGGGCTTTTATTTTTCCAAAATTCTTGGTAATAAAATATATTATTGTACCCGTGATAGGTATTCGCCAGTACGGGTATCGACTTTGATTTTTTCGCCTTGTTGGACAAATAATGGCACACGTACTACCGCACCAGTTTCAAGGGTTGCAGGTTTACCGCCGCCACCTGATGTATCGCCTTTTAGACCTGGGTCAGTTTCGGTAATCACTAACTCAACAAAGTTTGGCGCAGCAACGCTTAAAGGCACGCCATTGAATAGGGTAATGGTACATTCTTCGTTGCTATTTTCTTTTAACCATTTCGCCGCATCGCCCATCGCGTTTTTGTCGGCTTGTAGCTGCTCAAAGCTTTCTGGGTGCATAAAGTGCCAGAATTCGCCGTCGTTGTATAGGTAGTTCATTTCAGTATCAACAACGTCAGCGCCTTCAAGGCTATCGCCAGATTTAAAGGTGTTTTCTAATACTTTACCCGTTTTTAGGTTACGCATTTTGACGCGGTTGAATGCTTGACCTTTACCTGGTTTAACGTATTCATTTTCTAAAATTGCAAAGGGGTTGCCTTCATGCATGACTTTTAAGCCAGCTTTAAATTCATTGGTTGAGTAAGTTGCCATAAAATTTCCTAATAAGGTGTTGCGACTAAAAAATAACCGAGGTAAATCAAATCTTTGTATAATAGCCAATTTGCTAAAAAAGCGCTGCCTACGCGGTAATCCTATCAGCGACAGGCGTTATCAGCAAGCGGCATTGACGATTGGATAAACACTATATGATAAACTATTTGGCGACACAAAAAAACTGGCAAAATGCGTTTTCTGACACTATCACGAGCTTTGCTGAATTAGCGCAAGCGTTAGATTTGCCGATAGATAGCTTTGACAGTCAGGTCGGTCAATTTCCCCTAAAAGTGCCACGTCGCTTTGTGCAAAAAATGGGGAAAGGCGATATTAATGATCCGCTGCTTAAGCAAGTGTTGCCGACGTTTCAAGAAACGGTACAAGTCACCGGCTTTGTCACCGACCCACTCGACGAGCAACACGCCAATCCCGTCAAAGGTATTATCCATAAATATGCATCACGGGTGCTGATTCCTGTCACCGGGGCTTGCGTGGTCAATTGCCGCTATTGTTTTCGCCAGCACTTTGACTACCACGAGAATCTACCAACCCAAAACGATTGGCAAGCCATCAGTGCCTATATCACAGCGCACCCCGCAGTCAATGAAGTGATTTTAAGCGGCGGCGACCCGTTATCGCTGAGCAATCGTCGATTATTGGAGATTTTCACCACCCTTGAAGCACTACCCCAAGTACAGACCATCCGTATCCACACCCGTGTACCTGTGATGATTCCTGAACGCTTAGATGAGCCGTTACTTGCGCTATTTGCTAACAGCCGCTGTCACATCGTCATGGTCATTCATGCCAATCACCCCAATGAAATCGACCAAGAAACACAAATATTTTTGGCTAAGGCAAAAAAAGCGGGTGTTACGTTACTTAACCAAACCGTGCTACTTAAGTCGATTAATGACGATGCAAATACGCTTGCAAGCTTGAACGAAAAATTATGGCAAGCGGGCGTCTTACCCTATTATTTGCATGTGCTTGATAAAGTTGCCGGGGCGAGCCACTTCTATATCTCAGATGAGCAAGCAGTCGCTCTATACTGGGAATTACTCGCCAAATGTGCTGGCTACTTGGTGCCAAAGTTGGTACGAGAGTTGCCTAATAAGCCATTTAAAACGCCCGTTGACTTGTATAACCACTAACATATTTTGAAACACAACAACTAAAATAACGGGTTATCTGTTACTTATCTGATAAATAGTACAATTATCTTAAATATCTAGATAAAACATGGCTTTTGTGTTATTTATTGTTGTTAAATAAGTCGAAAAATGTTGTGCATTTTGGTGCAAAAAAATGGTTACGGATCTCACACTAGACGATTTCTTACAGCGCATAAACGATATACCGACCAGTCCTATTGAACTCAAAGTTACCCAGGATTCGTTGCAGGATACGACCGATTGGCAGATACGATTTAATCGTATGTCGGCGTGTGAGATGTATAACGAATATAAGTTCGTGATAAACCAGTTGATGTTTGCCGATATTGACGATGTCAAACGCTTTGCATTATTTGATGAGGTTAATAAAGCCGTCAGCGTGTTACTCGGCAAATTACGGGTGAATTACCAAACCCAGCCCGGGATTTTAGATGAAGAAAAACAGCAAGGCTTAGATACCGTACTATCGGTACATTATCTGAGCATCATGTTTTACCATGTCATTTGGCAACGTGCGGCGGCTCGCCCTGAAGTGGCTGATAAAAAAGGCATCACTGGCTTATTTCGCCGTAAACCTCAATCCCTTACCCCCACCCAAGTCATTCAGCGCTGCCTATATAGTATCATGGTATTACTGCGCCAATCGCTGTTTGAAAAATATACCGGCTATCGTAAAGATACACAGGTAATTTGGCAATACCTGAATGCCTGCTATCGATTTGCAGTCACCAATGATTGGCAGTCTATCACCCTGCCAGTCAAACTGCATTCTGCCAATGAATATAGCAAACAGGGCGCACCGTTATCGATTGAGGCTATTTATTTTCACTGCTTGATGGTGGCGGTCACCAATCCGTATGCTTGTCGGCGTGCGGATATTTTAGCCATTCAAAAAGTAAGTACCCAGTTGATGGAAGAGCTCATTATCAGTAAAGATTTGGTTGAAAAACCTTACCTATATATTGATTTAGAAGGTAAACAGCCGCCCAAACTGCTGGCAGTCGATGATTTATTCAATCCTTTTGCAGCAACTAGCAACTGCCTGTTTGTGATGTTTAGTCGGTTATTTAAACGCTTGCATCAAACCATTACCCAAGGTCAAATCAGCACCGATGCTGAGATAAAAAATAGCGCGCGTCAGGCCAAATTGGTATTGAATAATCTGCAAGATGGGTTAAAACCAGCGGCAGAGTATTATCATAGCCATTCAAAATGTGAAGTCGTGCTCGGTTTTAATAATATCCATTACATGCTTGCGAATAAAACCAGTTTGGGCAATCTCATTCATGCCAATGAGTTGCCTGAGCGGTTAAAACCCAAAACTCAACATACGGCGTATCTTAAAAAATCTACCGTTGTGGAGCTGAACAAAGAAAATCCCCAATCCATGTGCCTGTCGCACGTGTTTAGCTACGCCAATCAAATCGTTGACCCATATCCGAGCATCAGCCGTGGCGATAGCTATCACCCGCTGAATCAACTGCAAGTCAATTCCTTAATTGCGATGCGAAAGGTTAATGGTTCAAAAACTTGGCAGCTCGGCTATATTAAAGACAACCGGCAGGGTTTTATCGATACGCCCACTGGGCAACCAACCAACAAGACCTACTTAGAAATTGAGGCACAAGTGCAAGTGCATTGTCAAAATGCGATTCCCTGTGGCGTGCGCTTTCAAAATGCCGGTAGCCGTCAGCCACATTTTGTTGCGGCATTTATTATTCCGACCGCCCCAAACCACACTGATAGCCAGACCCGTTTGCTGATGGCGCGTTTTGGCTACCAAGTGGCAGACAAGCTGGTGATACGTATTGATAACAAAGAAATTAACGTGCGTTTAACTGAGCTACTTAATATGACTGATGATGTCGAGGAATATGCTTTTGTGAGAATTCAGTTTTAATCGCTAAAAAATGGCAACAAAAGTTGCCAAATTAAATCTAACCCATTAAAAATAAAAGATTTTCATAGCTTTATAGCTGTTTTGATTGATTAATCATATAATAAGAAATTGAATCTAATATTATAAATAATTTATCAAAAAATTCGCTTATAATAGGTCGCTTAGTGCTCTATAAAGCAAGCGTTTAATGGGATAGTTAATCGATGCAAAAACAAAAACAACTCAACCTGTTAATCATTGATGATAACCAGCTGTATGCCGAACACTTAGTTGGGTTATTAGAAAAACATTATTATAGACAGGTTAATTTAGGATTTTTGGATGCCAAAGACGAGCTGATAAAGTTATTGCGCCAGTCTTGGGACATTATTTTAATGGGGAATGCGTATGATTTATCGTTTAAAGACGTCAAAGAGATTTTAAAAGCCCACGATGCTCAAATCCCCGTCATCGCTCTGTTGCCTGATGAGGCCACGGCTTACCCTGAGGCATTAACTGCCAATGAGCAAGCCCAAACGCAGCTTGTTAGCGACCCTGATAAAACCCATAAGTTATTACCTTTATATACCTATTGGGGTGCAGCGGATGCTTTGCGCAAAAATAAGTTACTGCGCATGGCTATTCGTATCTGCCGTGAACACGAGCATCATAAACTCGTCCGCGAGCTTGAGCGCCTAAAAATGGTATTGAGCGATGCCGAACAGCGTGCCAATATTCTTATCAAAAACTCCAAGAGTGCAGTGGCTTATATTGAAGATGGTTTACATATTTATGCCAATGAGCCCTATCTTGAAATGTTTGGGTTTAAAACGCTCGATGAATTGATGGGGATACCCGTTGTTGACTTGATTGCGCGCAACAATATCCAAGATTTTAAAACGTTTTTAAAAGACTTTGAAAAAGGCAACCGTAAAAACGTCGAATTTAAGTTTGAAAGTGTGAGAAAAGATAATACTACCTTCGCGGCTAAGCTGCAGTTAGCGGCTGCTACCTATGACGGTCAGCCGTGTCTACAAGTCATTATCCAGCCCAACGAACAAGCCAATAGTGCTGAGCTTGCCAAAAAACTTGAGGCGATGGAACGCATTGACTCAATCACAGGGCTATTTAATCGTCATGGTTTTGAAAGACTGTTTAACCGACTGCGTGACGTGATTGTTGAGAACAACCTATCGGTGGGTTTGATGGCGCTACGCGTCGATAATATTGGTAAAATCCATGCCAGTGTGGGGATTGAAGGGATTGATGGGGTGGTGGTTGCCGTTGCCAATATTCTTGAGCAACATCTCACTGAGATTATTGGGGTAGAGCGGGTGAAAAATGGCTATTTGAGCCGTTTTAATGATAGCATGTTTATGCTGATTGTCCCTAATATGCGGCAACAAGATTTGACAGCATTGGGACAAAAATTGGTTGCCGATATTAATAGCACCATTATTGAAATTGGTCATCGTACGGTTAAAACCACAGTAACAATTGGTGCAACCTTAGTCAACGCCAGTGCACCTGATACCAATAGTATTATTAACCGTGTCATCCAAGCCGTCGGCATGGCAGCCAAAGCCAATAAAGACAGTAACGACGATAAAGATTTATTCTATCTATATGACCCAAGTAGTTTTGCCAGCAGTGATGACAGTGCGCTGTACGAATCGCTACGTGATGCCCTAGAACACAGCAAATTTAAATTATTATATCAGCCGATTTATGACGTTGAAAACGATGTCAGTAACATGTTTGAGGTGTTTTTACGCCTGCCCCTGGCAGATGGCAGCTTAATGGCACCTGATAAATTCTTAGAAGTGGCGACCCGACATCAGTTGATGGATAAAATCGACCGTTGGGTGTTAATTCAAGCCTGTAAAGATTTAAAACGTTACCGTCATGAGGTCGATGCCAGTACCCGATTATTAGTGCACTTAAGCGCGATATCACTAGCAGATGCCACCTTGCCAAGCTTTATGAGTCGATTGATGCAAGCGTTAGAGACCAGCGAGCAAGGGATATTGACCTTACAGTTTAATGAGACCATGGTAATGGATCATCTGGCGGTGGCAGCCAAACAAAGTAATGCGCTTAACCAAATAGGTTGTCACCTAGGTATCTATAACTTTGGCTCAGCAGTCAATGCGATGGAAGTATTAGAATTTGTCAAACCACAGCTGGTACGACTCGATCGCAGCTATATCAAAGATTTGAGCAACAATGACAATGTCAATACCGTGGCAACGGTGGTGCGCGAAATCACTGAGCGCGGCTCCAGTTGTTTGATGCCCTTTATTGAAGACCCTGCCGCCATGTCAGCGGCATGGACAGTCGGTGCGCGTTATTTGCAAGGGGCATATTTGCAAAAAGCGAGTGACACCATGCACATCGAGACTGAACCAAGCTAAATCCAAGCGCTGAATTTATAAAGTAAAAACGAGTTAGCCAACATGCACCAAACAATCATTCATAAATCAAACCGATTGCCTATGCTAGGATTGGGTCTTTGTATCGTCATGGCGACAGGTTGTCAACATCAGCCACCCGCCGAGCGCCCAGCAGTTACCTTGCCCGTTTATAGCCAAGGGGATGCCGATAACGGTAAAAAGCAATACGAGGAAGCTTGTCTCAAATGCCACAAGCTGCAGCCAGGAAATAACGAGAAAGGCCCGCAATTACTGCGTATTTATGGGGCAAAATCCGCCTTGTTAACCGATTATCAATATACAGACGCACTGAAAAACAGCAATATGACGTGGACAGCGGAAAATTTGGATAAATATATCGCCGATCCAAAACAAACTATCCCAGGAACGCGTATGCGTTCTGACCCGATTGCTGATGCCAAAGTCCGCCAAGATATTATTGCTTATATTTCGACGCTTCGTTAGATTGCTTTGTGGCTATGCCTTTAAGCGATATTTTGAGTTAACATGATTGATAAACAACATTTAAACTTTTAAAGGATAGACCACATGGTGATGGGTAACTTAGACAATCAGCCGTTACAACAACGATTGCAAGCCATGTTGGTGAGTATCAATAATATTGTCTTGGATAAACCTGAGGTGGTGAAGCTGGCGGTTGCTTGTTTGTTAGCCAATGGTCATTTACTGCTTCAAGATTTACCAGGAATGGGTAAAACCACGCTAGCGCACGCGATTGCCAACCATTTGGGGTTATCGTTTAATCGGGTACAATTTACCAGCGATATGCTACCTGCCGATATTTTAGGAATTTCGCTGTATAAAACCGATACTGGCACGTTTGAATTTAAGCCAGGTCCGATATTTTGTCAGTTGTTACTTGCCGATGAAATTAATCGCTCAAGCCCAAAAACCCAATCTGCCCTGTTAGAGGCGATGGAAGAGCGGCAAGTGTCGCAAGATGGGGTAACACGAAAACTCCCTGAACCTTTTTTTGTGATTGCTACCCAAAACCCGACGCAGCAATCGGGTGTGTTTATTTTACCTGAGTCACAGCTGGATCGGTTTTTGATGTGTTTATCGCTGGGTTATCCCTCAGTTAATGCAGAGCGAGAGTTGCTACTGGGTAAAGATAGACGTCAGATGCTCAGTCAAATTACCCCGATGTTAGATACCCAGTCATTGCAGCAGGCACAAGCGCAAGCCAAAGATATATATATCGCAGATGTTGTGATTGACTACTTACAGCGATTGGTAGCAAAAACGCGTGAGAGCCGAGACTATCATGGTCTATCTACCCGTGGTGTGCTAGCGCTCAAGCAAGCGGCCCAAGCCTTTGCTTATTTGGGTGGCTACAATGAAGTGACGCCAGAAGATATCCAAGCGGTATTTGCTGCTGTCGTCGATCATCGCTTGGGGCAAGCTTTTATCCCATTTAATCATTTGGGCAGTGAGCAGCCCCAATCGATTGCGACCCAGTTGTTACGCCAAGTGCCGGTACTGGTGTAAACCATGATGTATCATGATGTATAAAGTATTTTAGCGTTAAAAACTTTCTCATTGCTGTATTTTTATTATCCGATTAAATTATCCCAATTAAGAGCCCGCGCCTATCATGTTTGCCATTCGCCAGCGACTTGAAAACTACTTGCAAACATGGTTTAAACGTCGAGCACCGATCAGCCGCGACATCACCCTCAACCTGCGCAACGTATATATTTTTTTGAGTAAAGAAGGATTGCTGTACGTTTTTTTACTCATCATTCTCTTTGTCGCAGGGATTAATTATGCCAATAATTTGGTGTTGGGTTTGTGCTTTTTGTTAGGTAGTCTACTCGTGGTGACCATCCATTATACCTTTGCCCACTTGGCAGGGTTACAAATCAAACTGGTGGATATCAGCGATACACAAGTGGGTGGCAAAGTGCAAGTGCGACTGCAAATTAGTAGTGAGTCAAGGCAGCCGCATCGGCAAGTTCGGTTAAGTTTTGCCAACAACGCCTTTGACTTTAAACAGCCGATACACCGCAAACCCAATGCACAGTCCGCACCAAATGATTGGCTGTTGGTCAGTCAAATACAAGCGCCGCAACAGGTGAGCTTATGGTTAACAGCCGACAAACGCGGCAAATTTGTGTTACCCAGACTCACGGTGAGTACCGTATATCCCTTAGGGATTTTGCAAGCTTGGTCATATGTGTTTTTTGAAGGACACGCGTGGGTATATCCTGCACCACTGAGCTATGAGATGAAAGCCAGTCAGTTTGTGCCATCTGATGATGAACAAACCGCTGCCTTACACACCCAAGCAGGGCAGGAAGATTTTGACCAGCTGGATAATTATGTCTCCGGGGAATCATTGGCGCGTATTTCGTGGGCGCATCTCGCGCGCGGGCAAGGACTCATGTCAAAACGTTTTGTGGAGAGTGTGGGGCAGCAGCAATTACTTGATTACTATCAAATGCCTGCGGTAACGCATGAAGAAAAACTCAGCCAGCTGCGCTACGGGGTGGATAGTTTGAGCCAAAGCCAAATCGCTTTTCAATTGCGACTGCCTGATGGAGAAGGCGCAATAGGTGAAGGACAAGCATTTCGTCAGCAATGTTTGCTAAGATTGGCAAAAACGCCATGAGTCGTCCTAACCCAAATCGCGCCAGCTTAACCTTATCTCAGCGCCTAAACCAAATCTCGGCGTATCAGTGGATATTGCTGTCTCAACTGCTGATGGTGGCTTTTCACGTCAAAAATCTACCCATTTGGCTATCGGTGTATGCCTTTTTTATTATCATCTTTCAATTGCAACCGCTGCGACGCTGGTTGCCCAACGCTTTGTATCGTCCGCGCTCATTACAGTTGATACAGTACACAGGATTCATTGCAAGCTTGGTGGGGCTGTATTTGACCTATCGTACCGCCTTTGGATTGGATGTCGGTATCGCGTTTTTGCTATTGTGTGCCGTCAGTAAGCTACTTGAATTGTATACCAGGCGTGATGGCTATGTGGTGCTGAGTTTATCACTGTTTGTATTGGCAGGGCTGTTCTTAATCAACCAAGATTTGATTACAACGCTACAAGTGGCGATTGGCACGATGGTCGTGCTGTTTGCCATGATTGCGCAAAATGATGATGGTACAGGACGCTACCGTACGCTTGGCTTATTGGTCGGTCAAGCGATTCCTCTGACCATTATTCTGTTTTTATTTTTTCCCCGATTGCCGCCGCTATGGTCGGTGCATTTGAGCGGCGTGCAAGCAAAGACAGGCATGTCAGATAGTATGTCACCGGGCGATTTTGCCAACCTCAGTCAATCGACTGAATTGGCGTTTCGGGTAGAATTTTTAGGCAATCAGCCAAGCCAACAAAATTTATATTGGCGCGGTTTGGTATTTTCTGATTTTGATGGCACCACCTGGCGCGCCAATCCTCGCACCTCGCTTTGGACGCCCAATCAGCCGTTTGCTGATTGGTTGTTGCCGACGTTGAAGCTGAGTAAACGCTTTACCTTAGCCGTTATCCCTGACTATCGGGTGATTTTGGAGCAGACGGGACAAAATTGGTTATTTGGGCTTGATTATCCGATAACCAACCAAAAAGGCATTGGGCTGACGTCGGATTTTACCCTACGGTATTGGGATACTGTCAATCAGCGTTTCACTTATCAAGTGCATTGGTTAGATGATGCGCCTATCAATTTAGCCTTATCCACCCAGCAGCGTCAGGTGAATTTAGCATTGCCAGCAGGCGGTAATCCGCAAAGTCGCCAATTTGCCCAGCGACTCTACCACCAAGCAGGCGATGACCCGATTACCTATACCAACGCCATCGCCCAGTGGATGCGTAGCCAGCAGTTTCGCTACACTTTATCACCCCCTACCTTGGGCAATAATCACATCGATGATTTTTTATTTGCTACCCGTGCAGGGTTTTGTGAGCATTATGCGTCAAGTTTTACTTATCTTATGCGAGCGGCAGGTGTGCCTGCTCGGGTGGTAGCCGGGTATCAAGGTGGGCAGTTAGGGCGTGATGGCAAAAGTTGGGAAGTGCGCCAAATGGATGCCCATGCATGGAGCGAGATTTGGGTGCAAGGGCGTGGCTGGGTGCGTGTAGATCCTACGGGCTTTGTCGCACCCAATCGGGTCGAGCAGGGTATGGGCACTGTCACCCAAGACGCTGGGGCAAAAATGTTTGGTGAGGGCGTGGCAGGGCAAATTAGCTATCAGCAGTTTCAAATGCTGCAGCAAGCGCGCCGCTTGTTTGACCAAGCTAGCTACTATTGGCAACGCGATGTGGTCGGCTATGACCAAGACCGCCAGCGGTCATCGCTGTTTAAATGGCTCAATATCCAATCTGTCTATCAGCAAGTGATGGTGATGTTTGTCACCCTTGTGAGCGTCCTTGCGCTATTTGGATTGTGGCTGTGGTGGCGCCGCCGCCGGGTGTGGGATAGACATGATTGGATTATGGTACAGTTATCCAATCGCTTGGCAAAAAAAGACAAAACGCTCGCAAGGCAGGATAGTGAAGGGGTGCTGGCTTGGCTTACTCGACTTGAGCCAAAAGTCACCGATAAGGCAGCCCTTCAAGCACTTGCCGCGCTATATCGACAAACCCGCTACCAGCAGCCCACGGATAACAAACAGTCCATGCGGCAATTAGACAATTTGGCGAAAACCATCGCGCTAAAAAAACATTAATATTCAATATTTGTTTGCTATACTCTATAGGATATAAATAAAGCGCTGCAGCAATTTGTGGCAAGTAAAGGCTTTAGCGTATCTAGTCAAAATGTCACGCCCATCAGCGTTGAGCCGTATAATGAGGACTATGTGGATGAGCAGGGGCAAACCCGCACCCGCCAAAATGGCTATAAAGCCACCCAAACGCTGTCAATTAGCAGTCAAGAACTCAATAAAATCACCAACATGCTCGCTCAAGTGCAAAATTATTGTATCAGCCATGAATCAGTGACGTTTGAAAAGCCGCAATATCTGCTCAATGCCCTTGAGAAAATCAAGCATGACTTGATTGCCAAAGCCACCGATGATGCCAACAAACGCGCCGAAGAATTTGCCAAAACTGGTCATGCCAAAGTAGGGGTAATGCGCTCAGCATCGCAAGCGTCATTTAATATTTTGGATGCGCATAACCCTGACACCGATGACTCAGATTATGGCGGTACGTATGATAAAGATGGCGTGGATAAATTGGTACGGCTCGTTGTCACCATTGATTATGCGATTGAGCAGTAATGACACAATCAATGAAGGCAGTTTTTATGAATAGCTTTGCTAAAATTAAGGCATGAGAGTGTTTGATACTGTTATCATTCGCCAGTTTCGCCCATGACAATGCTAACCAAAAAGAGCGTTGTTATCTGTTTTAATAATAAGTTAAAAATTACGCAAAGTTGGATTGTTCATACAGGTGGCGGTGCAAGGGTCACTTATACCACAATGATTTTGGGTAAAAAGACATAGCCTAATGCCAACAATATGTTTTGGTGTGACAAGAGTAAAGATAACAAATGAGATATATGCGCTAATTAACACCAAGTGATAAAAAAACGACAATCATATATTGTCGTTTTTTTAGCTTTAACTTTAAATTACAAATTCGGATTTAGCCACTTTTCTGCTGTAGCTTTATCCCAGCCTTTACGCGTTGCATAATCTTCAAGCTGGTCTTGACTGATTTTACCGACATTAAAATAATCACTCTCTGGGTGGCTATAATAAAACCCACTCACGCTAGACGCAGGGTACATGGCATAGCTTTCTGTCAAATACGTCCCAATGGCATTGGTGGTATCAAGCCAGTCAAACAGCTTGCCTTTTTCGGTGTGGTCAGGGCAGGCAGGATAACCCGGCGCAGGGCGAATGCCGACATATTTTTCTTTGATGAGTTCATCATTGGTTAGGCTTTCATTCGCTTGATAGCCCCAATACTGTTTACGAATCAACTCATGCAAATGCTCAGCAAATGCCTCAGCAAAACGGTCGCAAAGCGCCTGTACCATGATGGCACTATAATCATCGCCTTTGGCTTTATAGTCATTGGCAAGTGCTTCTGCGCCAAACAATGACACGGTAAAACCACCGAGATAATCGGTTTTTTCAGGACTGATAAAATCCGCTAGGCTGTAATTAGGTTTACCACTGGCTTTATCAGATTGCTGGCGTAAATGCTCAAAGGTGTGCGTGACATGGCCTTGCTCATCGAGTACCTGCACCGTGTCTGAGCTTGGGCGTTGGGCAGGGCTTAGTCTAAACACCGCTTTAGCTGTGACCAATTTTTCCTTGATTAATTTATCAATCATGGTTTGGGCATTGGCAAATAAGTCTTTGGCTTCCTCCCCGACGATGCTATCATCAAAGATTTTGGGATATTTGCCGACCAATCCCCAAGAGATAAAGAAAGGTGTCCAGTCGATATAAGGCAATAAATTTTGTAACGGATAATCGTCCAAAATGACTTGTCCTAATTGGTTGGGCTTAGGCGGCGTGTAGTTCGCCCAGTCATATTGGAAGCCTTGTTCAATCGATTCCGCATACGACAGCTTCGCCGCTTTGGGTTGGCGATTGGCAAGGCGTTCACGGACTTCGCCATACTCTTGACGCAGCTCACTGATAAAATCGACGCGTTTTTCTTTGGAGAGTAAAGTCGTCGCTACGCCCACTGCGCGGCTGGCATCGGCAACATAGACAACCGCATCGTTTTGATAGTTGGGCTCGATTTTTACCGCGGTATGGGCTTTTGAAGTCGTCGCACCGCCAATCAGTAGGGGCAGATTAAAGCCTTGCTCCTGCATTTGTTTGGCGACGTACACCATTTCATCAAGGCTCGGGGTAATCAAGCCTGACAAGCCGATGATATCGACGTTTTCATCTTTGGCGACTTGTAGGATTTTTTCACAAGGCACCATCACGCCTAAGTCGATGATGTCATAGCCATTACAGCCAAGCACTACGCCAACGATGTTTTTGCCGATGTCATGCACATCGCCTTTCACCGTTGCCATGAGTACTTTGCCTTTGGTTTCGCCTGCAACTTTTTCTTTTTCGATATACGGATTAAGCCATGCCACCGCTTGCTTCATCACACGGGCGGATTTTACCACTTGCGGTAGGAACATTTTGCCTGCCCCAAACAAGTCACCGACCACGTTCATACCGTCCATCAAAGGTCCTTCGATGACGTCTAAGGGACGCGAGAATTTTAGCCGTGCTTCTTCAGTGTCTTCATTGATATAAGTGGTTACCCCTTTAACTAACGCATGTTCAATGCGTTTTTCGACGGGCAATTCACGCCATGACAAATCGACGGTGCTGTCTTTTTTCTTACCGCTCAAATAGTTTTCTGCCACTTGCATCAAATGGTCGGTGGCGTCTTGACCTGACTCGCCTTGGTTGCGGTTCAAAATCACGTCTTCAATGGCGTTTCTAACGTCTGGGTTGATATCGTCATACAACTCTAGCATGGCGGGGTTGACAATCCCCATGGTCATGCCGTTTTTGATAGCATGGTACAAGAACACGGCGTGAATGGCTTCACGAATGGGATTGCCACGAAATGAGAACGACACATTCGACACACCGCCTGAGACCATGGCGTTGGGCAAATTGTCGGTAATCCATCGGGTGGCATTAATAAAGTCTAAGCCGTAGTTGTTATGCTCTTCAATCCCCGTGGCGACGGCAAAAATATTGGGGTCAAAGATGATGTCTTCACTCGGAAAACCGACTTCATCAACCAAAATATCGTATGAGCGTTTGCAGATTTCGATTTTACGCTCAAAGCTGTCCGCCTGTCCATCTTCATCAAACGCCATGACAATAATTGCCGCCCCATAACGCTGACATAGCTTGGCTTTTTGCACAAACTCTGTCTTGCCTTCTTTTAACGAGATCGAATTGACCACAGATTTGCCTTGCGTGCATTTAAGACCCGCTTCGATGATGTCCCATTTTGACGAGTCAATCATCAGGGGTACACGGCTGATATCTGGCTCACTGGCAACCAAATTGACAAAGTGAATCATCGCCGCCTTACTATCTAGCATGGCTTCATCCATGTTGATATCAACGACTTGGGCGCCGCCTTCGACTTGGTCACGAGCCACATCCAGCGCTTCGGTGTATTCTTCGTTTTTGATGAGACGCAAAAATTTCTTTGAACCTGTGACATTGGTACGTTCACCGACATTGACAAACAGGCTGTCACGGGTGATGTTGAATGCTTCGAGTCCCGACAATCGGCAAGCTGGCTTGTAGTCTGGCAGTTGGCGTGGGGCAAAGGGTGACGTCATCTCGACAATTTTGGCGATATGTTTGGGGGTAGTACCGCAGCAGCCGCCCACGATATTGACCAAGCCAGATTTGGCATAGTCGGCAACCATGGTGGCAGTTTGCTCAGGGGTTTCGTCATATTCGCCAAACTCGTTGGGCAAGCCTGCATTGGGGTGAGCGGACACGAAAGTTTCGCACACATCCGACAAGGTTTTGATATGCGGCTTTAATGCATCTGCGCCCAGCGCACAGTTAAACCCAATCGAAATCGGCTTGGCGTGGCGGATTGAGTTATAAAACGCCTCGGCAGTTTGCCCCGACAGCGTACGTCCCGACGCATCGGTAATGGTGCCCGAAATCATAATCGGCAATTCAAACCCAATGGCCTCAAACACGCCCGTCACCGCAAAAATCGCTGCTTTGGCGTTTAGGGTATCGAACACGGTTTCTATCAAGATGATATCGGCACCGCCTTCAATCAAAGCGTAAGTCGCCTCGGTATAGTTATCAACCAGTTCATCGAAGGTGACGTTACGAAAGGCGGGGTCATTGACATCGGGTGAAATCGAGCAAGTGCGAGAGGTGGGACCAATCACGCCTGCCACAAACCGCGGTTTGTCTGGGTTTGTCGCAGTGACCTCATCACACACTTGACGAGCAAGGGCAGCGGCGGATTTGTTAATCTCATAGACGAGATTTTCCATGCCGTAGTCTGCCATCGAAATTTGCGTGCCATTAAAACTGTTGGTTTCAATGATATCTGCGCCTGCCTCAAGATACGAGCGGTGAATATCACGGATAATATGCGGCTGGGTCAGTACCAATAAGTCATTGTTGCCTTTGACGTCACGTCCAAAGCCTGCAAATCGCTCACCACGGTAGTCTGCCTCGATGAGTTTATAGTTTTGGATTTCGGTGCCCATCGCCCCGTCAAGAAACAAAATCCGCTGTTTTAACAGGTCAGCTAAACGGACTTTGTTAGTCGCTTGTATGGCTTTGAACGGAAAATTGGCAGGGGGTGTAAGTTGAAAATTGGCTGGGTCGTGGGGTTTGTGACTGGTAGGGGCGTTACTGGTACTAATGCTCATCGAAGTGCCTGTCCTAATTCAATTATCAAATTTTTAAATAATGCGATTATAGCATTTTGTAGGCAGTCAATCGTGCAATTTGTGGAATAACCTATTGAATGAAAATTTTAGCTAAAACCTAATTTGTGTATAAAAGCATGAGGCAGAGAGAATGAAAATAGCGTTAATCTTTAATATGTAAGTTAACGGCTATTCTCATTTACACTTTGCTATAATATATATTTTAAATACATGTTAAAACGATGGTTGCCCTAATAAGTGAGCATAGCCATGCAACAAATCAAATTACCTAACAAACCCCCTTATTCTCCCCATCCTGTACTCAATTTAGGCTTTCGCATTTTCTTTTTAGGTGCAGCAGTGTTTGCGATTTTGACGATGCTGAAATGGGCATACATAACGTTTGCCACACGGTTTGAGTTTGATGGTACGCATCAGATGATGCCGTTTTACTGGCACGGTCATGAGATGTTGTATGGTTACGCACTGGCAGTGATTGCAGGGTTTTTGTTGACCGCCGTGAAAGCTTGGACTCAGCAGTCTATGCCTTACGGTTATAAGTTGTTGGTAATTTTTGTACCTTGGGCGTTGGCTCGAGTGTTATTTTTGGCCAACGGCATCAATATCAACACCGGCACGCTGATAGCGGCTGCGAGTGATATCATATTTTGGTTATTAACCGCCTCTTTTGTTATCTTACCGATTTATCGCGTTCGGCAAAAACGCCAAATCGGTATCGTGGCTAAGTTGCTTTTATTATTCATCGGACAGGTTTGGTTTTATGTTGCGCTATTTACCCAAAACAATAATGGCATGCATATGAGCCTGTTATTTGGGTTGTATTTGATTGTTGGCGTGGTGCTTACCATCGGTAGACGCGTGATGCCAATGTTTATTGAACATGGGATAGCTACGGGTGGGGAAGTACGACAGAAAGTTAAAAATTCTGATTTGCTGGATCGGCTCAGTCTGTTAGGATTTTTTGCCTTTATGCTGAGTGATGTGTTTCTAACGGGCTATCGTTGGGCAGTGTGTGCCAGCGGTACGGCAGCGCTAGTCATTGCGATCAGCAATTTAATACGACTTAAAAACTGGTATTTGCCAGAAATTTGGTCAAAACCACTACTGTGGTCACTTTGGCTAAGCTTTTTTGGTATGGTGATTGGGTTTTTCCTATTTGTATTAGTCCCTTTTGGTATCATCAATCACAGCTTAGCGATGCATGCCGTTGTGATATCAGGTATTGGGCTAATGACACTGGCAATGATGTCGCGGGTATCTTTGGGTCATACCGGACGTAATATCCATCAGCCGCCCAAAACCGTTACTGTCATTTTTATTAGCATGACGATGGCTTGGTTGGCGAGGGCGGTATTGGGTTGGATACTGCCTGATTATTACTTTGCTACGCTGGCAATGGCTCAAGCGTTTTGGATTGTCGCCTTCTTGGTATTTGTAGCGAGTTATGCGCCTATCTTAACTTTGCCAAGAACAGATAAATTATTTGGTTAGTTTATTTAACGGTAAACTGCTCATCAGCTATGGCAACTTTGGGTGGCTCGATATAAGGTAACACAGCGCCACGGCAACTTTCTCTACTATTTTTAGTCGCAGCAAGCAGCTTTAAGCGCGCCAAATACTGGGCTTTTAACGCATTAAAGCTTTGTTTATCCACGCCCGATGCATTTAAGGCGGTTAATTCAGCCGTAGCGACCCAGCGGTCAACAGTATTATAGTGCTCGCGAGAATGGCGCCAACCAAACTCACAAAATTCTGCTTCTGCCCAAATAAGTTTGACTTCACTATCGGCTACCGTTTTGACGAGCGGGGTAAACGCAGGCGTTTGTTTAATGGTCAACAGACTTGCCCAAAGATCGGGACGCTGTAAACCTGATGTAGGCGGAATGTCTGCTGTCAAAGGCAGTTTGTCAACTTGGTTGGTTTTTAACGCCTCAACAATACTTAATGCTTCAGCCAGCGCAGATAAGCTGATGTTTTTAACCTTTTGTATCATCATACCTTCATAATTTTGTCATATTATCAGCATTTTTAATGCTCATTAGAGAACGTCAATATGCCAAATAATCAGCCCACTGCACATAGCAACCTCACTATCAGCGATCATATTACCGATATGCTTGATGACTTACCCCAATCACATTTTTTAAATGATGAAACCCTCAAAACCAATGATAGACTGCGTCAACAAATGCATGACGACTTGATTGACAGCTATGATGAAGAGATTGAGTCCGAAATGGACGACTACATCCAAGATTTACGGTATGACGGGCAGCCGTTAACCGACAGCCAAAAAATCGCTCGCCATATTTATTTCAATGAATTGATTCGTCTGCAAAAAGAATTGATCAAATTGCAAGATTGGGTAGTAGCAACCGGTGAGCGCATCGTTGTCATCTTTGAAGGTCGCGACTCAGCGGGTAAAGGCGGCGCTATCAAACGTATCACCCAACGGCTCAATCCGCGTGTCTGCCGTGTGGCCGCCCTGCCTGCACCTAATGACCGAGAAAAAACCCAATGGTATTTTCAGCGCTATGTCGCGCACCTGCCAGCGGCGGGGGAGATTGTGCTATTTGACCGCAGTTGGTACAACCGCGCTGGGGTTGAGCGAGTGATGGGGTTTTGTACTGACGCGCAATACGAAGAGTTTTTTGAGTCAGTGCCAGAATTTGAGCGTATGTTGGTGCGCTCGGGGATTCGCTTAATCAAATATTGGTTTTCTATTTCAGATGACGAGCAAGAATCACGTTTCATGAGCCGTATTTATGACCCGCTCAAACAGTGGAAACTCTCACCGATGGATTTAGAATCGCGTCGCCGCTGGGAAGATTATACCAAAGCCAAGGAAGTGATGTTTGAACGCACCCATATTCCAGAAGCCCGTTGGTGGGTGGTTGAGGGTGATGATAAGAAAAAAGCGCGGCTAAACTGCATCAACCATCTGCTCTCACAAATTCCCTACCAAGAAATACAACGGGATAATGTGGTATTGCCAGAACGCGAGCATCACGATAACTACCAGCGTGAGCCTATCGCTGAAGATATGTATGTGCCCAACGTGTACTAATTTTTTTAGTTTACTCCCACAAAAAGGATACGCTATGTATCCTTTTTTAAATGCCCCCTGTTGTTGGTCAGTTAAACTTCAGCAATTGGCACGTCAGCGCTTAAAGAGACTGACTTGAAAACCGCAAATCTGCCCATTGTGTTCTAGGTTCTGCATGGTAATTTGCAAACCATGCAGCTCAGCGATACGGCGCACAATCGACAGACCCAAGCCACTACCAATCTCAGCTTGACCTGCGGGACGAAAAAACCGCTCTGATAGCCGAGCAAGGTCGATAGGTGCAACCCCATTGCCATTGTCGATAACTGTAATCACATCGCTATCTAACACTAACCGAATCGTGGTATGGTCAGGGCTATAGCGAATGGCATTGTCCAATAGGTTACGCAGCAAAATACCGATTAAAGTGGCGTTACCTGTCAAAGGTAAGATAGCTTTGGCATCCACTAACACGTCACGGCGCAATTGGCTGTTTTTTTCGCGGGCACGGCGGTTGACTTCTGAGAGGATGTCATTGGATAGGGCTATCCAATCAATCGGTGCAAAGGTCTGCGGGTCGAGCCCTTGCTGCGGTGCTAGTTTTGCCAAAATGAGCAACTGTTCGACCAGTCGATTGGCGCGATCATTACTGTGACTGATTTGTCGGCAGTGACTCAGGAGAGCATCGGTTTGGCTATCGGTTAAATTGGCTTGCAAGATGGTTTGTTGTAGTACATCGGTCTGTAGCTTGATGGCGGTGAGCGGGCTGCGTAATTCATGAGAGGCATCCGCGGTAAAGCGTTTTTCACGCTCAAGGGTATCCGCGATTTTATCAAATAACCCATTAAGCGCGTTTAGCAGGGGTTGAATTTCCAATGGTGTATCAACCGATAAAGGGGTTTTATCTTCAGGGCTGCGAGTGCTCAACAAGTCACTAATCCGTTTAAGCGGAACAAAGCCACGCCGCACTGACAGCCATGTCAGCATAATCAATAGCAGCACCCCAATCAGCGAGGGAACGAGTTGAATGGTTAATGATTTATAGATAATCTCTTGACGCGAATTAAGGTTTTGCCCGATGGCGATGAGATGGTTGGTGGCGTCGTCATGCGCATAAAACAGGCGCCACGAGTGACTAAAGGGATTGAGTTCTTGATAGGCACTGGTGTTTTCCAAAAACCCATGTTGTTTGGGCAAAAAAGTAAAATGCTGACCATCTTTATCAGCCATCAGTAATTTACCGTTTTGATCCCAAATCGCAAAACCCATATAGTCTTCTTCTGCATCCCCTAAATCGCCTGATAACAAGCCATTTTCAAGATTTAAAATTTTAGGCTCATTGGCAGGGTTGGCGAGATGAAGTTTACCGTCTTGTGAGATACCAATCAGATAGCGGGCTAATTGGGTGATTTGGGTGTCATTGATTTCGTTGATTTCGTGCGAAAGCCGCCATACCGATATGAGGGTAATCGATAGCCAAATAATCGGTAGTCCGATGAGCAGGGAATTGAGTAGCTGCCTTTGGATACTATAAGCTTTTTGGGTGGGAGGGGTCATGGTGGTAACAGCTTAAAGCGGGGTATAGGGCGAATCATTCAGGGCGCTGCAACGCAGGATTGAGATAATAGCCAATACCACGCCGAGTGAGGATAAAATCATTGCCGAGTTTTTTTCGCAGGTTGTGAATATGTACTTCAATCGCGTTGCTTTCGATATCTTGCTGCCAACCGTATAGCTTATCCTCAAGGCTGGCACGGCTATGCACCAAATTGGGATAGCTGATAAACTGCTCAAGGACGGTGATTTCTTTGGCAGTCAAATCCACCCATTTGCCTTGATAAAAAACTTGCTGCTGCTGTGGCAAATAGCTGACATCCCCATAGCGAATTTCAGTCTGACTGCGCCCTTGGCTACGGCGAATCAAAGCCTGCAAACGGGCAACCACTTCATCTAAGGCAAACGGTTTGACCAAATAATCGTCTGCCCCAGCATTGAGACCTGCCACGCGGTTGGCAATGGCATCGCGTGCCGTAATAATCAAGACAGGCGTGTCAATCTTTTGCTGTCGCCAATTGGCTAAAATGGTCATCCCATCGCCACGTGGCAAGGTCAAATCCAATAACACGGCATCAAACACCCCTTCATGGATTGCCATTTCACCGAGTTTGGCATCAGCAAACCAATCCACCATCATGTTTTGTTGGCTCAAACCTTTGACAATGCCATCGGCAATGGTGGCATCATCTTCAATCAGTAAAATTCGGGTCATGAGGGTCTTCCGTGGGTTTTATCTTATTTTTTAGCAAAGGTATTTATTGAACGGTTTTTTCACCCGTTATCATCGATTTTACCAAGTTTTGCTGTTGTAGTCTTCCCATTATAATCGCGGCTGCCACATGTAAAGGTACTAGCACCCAAAGACTGTTGGCTAAAAATTCGTGAATCGCTTGGATGCTATCGTCTCCCCAAAATTGGTCGGTGGTTTGCAAATAGCCTGTGACACCCAGTGCGATAATAACGCCCCACAGCGCAAACATCATCAGCGCACCCAATGGATTGTGACCCAAATGACCTTGAAAATTATGCTGCTTGATGTCGGTCATATGCTCGCGAATGCGGGTTGGGGTAGGGAAAAAATTACTAAATCTGGCGTATTGACTACCCACCAATCCCCAAATCAAACGAAACACTACAAGCGCCACGACGGCGTAGCCCATGTACTCATGCACATCACTACCACCTTCAGTGACGATAAGGTTGGCAAAAATACCCGCAGCGACTGCCCAGTGAGTGATACGCACCCAAATATCCCAGACTTTGACGGTTTGTGCAGATTGTGGTTGTGGTAACATTGCTATTTTCCATTGTCTAAACTATCAACACGGCTAAGTTAGCCGTGTGAAGGCATAACATTGGCAAACCTACCTCAAATTGCGTTGGTTGGACGGTTTGCTTATTTATTAGTCGATTTCTGATTTAACGATTTTGCCATCTTTGGTGTCAAAGTACATTTCGACTTTTTTACCACCTTTGCTTTTGCCATACATCTCAAAGCAGTTGCCATCAGTTTTGAATTTTTTGATAGTAAAGCCATGTTTTTCTAACGCTTTTTGAAAATCGGCTTGCGGGATTTGTTCGTTTTTTGGGTGCGCTTGGCAGTTGGCTTCGGCAAATGCGCTGCTGGCTGATAACATAGTGAGTGCCAATAAGCCTGAGGTGATTAATGATTTTTTCATAATGCCATCCTAAGTTTTTGATAAGGTTGTCAGGTCACGGGATAAGGTTGATACTGAGATATATCCGAGTGGCTGAGTGTATTAAAACAAGCTAACCTTAACGAAAACTTAGCTAAAGATGGCGCAATAAAAATTGAAGCGAAAAATTAAAACCACTTGCAAAAGCAAAATTTTTTGGTAAAATGGCACTCCTACTTACGCAAGTAGATTGTTAGACCCTTTTAGGCATATAGCTCAGTTGGTTAGAGCACCACCTTGACATGGTGGGGGTCGTCTGTTCGAGTCAGATTATGCCTACCATATTCCAAAAGCCCCAGTCGATTGATTGGGGTTTTTTTATTGCAGTGATATCAAGGGTTTACGTGGTTTTTCGAGGATTGAAATTTTGACCACTTTTGTGTTTTTGGACACCTTTTTTACTACAGAAATTGAATGGTGACCAAAAGGTGACCATTTGGTGACCACGCATTTTTTTAAGACTTTTAATTTCACACCCACTTGTTTTTGGTCACTTTAGTAAAAATAAATAAACTTCACTGTTTTACTAATTAAGAATCAGCCGCCTATGTGGCGGTGAATGCAAAGCACGAGGAGCAAATGGCGGCTATTAATTTCTAAGCCGCCTGTGTGGCGGTGAATGAGCAGACATAGCCCCAAGGGTTAAGGTTGCATTTCTAAGCCGCCTGTGTGGCGGTGAATCACCGACTTTTTGACCAAGCATCTTTGTGTTTTTTCTAAGCCGCCTGTGTGGCGGTGAATTCAAGGCGATAAACTAGATCGTGCGATTGCTTTTTCTAAGCCGCCTGTGTGGCGGTGAATGTTGTTGCTGTCTTAACATCCTGCTTGATAGTTTTCTAAGCCGCCTGTGTGGCGGTGAAGATGCGCACAGCTTCATCAAGACGTAAGTGGTGTTTCTAAGCCGCCTATGTGGCGGTGAAGAGCGCGAGATTGGCGGATTTTACGCTTCAGGCTTTCTAAGCCGCCTATGTGGCGGTGAAGCGCTAAGTTGTCAGTAGCAACTAGCGAGAAATTTTCTAAGCCGCCTATGTGGCGGGGAAGGCAGTGAGCCGCTAGTGATAGTCACCGTCAATTTTCTAAGCCGCCTATGTGGCGGGGAAGAAATTAAGGCTTCACCGCTTAAACTGTTGCAATTTCTAAGCCGCCTGTGTGGCGGTGAATCCAAAATTCGCACCAACACCTTGCAGCATACTTTTCTAAGCCGCCTGTGTGGCGGTGAATGCAACATATACCGCGCAGAAAATATTGCTATTTTTCTAAGCCGCCTGTGTGGCGGTGAATTAACCGAAAAACAAGCCAAGGCATT
>NZ_DAMAAE010000007.1:76531-154450 GCF_031986685.1 Moraxella sp. CTOTU47915
TTTTTCTAAGCCGCCTGTGTGGCGGTGAATTAACCGAAAAACAAGCCAAGGCATTAACCAGTTTTCTAAGCCGCCTGTGTGGCGGTGAATAATACGAAAAACGCATTGCTAATGCGTACAAATTTCTAAGCCGCCTGTGTGGCGGTGAATGTTGTTGCTGTCTTAACATCCTGCTTGATAGTTTTCTAAGCCGCCTGTGTGGCGGTGAATCTCATGAGCAGATACGATTTTCTAGCAATAGTTTTCTAAGCCGCCTGTGTGGCGGTGAATACAACCCTGCGCCATTACCAATCCCAAAAGCATTTCTAAGCCGCCTGTGTGGCGGTGAATGGCAAACTCAATAAATTTACCAAGGCGATTATTTTCTAAGCCGCCTGTGTGGCGGTGAATGCATTACCGTTAATCCAGTCAGCCTTGCCATATTTCTAAGCCGCCTGTGTGGCGGTGAATAGCATTGTAGATAAACCAGACGATGAAGTAGTTTTCTAAGCCGCCTGTGTGGCGGTGAATTTAATGTGGACTCGTGGGTTAAAATCTGCTTTTTTCTAAGCCGCCTGTGTGGCGGTGAATTCGATAGCGTGGGCGGTAAAGTCGTTGGCGTTTTTCTAAGCCGCCTGTGTGGCGGTGAATAATTCTATAGCAAATCTATAGATTCTGCAATATTTCTAAGCCGCCTGTGTGGCGGTGAATGCTGGGTGCAGACTCTCATTGTGTGGGCTTTGTTTCTAAGCCGCCTGTGTGGCGGTGAATTTGGTGGGGTTACACCTATTGATTGGTATACATTTCTAAGCCGCCTGTGTGGCGGTGAATAAGGCTAGGCTTACCATCATCTTTGCGCTTTTTTTCTAAGCCGCCTGTGTGGCGGTGAATTCGGGATTCGTGACAATAAAGACCTAGAACAATTTCTAAGCCGCCTGTGTGGCGGTGAATACATAACACAAGAAGCTGGACTATGCCCATTATTTCTAAGCCGCCTGTGTGGCGGTGAATTTGCGGGCGCCGCAGAAGATGCGGTCAATATTTTTCTAAGCCGCCTGTGTGGCGGTGAATAACCTTAATGATACCGTGGATGCTGCTCAAGTTTTCTAAGCCGCCTGTGTGGCGGTGAATCAGGCACGCACACTGATTGGTGAGCAGTTAATTTTCTAAGCCGCCTGTGTGGCGGTGAATATATGCGCTTTCCGCAAGACAGCCTTAATAGTTTTCTAAGCCGCCTGTGTGGCGGTGAATACAGGTCACAGGTTTGCTGTAGTGTTGATTGCTTTCTAAGCCGCCTGTGTGGCGGTGAATCTATCACGTTCATTTCTCAAAGTATCTAGCAATTTCTAAGCCGCCTGTGTGGCGGTGAATTTGGCTATATCGCCTACTTTGAGTTGCTAAATTTTCTAAGCCGCCTGTGTGGCGGTGAATTCGGCTACTCTGTCTGAGAGAAAAAATCGCACTTTCTAAGCCGCCTGTGTGGCGGTGAATTAATTAGCTGTCATTGCGAGTTTATCTCAAAATTTCTAAGCCGCCTGTGTGGCGGTGAATCAAAATTACGCCTTGGTTTGACTGGCGTTAGTTTTCTAAGCCGCCTGTGTGGCGGTGAATACAACCCTGCGCCATTACCAATCCCAAAAGCATTTCTAAGCCGCCTGTGTGGCGGTGAATTTGGTGGGGTTACACCTATTGATTGGTATACATTTCTAAGCCGCCTGTGTGGCGGTGAATAAGGCTAGGCTTACCATCATCTTTGCGCTTTTTTTCTAAGCCGCCTGTGTGGCGGTGAATAAGCTGAGATAGACAAAATTATCGCGTACTTTTTTCTAAGCCGCCTGTGTGGCGGTGAATCCACGATAGCCATAATCAGAGGTTTTGCGATATTTCTAAGCCGCCTGTGTGGCGGTGAATCCGCATTATAAATTTATTGCTTTGTTTGCCAATTTCTAAGCCGCCTGTGTGGCGGTGAATGCGATGACGTGGTTACTACTGAATACTCAGACTTTCTAAGCCGCCTGTGTGGCGGTGAATACAAAAAAGCTATCAAAGCGTTTGCTTTTCGTTTTCTAAGCCGCCTGTGTGGCGGTGAATTTGACCTTGCAACCGCTAAATTCAACAAAGCATTTCTAAGCCGCCTGTGTGGCGGTGAATGAGATGAAGCAAAAAAATATGATTGTGAAGAATTTCTAAGCCGCCTGTGTGGCGGTGAATGTACAACGAGCGAGAACACGATAATTATTTACTTTCTAAGCCGCCTGTGTGGCGGTGAATGCCCATACTTTGCTGATGTGCTCGAGTTTATATTTCTAAGCCGCCTGTGTGGCGGTGAATAGTAGTGCGCGTGTTTTCGGATTGGCTCAATCTTTCTAAGCCGCCTGTGTGGCGGTGAATAATCACAAGCAATGTGATAGCGATATCTCGTATTTCTAAGCCGCCTGTGTGGCGGTGAATAAAACGATTGAATATCGCAGCCAAGAATCATACTTTCTAAGCCGCCTGTGTGGCGGTGAATCAAGCTAGGAAAGAATATGCACAAACGCCACATTTCTAAGCCGCCTGTGTGGCGGTGAATTTGCTTGTGGTGATTGTCACGATGCGATAGATTTTCTAAGCCGCCTGTGTGGCGGTGAATCTTAGTAACTAACCTATAAGGGGATAAATCATTTTCTAAGCCGCCTGTGTGGCGGTGAATGAGAAGGGCGCTGCGGTGCTGATTGTGCTATCTTTCTAAGCCGCCTGTGTGGCGGTGAATCACCGTCACGAAGGTAGTAGGGGTTAAACTCTTTTCTAAGCCGCCTGTGTGGCGGTGAATCTATGGCAAACAGCCAGTATCGACATTGATATTTTCTAAGCCGCCTGTGTGGCGGTGAATTCACTGTTATGAAGTTTGACGGCATATTTAACTTTCTAAGCCGCCTGTGTGGCGGTGAATTTAGCCCTGTGCAGTTTGAGTTGCCTGATAGTTTTCTAAGCCGCCTGTGTGGCGGTGAATATTGATAACCAATCGAGCCAGCCTTAGTTTTTATTTCTAAGCCGCCTGTGTGGCGGTGAATCGAAAGACGTGTGATTGAGATAGCTTAAGAAATTTCTAAGCCGCCTGTGTGGCGGTGAATCTAAAACATTCATTGATAATCTCAAATACGATTTTCTAAGCCGCCTGTGTGGCGGTGAATTCAAAAAGTCAGCGGAATCGCTCAAGTTATATTTTCTAAGCCGCCTGTGTGGCGGTGAATCCATCGAGCGTTACCAGTGGGAAAAAGAATACTTTCTAAGCCGCCTGTGTGGCGGTGAATATGGGCAGAGATAGATTTAGAAAAAGGCATTTTTTCTAAGCCGCCTGTGTGGCGGTGAATCGGATGAGGGCAAGGACAAAAACGCTATTGCATTTCTAAGCCGCCTGTGTGGCGGTGAATGTTTAGAAATCGTCCGTGATTTGATTGATACTTTTCTAAGCCGCCTGTGTGGCGGTGAATTTGCACTGGGGTAGCATTGTTTACATTGCTTTTTTCTAAGCCGCCTGTGTGGCGGTGAATGAGGTTCGTAAGTTTCACCGTTAACAGTGATTTTTCTAAGCCGCCTGTGTGGCGGTGAATAAGTGAAAACCGCGACACCGACAATCTGTATTTTTCTAAGCCGCCTGTGTGGCGGTGAATCAAATGTCTGCATGAGATTTGCGTACGCATTGTTTCTAAGCCGCCTGTGTGGCGGTGAATGGTATGTGCGTGATTTATCGGCCAACAAGGATTTTCTAAGCCGCCTGTGTGGCGGTGAATGCGTTAGCCAGTCGAATTGATAATCTTAATACTTTCTAAGCCGCCTGTGTGGCGGTGAATGCAGATTGCGATGCAGGGCAGAGCTGACATACTTTCTAAGCCGCCTGTGTGGCGGTGAATGCTCACAAAACGTATTCATCGGCATCCAAAATTTTCTAAGCCGCCTGTGTGGCGGTGAATCAAAGCATGGCAAAGGTGAGCTTGCCTAAGAGTTTCTAAGCCGCCTGTGTGGCGGTGAATAGAAAGTATGTTGAAGGCGATATACATCTAATTTTCTAAGCCGCCTGTGTGGCGGTGAATTCGTCTGCGCTGGCAACACCGCCGCCGCTAAATTTCTAAGCCGCCTGTGTGGCGGTGAATCATCTAGCACGTCAATGTCAATGGCACATATTTTTCTAAGCCGCCTGTGTGGCGGTGAATGACTTTGTCAATAGTTATCTATTAAAATTTAATTTCTAAGCCGCCTGTGTGGCGGTGAATAACCCACATTGCCCACCTGAATTAATCAGATTTTTCTAAGCCGCCTGTGTGGCGGTGAATATTACTCTGATAATCACATTGACGACAAACTATTTCTAAGCCGCCTGTGTGGCGGTGAATCTGCTGGTTGGAATTTTGGTGGCTATAACTTTTTTCTAAGCCGCCTGTGTGGCGGTGAATAAGAATTTTATCCCAAAAAAAGCAGTTATAGCAAGGCTTACCAAGTAAAAATACCCTTTTTACCCTACATTTTTTGCCTGGATATAACTGATTGAAATTTATACCTATTTTTATTGAGTCAAAAATAAGGGTTATTCACCCTTATAGTTTGTCGGCAAGGTTGATTACCAGTGGGGAACGGTTACCGCATCTAATTGATTATTCATCCCATAGGTATTCAAGCTGCCACTTTTTTCATCCTTCGCCACTTCTTGCCAAATTGCCAGTTTGTAGTCATTTTGGGTGGTTTGACTTTTTAGGGTGATAAAAGGGTAGTGTTTGATAGCACGCTTATGGGCAAGACAATGCGCCAACGCTTCTTGATCACTGATGCCCTTAAAGTTGGCAAACTCCGCCACTTTTTTGTCAAAATTCTTGTAGCGGTAACGTCTCACCACCACATGCCCATGCAATTCGGGTACAGGCTGGATACGTTTAATATGTACATAATCTATCAAACGCGCTAGCCATTTATCCAAATTCAGCGTTTGCAACGCCTGCTCACTTGGGGCAAAAATGCGTAATTTGTGTCCTAAAGTGGCGAAGGTTTTCCCCTGTTTTTCGGTATATTGATAATTGGGAAAATTGACCCCAATGCTGTCAATACTGTGGTTGTTTTTGACATCGGCAAGTGCGATGTGGACTTGGGTGAAAATCTTACTCCATAGTTCAAAAAAAGGCATATCATCAGCGATTAGCGTGAGTTCTTGATAGTACTTCATAATATTTCCTTAGCGTAAACGAATATCGGATACATAAGCCAAGCCTTTTTTACCTAAATAAAAGCTAGAAACGCCTGCGTTGTCAATCATCTGCTTTAATTCTTTGGCTTGCTCAATATTAATATTCAATGTGATTTCAAGTTGACCATTGGCTTTGGTCAGATTATGGTTAATCTTACCTTCACCTTTGACAAATTCTTCACGGACATAGGGGTTGCCATAAATTAATTTACTTTTACCTGTTGTATAGGCTCTCATAAAGTCTTTTGGGGTAAAGCCGTTATTAGAAATTCCACTAATACCCCCCATTTTTGATTTGGCAGTGGTCATGTCATAACGTTGCTCAAGGCGTTGCATTTGCAAATACAAAGCAGAGCAGTACATTGGCAAAATCAACTGTAAACCTTTGGTGTTAAGTGGTTTATATTTATCAAACAAACTGGCTAGTTTATCTGATGCTTGTTTAAGAACACCGTCAGCCTCGACAGGCTTGGATTTGCCAATAATTTCAAGACGATTTAAAATCGATGCTGGGTCAAGTGAAATAGGTGCATCAATTTCAAATTCTTTAACCAATTTATCGCTAAAGATAAATTCACAAAGCTGTTCGATATCGAGTGCCAATACACCCCAAAATTCTTCAGAATAATTCGATAAAAAAATTGGGTCATTGACCTTAATCATACCTGTAAAAGAATTTTGGTCAGTGCTGCCTTTCATATTGCGAATATAAGCAATTTCACGATTGATGACTTTGGGCTTATCTTCAAATGCAATCAATTGTTCTTTATCAGCAAAGTAATAATCCTCACTTGCACGAGCTTGGTAAAGTTTACGTTGATCGCCAATCAGACGGCTTAAAATACCCATCACGGTATTTTTGGTCACTTCACGTTGAAAATAGTTTTCGGGCTTTTTGAGTTTCGTCATGGACGCAACAAAGTTACGCCCTTTACTCGGTAATTTTTCATCATTACTACCGTCCAAAAAGGAATTTCGCCATGATGATTCGTATTCAATAATAATACGCATAACGCCTCCTTATTGAGCAGGCTTGGCTTCAAAATATACCGCATAATTGCCATTTGGTTGACTAGATACTTCATCTGGGTTACGTTTGATGCGCATCATCTTATTACTGTCGTTATAATCCACCTCCAAGCTATCCACATACATATAGCCTTTGGCTTGGCGGATTGACAAATTACGAATCATTTCTAGAGTGGTGTGCACCAAAATATCAATTGCTTCTTGATCAAGCAAAATCCCGACTTCCCCTTGTTCATAAATTGTACCTTTACGCACATAATTTGAGTGGAAAGTAGCTTTAGGATTACGATTTGGGGCAAGTGACTGGATAAAACTTTGTACTTGTTGGGCGACTGCCTCACCTTGATTATCTTTAATCACCATTGCACAACGGTCAAACTTGTTATCCAAAGAAATAAATTCAAGCTGCTCAATGCTAATCGAGCCATAAGAGATATATTCAGTGTCACCAAATGTAGTTTTTGAAAAGAATGATGAGCTATCACGTTCGCCTGCTTGACCAAATTGCTCAAAGTTTCCATTGCCAAGTTGGTCTACAAAATCTTCAATTAATAGAGGGCTAGTGCGTTTGCATTGGCTAGCTGGAACAACGTACCCACGCACCAAGCCTGTGATAGAAGCCAGTACTTTATCAAGCGATTTTTCACCTGCAAAATGTAAATCGAAAGCTTGCTCACGGAATAAATGATGACGAATACAGTTTTGGCTAATATAAAGTGGTGTTTCTTTAAAATTGATATCGGTCGCTTCTTTTTTATATTTATAGCCTGTTTCGTCTTTGATTTTGCCTGTTAAATTGGTATAGCCACGCAATTTTGGCAAAGTATGATTATCAACAGTACGACCTTCGCTACTCAAAGTAGTTGGACCATTCCAGTTGACTACGCCGTGTCCGAATGCTTTGATTTTAAAATCCACACTTTTGATACCTGTTACTTTTTCCATAATTTTCTCCTAGCGACTTATGCATTTTGAATTAAGGATAAATTTATTGTGCTATCCCAATCACATTAAAAAACTAATTACTCTCTTCTTCAAGCCCACTTTCTATCGATTGTGGGTTTTTCAATTTATCAATCGACATCATACCGACTGGCTGTTTTGCCGTTTTGACATAATACATCGCATATCCATGACGTTCACGCTCACCGCCAATCGGCTCTAAATCCTTGGTGGTATAACTTAGATAAATTGGAAACTCGGGTGAGCGAGCCAGTTTTAATAATTCCCAATCAAAGCGCGTGGCTTTGAAAGTCTCATTTGGATACTTGCCTGCCATGATGTTGTGATGTTTTTTATGCATGAAAGTCACCAAATCTTTATTGCTATCACGCATCTCAAATCGCCCGCCTTGAATACGGTTGGTACTTTCAGTCAATCCTATTGTGATTTTGCTATGGTCGGTATCTTCTGGATAGGCATATTCTTCAATAAAATTGGGTTTTAACTCGCTATCCACTTCACACACCGCCATTTGCACAAAGCGGTTATCGCCACGCAACGACACATTGGCGATTTTGGCAACGCCATCTTTTTGTTTTTTACGGCTTGGTATACTGATGGGGTCAATAATTTTGTCATTAATCAATTTGACACTTTCTTTGAGCGATTTATTCAAGTCTTCTCTAACTTTTTCTTGGCATTTTTCATCGGCATAAAAGGCTTGATAAATTTGGTATAAATCATTGATTTTGACGATATCGCCCTTTTCTGCAATATAATTTTTGACAAAATTAAGCCATGCTACGCTACTGTGCCATACATTCATATTTGCCAAGAATTTGGCTTTACTACTCGATTGTTTGCCTGTTTCAGCTGATTTTGGTAATACAGTAGTATAGATATTTAAAGAATTATTGCTGTCAAAACGGTCAAGTCGCCCCAGACGTTGTAGCCAGTTTTCGGGACTGGTCATATCGGTAAACATTCGCTCACAGCTAATATTAAGTGATGCTTGCACAATCGGTCCGCTGCGTAATATTTGGAAGTTGCCGTTGCCATTTTGCTTAAAGCACTTATACACCTTATCAAACCATTCAGCTTTGTCCTGTTTGGTGTATTTTGAATGCAACAAAATAGCATGCTCATCATTTTGATTGAGTAAAAAGCCAAGTTGGGCTTCTTGGGCGGTATTGGTAATGACGAAGGTTACGTTATTATCAATCACTTTATCGATAATTAAAGGACTGACTTCACCATTTTGATCATCATAATCTTTAAACTCGATTTGATAATCTGCGTTATTGAAACTATCCACTCGGACAATATCGGTCTCATCAAGTTGTAGAATATTTTTGACGTAAAAATCATGGGGTGTTGCTGAGACAAGCAGGGTATTAGCTTGGTGTTTTCTCATTTTTTTGGCTTCGATAAGTTCAGCAAAAAGCAAATTAAATGCAGGCATTGGAATTAATTCATGAAATTCATCGAAAACCACATGAGCGTGCATAAATCTCATCATGCCGTCAATTTTTTGATGGGAAATAATGTTATTCACTACTTGGTCAATTGTGGTAATGACAATATCGCCACTAAAATAATCATCAACAGCCGTTTCTTCGATATCTTCAAAACGCTGTCCATTCGTCAAAATTTTCTTGTATTCGCCTGTGAAAATTTCGATTTTGCTGTTTGGTAAATAGTCTGCTTGGGTTAAATCTTGCAAAATACCCAAACATACTTGCACGCGTGGGCATACCCACACGATTTTTTGGACATTGGTTTTGGCTGCCCATTGAAGGGCGATTTTGGTTTTACCGCAGCCAGCAGGACCTTGTAATACGGCAACATTATCGCGACCATCAAATTCAGCAATTTCTGTCAGTTCAGCTAATTGACTTGAAGCAGCATTTTGGCTTTGATTACGTTCACTATTAGGATAACTTTGATTAAAGCCTTGAATACAGCGGTCAATTTCTATTTTTAAATTGGTATCTTCTTGCAGAATATTGTTTAAGGCATGCACCAGTGAACCTTCTGCTAGATATTCGGCTAAATCTTCGCTCGGTATTTTTGAGACGATACGGTCAGCATTAATCACTGCCATTCGTACCAAATTGTGTAATGCATTGGGTTTGATATCTTTGACAAATTCCGCCACTTCATCGGATAAGTCATTATAATTCTTATACAATGGCAAATCATTTTTAGTTAATTGGTAAGGATATGACAAAGTTGGAAATAAATTGGCAAAATCAAAATCTTCTGACTGAAAATTTTCAGCAATTACTTTAAAATCTTTGAGAACGGCTACGAGTTGGTTAATTACTTTATCAATATGCGTATTAGTTAATGACTTGATAAAGAGCTTATCAATACCTTCTGCTTTACTGAAGTATTTATCTTCTTTTCGGTAAGGCCGCGTGTGATGCCAGTAGATACCGTGATAGATTTGGGCTAGCTGAGTGGTGTTCAAATTTTTTTCATCTTTTAGCAAGGAAGCAGCCAATAACCAAGATAATTCATGATGCCTTGGATGGGTTTCAAAGGTAAATTTTCCCAAGCCTTTTACCGTGCTATCGATATGTACCCCATCATCAAGCAATTTGATATCTTCTGGTTCATCTTCGTTGGCGACTTTAAATTTTGGACTGGCAGATTTTTTGGTTATCCATTGTTGAAATTGTGGGTCAATTTTGCCCAAATCGTGCAAAATGCCAGCGATAAAAGCTGATTTTGCCAAATTTGGACTGTCTATTTTTAGTTTGTTTATAATTTGGTATGCCAAATAACCTACCGCAAATAAATGGTGACTTAGTGGCTGACCATGCGTGTTGGCTAGAATGTTTTTTGTTTCGATTGGCAAATCCATAAATACTTCCTTTGTTGTCCAGTTGACAGGCACAAAGCCTAAGTTGTTGAATGCGTCTTTACGCCCCACCACCCACACCAGTTCACTGCGTTGCCGTGTCCTTACCCGATGGCAACTCACGGCGGTAGATTTGGTTGCCGATTGACGTAATAACTTTTTGACAGTGTCCAGCCCATCTTCGGTAATGGCGGTTTGCCATACGTTATCGCCAATACGATTGGCAAACGCATCCAAAATACGGCGGGTACGGTTTAACGCCTTTTTTTCACATTGCGAAATAAACGTCACTAGCATAAATTAATTTTTCCAATCCATTGATTTTCATAAGTTTATAATTTTTAAAAGTCCTTTTTTAATGCCAAATCTTTCACCGTATCGAACATCACATCCAAGGTTTTATAAGTGGTAAAATAATTCAGACATTCTTGGCGAAATTCCTGCTCACTGGTATTTTCTTTGGCACAAATAAAGGCAAGCGGCAGCACAATTGCATCTTTAACGATGTCCGCAATATCAAACACCAATGCCCCACGCCGTGTCTTACCGTGCATGACCGCAAAACCATGCGGAATACCCAGTACCCAAGCAGTGGTTGCCCCGAGTCCGTACGCCAAATAATTACCGTGATTCAAGAAGCTATTGGCTTTATCCATCCCATCATGCTCACGGCTAAAGCCTGCATTATCGGTATGAATTGACGCTAACTTATACAATTCTTTAGTCATACGCGCTTCAAGCTGTAATAAGTGCATAACTTCAGTTTGCTTAGGAATATCAGCGCGATAGCGTTCAATTAAGTTCGTCACAGCGTCACTTCTACTGTCAAAACCCATTTGCCGAAAATCTTGATCGCGACTCCAAATGTTTTGCAAAAATGCCAATCGCGCAAATTGAATGTGTTTGGCGGCTTGCAAGCGTTTGCCATCCTCCCACCACCACGATAGCCAGCCTTGTACATATTCAGTCGGGCGATATTCTGACTGCGGCGTCATCCATTCGATTTCGGTTCCCATAAACAAAGGCGTACCACCGCCGCCGCAAAACCCGACCAATACCCCCGCTTGCGACAGCATCCGCATGGCAGCTTGGGTAATTGATGTCCCTGTGCCCAATAATATACAAGTGGTGTTGGCAATCGGAATGTTGTAATAAAGATTCTCTTTTTCGGCTTCAGTAAGATACAATACACGCCCATCTTTTTGCATGACGCGGCAGTATTGTAGGTAGTAGATATTGGCACGTTTGGAGTGCAGGATGGTCTTTAAGTCAGAAGACGTAAAGCTATTGTCGGTATAGGGATTGGCGTTTGACATGATAGAGATGACATAAGTTGATTTTTCTTTAGTCTGTCAAACCATGTTCATGAATGCAATAGGGTAATTATAGTAAAACGACAAGTAGTGACGTTTAGAAAAAACTTAATCTCATAACTTATATTGAGGTGTTTATTTAGTCAATTGTTAAAATTTGGTTGTTATGGATTTTAATTATCAAAAAAATCTTGATTTAAGAGTTATCAATATTATAAGAGTTATAGATAATTCACTATATCGCCATATCACTGCATTTCAGCGTTTAAATGTGTACAGATTGCTACCTTAATCTGTACAAATTATTGGAATGAGTTGTACAGATTCTTACCCTTACCTGTACAGATTCTTACCTTTAATGTACAAATTCTTGGTTAAGACAAAATTTTCAACCATCATGGATTTTTGTTATGCTTCTGTAAGTCATGTACATTAAGGTACATTATATTTTGAGCGAAATTTTTAGCGTTTTTATAATTTAACCAATTTTATTGTGTTGAGTAAAAACGTGTCTGAGCTAAACTTTTATGGCAGAGGTAATAGCCAAATTATGATAACCAAATCCAATACTTTAATTGAGGCGGGTTATGATTTGACTTTTGCCGAACATGATTTGATGACGCTTGCAGTCAATAAACTGCACAAAGAAAAAACAGGTGGTAAACAGGTGATGATTAGTGCTAAAGAGTTTGCGGCGGCTAATAATGTGAGTGATAACTATGCGTACCAAACTCTCAAAGAAGCTGCGAATACCTTAGGCAATAAGAAACTTAAATTTACCCTATATCTTGACTTAACTCGTCACACTGAAAAAGAAGAAGATAAGCTAACTGTCATCAAGCCAAATCATTCTCATTTTACGACGTTACGAGCCGAATACAATTGGCTACAGGGAATTTCTTATCAAGACCAACTTGGCTATATTATTCTGCACTTTTCTGACCCATTAGCATTTTTGATTGAAAGAACCAATGAGGCCTACACAAAATATGATTATGTTAAAACCATTGAATTTACAGGCTGTAGCAGTAAACGTCTATATGAATTAGTGAAAAAATGGCAAGCTATCAGAAAAGTCCCTGCCATGAGCGTGTTTGAATGGAAAGAATTTTTCGGTGTCGCAGACAAATACCCACAAATTTCAGAATTTAAGCGCCGTGTACTTGAACCTGCTATTGAACAAATCAATAAACAAGGCGAGTTCAAATTAACACTTAGAACCACAAAAACGGGACGGAGTATTAGCCACTTTGAAATCGCTATTAAGTCTGTTAAATCAAAATTTGAATCAGCCAATAGTGGTGCAACAGCTTCAATTCAGCAGATGAAAACGCTTACACCCATTCAAGCTAATAAATTTGCTAAATTACTAGCCAATGACAATAACTTTGGGGGTAAATTTGCTCGTTCGGGTGAATCTATGAATGAGTTTATCAATCGCTTATCTAATGAACTACAAAAAGATGCTAAAAAAATCGCTGATTACTTACCTTTCTTAAAAAAATGTGGCTTTAAGTTTTAACGCTCTAAATCTATCAGCCTCATTAGTAACTAGCAAAAAAATAATAGCCTATTCATAAATTACTAAAAATAAATTCACTATCTGACTTATCCAACAATTTAACTACCTGTTTTATTAGGTTCATATTGGAACAAATCTCCCACCTGCACATCAAGTGCTTCGCAGATTTTATCAATCGTTTCAAAATCAATTCGTGTGGTTTGATCGTTATAAATCTTGTGCATCGTTGATTTACTGATGTCTGTCATTCGAATTAAATCAGCCACTTTCAAACGTCTTTCTGCCAAAAGTACCGGTAAATTACTTTTTATCATATAAAAAACCTTAATTGACTTAAAAAGTACTTGCATTGAACTACATTTTGCATTAAAGTACTTCTATCGAATAACAAAATAGTTTCATAAAACAATTTTGTTATTCGATATATAATAAATTTCATTTCTTAAGAGGTTATTATGACACAAACATATCTGACAACAGAAGAGCTTTCTGAACGCATTAAGTATACGCCACGCACAATTCGTGTGACCCTTAAGGATAATGTGCTCATTGAAGGAGTGCATTATATTCGTCCATTTGGTGGTCGTAAAATCTTATATATATGGGAACAAATTGAAAAAGATATGCGTAACACCTTGTTGGGTACCATTAATGCAATGGCTTTACAATAAAACGGGAGAAAATAAATGGCTTCAATTAGAAAGCGCTACGATAAACTTGTTGTTGATTTTCGCTTTTTGAATAAACGCTGTCGAGAAACAACCAACCTAATCGACACGCCCGAAAATCGAAAAAAACTGGAAAAAATCATCCAAAAAATGGAAGCAGAAATCACCCTTGGACTATTTGATTATCTCAAATACTTCCCAAAAAGTGAGAAAGGCATTGAACTGATGGCAGTCAAAGAGCGTGTGCAAAGTTTTCAATCTGACACGCCCGTATTTAAGGACTTTGCTGAAACTTGGTTTGAAGAAAAGCAAATTGAATGGCGAGCAAGCTACATCGGCAAAATCAAAGATATTTTGGATAAGTATCTGGTGCCACATTTTGGCAAACGCAGTGTTATCGCTATCACAAGGGCAGATGTGTTAGCGTTCCGTACTTCTCTCGGCAAAGTGACCTACGGAACAGCTAACAAGCATCTGTCAGCAGCCAGAATTAATTCGATAATGACCACTTTGCGTATGATACTGCAAGAAGCGGCAAAACGCTATAAATTTGAAAATCCTTATGAGGATATCAAGGTTTTAAAACTTGATAAGCCTGATATTGAGCCATTCACCATTGAAGAGGTTTGGAAATTTATCAATGGCGTGCGTAAAGACTATAAAAACTATTACACCGTAAGGTTTTTCACCGGCATGCGAACCAGCGAAATTGATGGACTAACGTGGGAGTATGTGGATTTTGACCGCCGTGAAATCCGTGTTCGCCAAGCGTATGTCAAAGGCGTAATTGGTAAGCCCAAAACCCAAGAATCCAATCGAGATATTGCTATGTCACCTTGGGTTTATGAAGCGCTACAAGCGCAGTACAAAGTCACACATGGTCGCTCAAAATTCGTGTTTTGCAATCGAGAAGGAGAGCCACTCGATTATCACAATGTCAATCGTAAAGTGTGGCATCCCACGCTTCGACTGTTAGGGTTAAAAGCCCGTAATGCCTACCAAACCCGCCATACGGCTGCAACGCTATGGCTTGCGGCAGGGGAGGCGCCAGAATGGATCGCAAGGCAGATGGGTCACGCCAATACTACCATGTTGTTTAAAGTTTATAGCCGCTATGTACCGAATATGACACGCCGTGATGGCAGTGCCTTTGAAGCTTTGATAGCAAGTAGTCAAAATAAAGAGCAAGGAGAATAGTCGTGTTGGTTATTGATTATGAAAAATTGCGTCAAACGATTAAACCGCATAATAATTTGAATTTTGTCAGCCAAACTGCCTGTGATTTGGCAAGAAAGTTGATTACTGAGTATGGTATTGCTAATGACGATAAGCTGTCTGAATGGCTCAATGAACAAAAATACAAATCACATAAAGCGCTAATGGTTTGGGTACAGCAACAGTTGCCATTAATTGATAGTGATGAAACGGATTTTGAAAGATATCGTCAGATTCGTCGACTATTTTACGCCAATTTTTCAGAGTTTATAGAAGAGGTTCATTAAAATGCGTGTACGATTACTGACAAATAATATGCTAAATGGCTATTCATTAAAAATGTGCCAGGATTATTGGCAACCTTTTAATTATCCAAGCCAACATCCATTTTCGCTTGAATGGCATATTAAACATATATGCCATCATTATGATGTCACTTCTGAAGAGCTTATCACGAGACTATCGATGGTAAAAGCTTTCGATTCTTATATCCGTTGTGACACATGCGGGAAAATGTATGAGTTAAATAATCCATGTAAACTACCTAATCCAAATGATTTTATGAGCTGGCAGTGTGACGACTGCAAAATATTTAAGCAAAGGGGTGTGATCAATTTACACAGTTTTTTAGTAAATATAGAAGATGATGATTGTCCATTTTAAATATGCTCTACAAAAATATCGCCTAATTAGGCGGTATTTTTTTATCTTAAAAATTAAGTCATTGTTTCAACTTTTTTAAGTGAACCCAACGAAGTCTGCTTTTTTAAAAAATGATTTTCAGTCTAGCTTATCAATCAAATAGGGAGAAACAAAACGACATATAATGTCGCAAAGTTTACCCCCACTTATTCTCAAAATCTTATACTTTGTTAGAATCAACTAAAATATTTTTTTAAAAATTTTTTAATCTAACAAGACTATGACTATTAAACTATCAAATCCGACATTGATTCATTTACAAAAACTAACTTCGAGCCATGCAGACGAACTAAAGCAATGGTATGACATTCAACGCCAAATTTTTCAAACAATAGCAGAGACTCAATTAGAGCTAGAAATTAGTCGCGCCATTCACCAGCCAATATTTTTACAAAAATCGGCGGAGCAAAATCTTTTTTTGAATAACTTCACTGTCTTATTCGCTATTTTGAACAATAACTTTGCTAGCTCGCAGCTGGTTCGTCCATTAACTGTTTTAACTCTTGATGATGAGCAGCTAGATGCAGGGATGATCTTTTTTGAAACCATCGAACTTATCGCTCGGCAGAAAAAATTGCTCAATTTTGATGATGAACTTGAACGACTTAGACGGCAGATTGCATCTCTATTAACCAAAGAACAGTGGCAATCAATTGTTGGTCGTCCTAAGCTTACCCAAAGCAAATTTTATCCGCTGTTAGGTATGTCAATTGCCACCGCTTATAACGGCAAGGAAAAAAGTGATGCCAAATAATGATGATATCACAACCTCAATTGGCATCGGAGCTAACCCCAACAATGCTATCGAAAACCAAGACGGTTTGATAGCTATCAAGGCTGACCAAATCATCACAGCAATTGAAATGCTGTTTAGCGAAGAAAAATCAATTAATAAAAGTAATCATTTTCCAGATGACGATATCCTTGCTAATTTGCAGTCTAGTTTGGTTAAATTGGTTATTGAGCTAAACAACTATGTCACCATTGAACACATTGATCTATCAAAGCTTATTGATGAGCCATTACTATCAGAGTTGCCTGTGTTTCAGTCAACCTTTGAAGGCTTTCAAAAGAAACAACTAGATGCTTATCCGCCTTTATTACAACTGATAGTTTTGCTGCACTATTTGAGATTGGGAGAAACAACCAAAAAAAATCAGCTAAAAAAACAATGGTTGCTACTGATTTTGCTTATTGCTGTTCGGCTCAAAATCGTAGGTTTGAAGAGTTATTATAGAACCATTATTTTGCGTATCAAATTGGCGATTTTCTCCAACTCACCGAATTATCAGTGGATTTGGCAGGTACTACAATCCGAACCTCTGGATAAAATTGACTTTGAGAATACAAGCTCCGCCATTGAGGAATTCACTTCACGACTAAAGCAAACAGCTGATAACTATCTTCATCAAATGTTAATTCTCAATGATGCTAAAGTTGGAGAAAAACGTTCTCGTCAATTGCATTACATTGCCAAAGCCATTCAATTAAGCTTTTATAAGGGTAAACGGCAAAGAGCTAAAATTGAGCGTGATGATGAGCAACATGAGCAAAATCAGCAGCAAGCCATCAAAGAATTTCAAGCACTCAGAGATAGGAACAGCACGCCGTCACAATCTTCTCAAGTAGTCGTAGAACCTATTTTTCAACTACCTTTGAGCTATGATTATCGTTGGGATAAGCCACCATTTGACCGAGATTTAGAAAACACTACCCCTGATATACAGACACAATTTTTACTACCTAACATTGACAGTAATGCCCAAACCAATATTACATTTGAAGAAGCTGTCGAAAATGCTCAGCAGTTTTTAACTTATCAAGATCGTCCTAGTGCCAGTATTGCTCATAATCCGCCACTGCAATCGGTTGAGTTGACCTTACAGCAACTGTATATTTCTCGGCGAGATTTTCGTTTTAATACGGACACACATGCTTTATCACAGTGGGGATATCAAGTCTTGTTTAACCGCCTGGCTTTTGATGCGTTAGTTAATCAAGCGAGAGATTTATCAGTGGCTCATAAAAATGCCGCTAAATTGTTATTACTGAGTTTTATTACGGCAATGCCTATTAAAACGTTGATTCAGCCATTATTTATAGCGACCAGTTCTTTATTTATCATCCAGAAAACCCAAGTGACACTTAGCTACCATCTGGGTATTACGCCCAGAAAAATTGAACAGTCCCATTTAGTTTTTGAAAATAATAGCGATAAAGTCAGTTTGCCATTGCCTGTCGCATTGGTACATCATTTAGCCAATTCTGACAACTTGCCAAATATCGAAGCGGATATTAGCCAAAACAAAATTAATGAAATTGCTGACTATTTAAAGGTGTTACGGGAATCACTCGAACTGCCGTACTTATCCATTAACCGCATTGAGATGGCACTGGCGACCCTATTGACAAGGTATTTGGCTGGTAGTCATGGACATATTGCCGAACTAGTTTGCCGTATGCCCGCCCCTGACGCACCTGCTATGTACTATAGCAGTCATGCTAACAGTGAAATCGTCAAACACTACATTAAAGCACTACAGCAGCTTAATACGCAGAATCATTTAGTGTTTGACTATTCTAATCGGCGAACCGATGCAAATGTCGGTTCAGCATTTGCATTAACGTTAGACAGCGTGAAATCATTGCTTGAAGAAGTACAAAATTGGATTGCTAGTACCAATGATTTTGAGCCACTATTTAATCGATTAAGCTGCTATGTCTGGCTGGTGTTTTGTGTATTGACAGGCATTCGTCCTAACAATGCACTGGGTGCGGTGAGAGATATCGATTTGGAAGTTGGCTGGATAATGGTAAAAGATAAACCCAATAAGAAAGTGCAAAATCACCGCTTGATACCTTTATGCGACACGCTAATTAACCATTTGGTCATCTACCAAAAAATCCTTGCTATTTTACGCACCCAATCCCTTGATAACCCTGCTATCACAGCAAGATTACATCGAGTCACGTTTGACGATGCCGATATTACCTTGCTCAATTTACTCTCCGAAAAATTTGATAAATTACACGCCATCAAACGGGGCGATATGAATGCATTTTTACAGGATTTTATTAAGCTTGATGTTTACTGGACACGGCATTTTGTTCGCACTCAATTAGAAAAACGGCAAGTGTCGATACATCTGATAAACACCGTGATAGGGCATGAGAAAAACCAACAAGAAGCCCTTGGTAAATTTTCTTCAACCTCAAAAAAACAAGTCCATGATGTTCGCCATACCTTTGAACATATCGCTACAGACTTGGCATTAGATAACAGTATTCACTTTCTTGAACAGCAACTTCATCAATTAAAAGAAAAATAACTTACCATGATTTTAAAATTTCCCAAGCAACTCATTGCGGATTTTGCGCCTGTCAATCATAGTGACACAAATCGTAATCAAGCTGCTACAAGTAAATTCTCAAGCCAACCACTAACTTACTTTGCCCTTCGGCAACATAGAAAATCAGTGTTATTTCTCAAACTCTCATCGCTATGGCGACAACAACAGCAAGATAACGCAGGGCATCGAAAATGGGCCAAGGCAGATAAATACGTCAATCGTTTTTTTGCCAAACAAATTTTTCATCCTTGTCCTAATCCATGCTTTGCTACCTATCATTCACTTAATCGACAGTTTAGCAAAGATTTTACCCGCCTATGGCGTATCGCTATTCCTATCTCAAAATTAGGCTTTGAGCAATTCTTACTGTCTGCGCAAGGCTTTATCAATCAGTATTACAATGATAATAAAAAAACTTATCTGTCGGCACATCGCCATTTAACCCAGTTTATCACTTATCAAAATACCCAGATTATTGAAGAATATCATTATCGGGTGCCATCGCCACCGATTGACGTTGAGCCCAAGGAAAATCCCCTTAGCTATACTGATAGTTATGTCACCAATGGCAAGCAGCTGCGCAAAATCATTAAAGCTGTCCATCACCATTGGCAGACACATGATGATTTTTCAACAGAAGAAAGCTTAAGTTGGCTGATTTTTAGTGGCATTATCTACGGCGGCATTAATGATGCCACGCTGCTGCAAGCTTGGCTGACTAGCTTGCTAAAAGCTTGTCAAAAAATTGATGATTTCTTAGTGTTTGATGATTATCGATTGTTATTGAGCATACGTTACCCTTCAAAACACTACGGTAATGAATTTGAGAATGAAACGCTATTTAACACCCAGCAAATTATGCTTGATGCGATGAGTCTGTGTTGGCTATATCGTTATAAACAAAGTGGTCAGACATATCCTAAAGCCATTAATGTCAATGAGTTGTTATTAACAGGTCTTACGCCTATCACCAATCAATTAGGTCTTAAAAAAATCACGCTTAGTTGGCTCTTAAAAAATGCCTGTTATCATTGGGAAATGCTTGACGGCGTTGATATTGACCAAGCCTTGGTGGGTGTTATGCAAGGAAGACATCGTACCACGGGACTGATAAAGGCTGATTTTGAAAACTTGTTATCTGCTAATCCAGCGTCGAAAAAATTGGATGCCAATTACGATTTGATGATACTAGCCAAGCTTGATATTCAAAGCACAAAGTCGCTTGATGCTACAAAGGCAGGTTATAAAGAAAAGGTGAGACGATCAGACTTGGTCAAAGATATTCACAATATTTTCGATAAAGTTATGGATAAAAAATATCGTCCCCAGTTTATCGAAACACTCAATAAAAAACCAACAAAAGAAGAATATATTTTATACCGCTTACAATCACTGCATCATGTTGGCATCAGTTTAAGTGAACGAATTTTGATCGCGTGGATTGCTGATTTTGTAAAGCGGCAATCTGCCAATTATCAGTCAATTCTACAATACCTAAGCACCATCGGCTATGAATGGATTTATTTTACCAATTTTCAGCCCATTGATAGCTGGACGGATGAAGACTTTACTGAAACGTATGATGAAATGCTCGATTATAAAAAAAGTATATTAGGTAACCAAGATATCACCTATGCTGCTCGGCGATTACAGAGCTTACATAACTTTGCTGAAACAAATTTTGGGCTCACAAAAGTCACCATTGAACAAGCAGAGAGTAAGCTAAAGGTAAGAGCTCAACTGCTCTCAGTCCACCAGTATTTGGCTTTCTTAGAGCAATTGACCCTGAATACCCAAGGACTTGATGGCATGATGGTTCGGGTGTTTTATATTCTCGCTTTCAGAACAGGTATGCGAAAAAAGGAACTGCTTGGGCTAAAATTCTCAGATATAGAACTGTTATCTTCGCCGCATCCTTCGTTGCTGATTCGTCCCAATGAACATCGCTCTATCAAAACTGAGGGTTCAATTCGGCGGGTGCCGATTTTTGCGGTTTTGACCCAAGATGAACTCAATTTTGTGAGTGATTTTTTTAAGCTGAGTAAACCCGATAAATTGAATCAGTTAATTTTTGTTTTTGCTGATAGCATACAAGGCATTGGCGATTCTTTACCCAACAATCTGCTAGAGCAAGTGTTGGCAGACATTGGGGCAACGCAAGAAATTACGCTTCACGGATTACGACATTGCACCGCCACCAATTTGGCATTATCACTTAATGCCACCCCAACGCTCGCTAGATTATTAACGCAGCAGACAGATGAACAACGACAACGTCTGCATAGCGAATTATTAGGTGTCCATGATGCTCAAGACAAGTGGCACGCGATTGCCAGTTTTGTTGCGCATATCAGCCCACAACGCACTTTTCAGTATTATATTCATACGGCTATGTTGATGGCGACAGATAAAATCACGCAAGCAGATATTATCATTCCTTTAGCCACTTTCAAAAACATCACAGGTTTTGATAGGCGTAAACTGGGCAAAAATGGCTATCAATTTGAGGGTGATAGTGTGAATTTAAAAACTCTGCAACCTTTGCTCAATCGTTTAATATTGGACAAGCGAAAAGCTATCAAAGATAGTTGGCAGCGAGTAGGGGAGCAACAACCATTGCCCATGTTGGGTTCAATGTTTGATGAAAAAGACGATCTCGCGAATCAAGACTTTTTGACCTTTGCTTTTCATCAATATAGCGTCAATCAGGTATTAACTTTACTTGCCAAAGCCGATGTGATTTATAAGCAAGATTTGGATGCAAACTTTAGCCAAATTATCCAGCAAAGTTCTATTGATGATGGTATTGCTCAACATCTAATAGCTAGAGCAAAAATAATAGCAAATTTAAAAACAAGAAAAAAACAACCGCGTTTTACTATTGAGCCAAACCAATTATCACCAATAGCGGTTTTTCACGATGATGAAAAAAAGTTGCGCCAAGCACTGATGCTAAATTTGCGTCAATTGGTTACCCAGAAGGATTTAGGCTATCAAAAGTTACTGACAATGGGAATTCAAAAACTCAGCACCAGACAGCCTGCCTTACCACTGTCTTATGCAGAATTGGTTGAATTTTTACCCATTGCCTTAACATTACTGCCCGCTGAGAAATGGCTTATCAAGTATCAAAAATCCGATAGTGTGATTTATAGTAAGTTAACCACGCTACTTCAGAGCTATCACGAGCAAAATGAAGAACCTAAATTCCATCTTGTTCCAAGTAAAACATCTTTTGATTATGAAATCGGGATTGCCCGTAAGCAATCCGTTGGCAATAATTCGACTTGGCAGTTTTCGTCACTGTTGCGGTTTACCGTGCATTACCTGTTTTTGTTTAGTACGGATACTAACTAACGCTAACACTCATTGATAATAAGCTAACGCATTTTTAAGCCTTTCGATAACATTTTCCCGTAGTGGTTTTGGCTAAATAACTTCTGACATATGCGACATACTTACTAGCCAGTCTTCAAGCTGTAGGGTATTCATAACCGTTGCAGTTAACAATAGATTGTTAGCATCAGCCTTTTGCTCTTTAATTGCTTCAAAGGCAACTTTACTTTTAAATTCAGCATTATGACGCTTACGAACTTTTGTCATTAGATAGACCTCTTTTCTAAAGGTTATTCTATCTTATTTACTGAAGTTACGCAGACCAATAGTATTTTGTGGTTCTAAATCACTTAAAAGTACAATATCTTGTGGTCAAAATTTTAAAAAATAGCCTTTTGCGTAACTTCAGTTATTTACTACGATTTTTTGGTCTAGTTTTCTGGGAGTATTATACCTTTTGAAACGCCTGTTTTAAGCATTTTATTTGATGGAATTTCATATGAGAATATTCTATGATTGCCACTGCTACTTAAACGCATAATTGAACCATTATGATTCCAGTACGAGTCAGCAAAGGCATTACATGCAAATAAAACACTCAAACTACAAATTAAAAAATTTTTCATTTTGATATCCATGATTTATAAGCCAAGATTTATTATATTAGCTATATGTTTGTTGTATCAAATTAATCGGAAATTTAATTAAAGATTTAGGATGAATAATGAAAAACTTAAAATCCTTACTCGGTATTATTACTATTTGTTTGGCTGCAAGCATACCAAGTATTGTTTTAATTAAATCATCGCACATTATCTTGGGTGTAAAAAAAGATTAATATTGGATATAAGAGAGGAAAATCGCATGAAATTTGTCGCAAAAACCCTGGTTTTAGCAGCCCTTGCCATTGGTGTTAACCAAATCGCCAATGCTGATATCACTATTTATGCTGCTGCCAGCATGACCAATGCCATTAACGATATCAATAAACTCTATACAGAACAATACAAAACCAAAGTAAAAACCTCTTATGCTGCCTCCTCAACCCTTGCCAAACAAATCGAACAAGGGGCAGGGGCAGATATATTTATCTCAGCAGATACCGCTTGGATGGATTATTTAAGCAAAAAAAATAAAATCATCGGTGGCACTTACAAAAATATTTTAGGCAACCGTTTGGTTTTAATCACACCAAAATCAAAACCTATTACCACACCAATTAGAATGGAAAAATCCTTTAATATGGGTGGAGCATTCACGGGCAAATGGTGTACAGGTAATACCTCAAGTGTACCAGTCGGCAAATATGCGAAACAAGCCATGACCAATCTTGGCTGGTGGGATACGCTCAAACCACGTCTCGTTGAAACCGAAGACGTACGTGCGGCGTTAAACTTTGTTAATCGTGGGGAATGTCAGCTTGGTGTCGTGTATGCAACCGATGCAGCGGTGGCCAAAAATGTACAAATTATTGGTGTGTTCCCACTGACTACGCATACACCGATTGTTTATCCTATTGCTATGGTTAAGAAAAACGCGGAGGCACAGCGCTATTACCAGTTCTTACAATCTGCTCCTGCCAAAGCGATTTATAAAAAATATGGCTTTAATGGGCTGCAATAAGCAATCAAATAACTATGTTAGCCCCCAATTTGACGCCAGAAGAAATTGAAGTGATTAAGCTATCTTGCCAAGTGGCAAGTTTTAGCCTGCTGATTAACCTTGTCCCTGCCATTGGCATGGGGTGGTTGCTCGCTCGTAAGGATTTTTGGGGTAAATCGTTATTTGAAACTTTGGTATTTTTACCGCTTGTATTGCCGCCAGTTGTACCAGGGTATATCTTGCTTGTGCTATTTGGCAATGAAGGCTTAATTGGCAAATACCTAACAAGAATGGGTTTTGAGCTTGCTTTTAACTGGAAAGGTGCGGTCTTGGCATCGGCAGTTATGGGTTTTCCACTCATGGTACAGTCAGTTCGTTTGGCAATTGAGTTGGTCGATAAACGCCTAGAAATAACTGCCATGACACTGGGTGCAAGTCGTTTGCGGACGTTTTTCCAAGTGACCTTACCGCTGTCGGGTGCGGGGATTGTGATCGGGGCTATTTTATCGTTTTGTCGCAGTTTGGGGGAATTTGGGGCGACCATTACTTTTGTCGGTAATATTGAGGGCGAAACTCGGACACTACCGCTTGCTATTTACAGTCTATTACAACAGCCTGATAGTGATTCCCAAATTATGCGCTTGTTGGTCTTATCGGTTGGTATTGCATTTATGGCATTGTGGTTGTCGCAATGGTATGGGCGTTATAGGAAACGCAAACTGGCTTAGCTTTTCACCTTACAATAAATTCTACCTTAAACGAATATTATTATGACAAATATTACCCAACCGCTTGTTTTTGATTGTGATTTTTTACTAAGCTTGGGTAAATTTCAGTTGTTAGCAAACCTACAATCAACCAAGCAAGTTATGGGATTATTTGGTGTGTCGGGTTCGGGTAAAACCAGTATTTTGCACAGTATCGCGGGAATTAATACACCCAAACAGGGTAAAATCATCATCAATGGTCAGACATGGTTTGACAGCCAAAAGAAAATCAATCTATCGACTCAGCAACGACGAGTGGGTTTGGTGTTCCAAGATGCTCAAATTTTTCCCCACAAATCTGTCATGGAAAATTTATTGTTCGGCTATCGTAATATCTCACCAGAAAATCGGCGGTTTCAAATTGATGAAATTATCGACTTGTTAAAACTTGAGCATTTGACTCATCGAATGCCAACCAAGCTATCAGGTGGTGAAAAACAGCGAGTAGCTTTGGGGCGGGCTTTGCTATATTCTCCGCAATTACTGCTTCTTGATGAGCCGTTATCCGCCTTAGATAGTATTCATAAGCAAGAGATTTTGCCGTTTTTTCAACAAATCATCACTACTACGCAAATTCCTATTCTGTATGTTAGCCATGATAAAGACGAAATATCGGCACTGACTGATGAGATTTATTTTTTATAAAGAAAGGTTCGGCACAATGCGCACAGTACGGTCGTTTTATAGACATTTCACCCATTATCAATTTTAAAAATACTCGACTAATTTCCTTAGCGTACTATTTTCTCCGCATTCTGTGCTGATCCCTAATTATGACTAGTATTTTTTTTGATACCTTAGTAAATTGCATTCACCATCAAGGCATGGCAGGGTGGTATTTGCAAGTGGTACAAGATGGTAATTTATCCGTTGGGCTACCAGTCTACTTGGTTGAGCGACCCTATCCATTTGCCGATTTAGCCACACTTTGGCAACTTGCCAATCAAAAACAACCTATCTCGATGGCTATTGTCAATCAATGGACAGCAATTGATTGTCTGGATGTGAATTGGCAAGAAAAATTGTATAAAAAACGTATGAGATAGAGTAATAGTCAAATTGCCTATAGAAAATCTATAGAAAACCTATAGAAAATAAGGAAAACCCAATGAGTAAACCCGAAAAGCCTTTTATAGCACTCAACATTGCTGTCTTGACCGTGTCGGACACTCGCACCCTAGCGCAAGATACCTCAGGTCAATACCTTGTCGATAGTTTGACACAAGCAGGCCATAAGCTTGCTGAGCGTGCTTTGACCACTGATGATATTTATCAAATCCGTGCCAAAGTCAGTCAGTGGATTGCTGACCCAGATGTGCATGCCATCATCACCACAGGCGGTACGGGGTTTTATATTCGTGATCAAATCCCTGAGGCGCTTATGCCTTTATTTGATAAAGACGTACAAGGGTTTGGTGAAATGTTCCGAGCGTTATCCAAAGATGAAATTGGTATGTCGACCCTGCAATCTCGTGCGGTGGCTGGCATGGCCAATAACACCGTGATTTTTTGTTTACCGGGTTCATCAGGGGCATGTCGAACAGGGTGGGAAGGCATTATCAAAGCGCAATTAGATAATCGCACCCGTCCATGCAATTTTGTGCCGCACTTGATGCGTGAAAATCCATCCCATGATTGATTTGGTAGGGATTGTGGTTTTGGCAGGGGGTGAGTCTAGTCGCATGGGTTCGCCCAAAGCATTATTAAAATTACCAAATGGCGAGCGATTAATTGATTTTCATATTCGCCATGCCAAAAATTTGAATGTGCCTGTGATGGTCGCTGACAATGGTAAAAATTTTTACCAAGACAATTTTTACCAAGACAATTTCTTTCAAGATAATTTCTCCCAAGACAATGATGTGACAATCATTGATGATTATGTTCAATCAGATAAAACTGGCAAAGGTGCAGGGGCGTTATCGGCAATCGCGTCTGCAATGCAACATTTAACCGCTCAAGACAGTTATTTATTGGTGGTAAGTTGTGATAGTTTGCTTGGGGCGGATTGGGTATTTGAACGGTTGCAATACTTGGCTTGTGCCGATGTGATGTATGTTAAAGGGGAAAGGGATTATCCCTTGCTAGGGCTATATCGCACGGATTTGTTGCCACAATTAAGGGATTACTTGGACAAAGACAAGCGCTCAGTGATGCAGTTTTTAAACGATAAAGAGCTAAAAACGGTTGCTTTGCTGGACGATTGGGTAAACTTGGCGAATTTTAATACTTTAGATGAATTTAATTTAGCTTTAAAACAATTACCAAAGAGTAATCAATGACCCAAAAATTAACGCATCCAAGCCTTACGCATTTAGACGCAAACGGCGACATTGCCATGGTGGATGTCGCTGACAAAACCATTACCAAACGTACCGCAGCTGCTACTGGCAAAGTGATTTTTCCGCCCGACACTTACCAAGCCATTAAAACCGCAGACGGACAGACACGTAAAGGCTCAATCACTCAGACCGCCCACATTGCAGGGGTCATGGCCGCCAAACGTACCCACGAGCTGATTCCACTTTGCCACCAACTACCGCTAGACGGTGTCAAAATCGGCTTTGAATACGATGACAGCAATCATGCAATCATCGTCACCGCCACCGTCAAAGTCACCCATAAAACAGGCGTGGAAATGGAAGCCCTCACCGCCGTATCAGTGGCCTGTCTCACCATTTATGACATGACCAAGACGTTATCGCATGACATCACCATCAGCGACATCAAGTTATTACAAAAAACAGGGGGCAAATCCGATTATGCCAAGCACTAAGACCTTAGAAATTTTATACTTTGCCAGCCTTGCCGAACAAGCAGGCAAAGATGCAGAAACCATCCGCTTTGATGGCGATACGTTGACTGAGCTTTACCAATATTTACATAACCAATATGGCTTTAACCTTGCCACCAACAAACTTGCGGTGGCCATCAACCATGAAATCACTCACTGGCAATCAACCATTCATGACGGCGATACCGTCGCTTTTGTCCCCCCTGTGGCAGGCGGTTAAATCAATGGCAAATTTACATCAAGGCTCATCCACCATTGCATTAAGCGAAGATGATGCTTATCACTTTGCCATTGCTCAAGGTTTCGCTTTACTTGATAAACCCATTGACGACAAGCGGCTAAAACAAGCCTTAATGAATGATGGTTGTGGTGCGTTAGCAACGTTTGAAGGTTGGGTGCGCAATCATAATAACGCTCGCCCAGTGACCAAGCTGACTTACTATGGTTATGAAAAACTGGCACTCAATGAAGGCAAAAAATTGGTCGAGCAAGCCTATGCCCAGTTTGCTATTGAAAAAATCGTTGCGATTCACCGTATCGGCGACTTAAGTATCGGGGATATGGCGGTATGGATTGGCGCGGTATCGGCGCATCGTTACCCAGCATTTGATGCCTGCCGCTGGCTACTTGATGCCATCAAAGCGGATATTCCTGTCTGGAAGCAAGAGTTTTATGCGAACGGTCGCGAAAGCCTTTGGTTATCTAATAATGGATAAAGTAATAATTAAAAATAAGGACTTGTCGTCATGACCGCTGTCATATGGGGTGTACTATTTTTCATCTCAGCGCTACTTTATTTATCGGTGTTGATGGGCAAGTCCAAAAGTTGTGGCGGGCGTGGCGGCAGCCTTTATTTGGGTCAATTCAATTTCAGGCTTAATTGGCGTATTGTCGACAGGGGCGAAATTACCCAGCGAATTGCCAGTTTGGCTTGGCGTGGTATTGGTCGGAGGATTTATCGGCGCAAGTTACGGTAGTAAACGCCTTACAGACCCAAGTCTTAATCAGCTATTGTCATTGGTGTTATTGCTAGCGGGATTAAAAATGCTGGTTAAGTTTTAGCGTGAGTTAATATTTAAAAGATGTTTAGCTATTAATAAATTTTTGTAGATAAATTACTACAGTTTATGACTTTATATCCTTCAAATGTTTATTTTAAGATAATTTATCTCTCCTCAAATATTTTGGAAAACGCCATGCGATTAATGCAACCCTTCCATACGTTGACGAATCAAATTTTTGACTATGTCAATCTTCCTCATGGTTTGACTCATACCACCGATTTGAACCAAACCGATAATAAACTTGATGCGCTTATTACGCCATCTGGGGGGTGGGGTGCGTTGATAGCCGTGCAAGGTAATATGCGAAAGCAGCAGGCATTGACCCGTGCGCCAATCACATTATTAGACCTAAATCAGCCATTTGGCACTAAGTGCCCAAGTTGTGCATTTCCAAACGGCAAAAAAAAGCCCATTAATTTTTGTGAAAATGGGGCTAAAGCAACGGCATTTGAAACCACCAAAAAAACCGTGACGGCTGATTTTTTTGCCAAATATACCATCACTGAACTGCTCGCGCAAAGTGATTATTTCTTGGAAAACCAAGGACGCTTGACTGAGCCTATGCAGTACAATGCGGCGACTGATAAGTACGAACCCATCGAATGGGAAGCTGCTTATCAGTTGATTGCCAGTCATCTCAATCGATTGGATGACCCGAATGAAGCTGTCTTTTATACCTCTGGTCGAGCCAGTAATGAAGCGTCGTTTTTGTATCAGTTATTTACCAAATGCTATGGCACGAACAATATGCCAGATTGCTCCAATATGTGCCATGAAGCAAGCAGTGTGGGGTTAAAAGATAGTATCGGCTTAGGTAAAGCAACCATCATAATGGATGACTTTGAGCATTGTGACAGCGTGTGGAGTTTCGGGCATAATCCAGGTACCAATCACCCACGTATGCTAGAAACATTGGCAAATGTCGCTGAGCGTGGTGGCAAAATCATTGTGATTAATCCGCTTAAAGAGCGGGGACTTACCCGTTTTCAAGATCCAAAACGCCCAAGCCAAATGCTGACAAATGGTAGCACGCCACTTAGTCACTATTTTTTCCAGCTAAACATTGGCTCAGACTATGCGTTAATGACGGGCATACTCAAGCATTTAGATAATTGGGATCGCGAGGCACGGGATAACGGTAAAGCCGCTATTTTTGATCATGACTTTATTCAAGCCCAGACCGTAGGCTTTGATGAAATGATTGCAGGGGTAAGGGCGACCGATTGGCAAACCATTTATCATATTACAGGGTTAGACGCGCAGCAAATTGAGCAACTAGCCCAGCTTTATCGAGAGAGTAAACGTCCTATTTTAACATGGTGTATGGGCATCACCCAGCATCGTCATGGTACGGACAATGTGCATATATTGGCAAATTTAGCCTTGGTTATGGGGCATATTGGCAAGACAGGGACGGGACTTGCGCCGATTCGTGGGCATAGTAATGTTCAAGGTAACCGTACCATGGGTGTATGGGACAAGCCTTCAGATAAGCTACTTGATCAAATCGACAAAGTTTTTGGCATTAAGTCCCCTAGAGCGCATGGCTATAACGTTGTAGAGACCCTTGAAGCCATGCAACAAGGCAAGGTTAAAGTATTTATGAGCCTAGCGGGCAATTTTGCAGTGGCAACCCCCGATAAAGCACGTACAGAAGCGGGTATTCGCGGCTGTGAGTTAACGGTACAGATACAGACCAAGCTCAATCGTAGCCACTTGATTCATGGTAAAGAAGCCATTATTTTACCTTGTTTAGGACGAACTGAAATTGATAAGCAAGGCGACAATAACCAATACATTAGTATTGAAGATTCCATGTGTAATGTGGTGTTGTCACAAGGAGCGCGTCAGCCTGTTTCACATAAATTGCGCGCTGAAACTGAGATTATCGCAAGTATCGCTGCGGCTACACTTAGGCATAGCCCGATTCGTTGGGCTTGGTATGTAGAAGATTACGACCGAATTCGTAATGACATTGCTAAAGCCATTGAAGGCTTTGATAACTTTAACCAAAAAGTCTATACCAAACAAGGCTTTCATCTACCGCATCCTGCCAACCGTTATGAATGGCAGACCCAATCTGGTAAAGCCACCTTTTTCTTTACACCGTTAACCGAGATTTATGCAGATAAATTGACGGCTCAGCCCGATGATTTATTAACACTAACCAGTATCCGTTCTCATGACCAATTCAATACCACCATTTATGGGTTGGATGACCGCTATCGCAACGTTTTTGACACGCGGCAAGTAATTTTTATGAATGCTGATGATGCTGATAGATTGGATTTAAAAGCAGGTGATAAGGTGACTATCCAAAGTGAATACGGCGATGGTATTGAGCGAAAAGTCACAGGCTTTCAAGTCATTTTGTATGATATCCCTAAAGGCAATCTAGCCATGTACTACCCTGAAGCCAATCCACTAATTGCGATGACAGATTTTGATAAAAAATCAGGCATGCCTGCCTTTAAAACCGTGTCGGTTAGGCTGAAAAAATGTGTTTAATAATCATAGGGTTGCTTAAAAAACCCTATTGATCAATCAGTCGTAATTGAGTCTTTTGAATTTTGCCAACCGCGGTTTTGGGTAATTGCTCAATAAACGTATATTGACGTGGTCGTTTATACCCGGTTAATTGCTCATGACTAAAGGCTTTAAGCTCATCTATCGTCAAACTGTCATCTGATTTGACAATATAGGCTTTAACCGATTGTCCTTGAAGCGCATCTTCAACGCCAATCACGGCACATTCTTGGACTTTCGGGTGATTTAACAGCACCGCTTCAATTTCGGTTGGATAGACATTAAAGCCACTGACGATCAGCATATCTTTTTTGCGATCCATTAATTTGATATGCCCGTTTTGCATCATCATCCCAATGTCGCCTGTCTTTAAATGGCCTTCAGGTAAGAAATAATCGGTGTTGTCAATGTTATGATAACCTATAGTCACATTATCACCTTTGATACAGATTTCACCTACTTCGCCTAACGCCACTTCATTGCCCACATCATCACAGATTTTGATATCGATACTCGGTAAAGGTAGGCCAATATCGCCAGTGTACTCATGATTGGTGAGGGGGTTACACGTGCCTGCACCGATAGTTTCGGACATGCCCCATCCTTCTATTAAGGGGCAGCCTGTAAGCTCAAGCCAAGCCTTGGCCGTGGCGGGGGTGGCTGCCATACCGCCCGCGATTGATAATTTTAGTTGACGGGTATCGACACTTTTAAAATCGGGGTGGTTAACTAATGCCTGAAACAAGGTATTAACCCCAGGAAGAATGTGAAACGGCTTAGCAGATAATATTTTGATAAAACTGGCAATGTCTTTAGGGTTGGTCACCAAGGTCATGCGCATGCCAGATTTCATGCCTAACATGGAAAAGATAAACGCAAAGATATGATATAGCGGCAACGCTAGGATACTATGGAATACTTGTTCGACATTTTTTTGTTGGTTGAGTACCGGCAAAAACCACTGATAGTATTGTTCAACTGCTGTCAAAATATTTCGATGGGTCAGCAAGATGCCTTTGGGTCTGCCAGTGGTGCCGCCGGTGTATTGGATAAAGGCAACATCATCAAGTGATTTGGATGGCTGTTGGTAAGGCATGGATTTAGCGATTTTCATCACTTGACCCAATCGTAATGGCTGATACTTTTGGTCAATTTGGTAAGGCTCTACCATTTTCTTGACATATTTTACAGCGATATCGACTATTTTACCCTTTAATCCTAACAAGTCCCCTAAACGGATAATCACGACTTTTTTCACTGGGGTTTTATCAATGATTTTTTGTAAAGTGTGAGCAAAATTTTCTAAAATAAAAATAACTTCGGTATTGGCATCAATCAACTGAAACTCTAATTCACGAGCTGTATGTAGCGGATTAATCGGCGTCAAAACATACCCTGAGCGAATCGCACCTATCATGACCGGTAAATACGCTTGTACGTTAGGCAGCATGATAGCGACACTGGCATTTGGGCCCAAGGATTGGGATTGTAGCCAGCGGCTGACAAGGCGTGCGACGTTATCCACTTCTTTGTAGCTGATCGCTCGCTCTATATTGCTGGTGAATTCTCGTGAGGCAAAGGCCGTTAAACGATCATCAAAAAATTCTATTAACGATTGATCTGTTAAAGCGGGAATGTGTGCGGCGGTGGCAGGGTCATAAAATTTTGTCCAAAAATTTTCCATGTTGTTATCCTTTTTCTGTCCTTAGAAAATAGGCTAATAGGCCCTTGAAAGGTTTTTTTCATGGGCCTATTAGGGTGCGCGTATTGCCGCGCTTTTTGATTGCTATCAATTACTGTGCCTTGAGTTGATAGTGACGCAAATGAATAGCCTAGTTGCAGTCATTATCACACCAAGGCTTAACATTACCATACTCATCTTGATTAGCAAATAGTTCATGACAGGCGGCTTCTGCCAAGGTTAAAATAGGTGTCACACACACATCAAATTGGGTAAAGTAATCCTGCCAGTGGCTAAGTGGCCGCGATGCAAATTTTTTAGCAATCGCTTGGGCAGCGGCTTGGCTCTGCGGATGAGTAGGCAGTACGCCCATTTGCCAATGGCTAGCCGCATGTTCATTAACGTCTAACGCTTGACACAAGCCTTGCCAAAACTTTAGCTCAAGCGAGCCGACTGCCATATAACGACCGTCTTGTGTCTGATATAGCCGGTAACATGGCAGCACGCCGCCTAAAAAATCCTGCTCAGGCGTCGGTGTTACCTGTGTTAATGCTTTGACAAATTTCCCCGTCGCTTTTGGCATCACCAAATGGTTGTATAAACTATGGGTCATGCTGATGATGATATGGCGACCTTTGCCAGTTAGCTTGGCATTGACAACGGCCGCTAATAAAGCGATGACCGCCGTGTCACTCCCGCCAGCCAAGTCGGCAAATTGAACATTGGGCATGGCTTGTTCACCCGATGCGGTTTTGAGTTGGTCAAGCACGCCACTCATTGCCATAAAGTTGATATCGTGCCCGGCTTTATCCGCCCAGTTGGGCGTCGTACCATAGCTAGTGATGGAAACAATCACCAGCTTTGGGTTGTCCGCAAGCAGTGCCTGTGGCGAAAGTCCCATGCCTTCTAATACGTTGGGGCGGAAACTATCAATCATCACATCAGCAGTGGCAATTTCGCTTTTAAGCTTAGCAATATCATCGGGGTGTTTGAAGTCCATTTTGTGACAAGCTTTGCCATGATTTAAAGCATCAAACAAATTGCCTAATGCCCGTGCAGGGTCACCTGACTTGGGTTCATACTTGATCACATCTGCCCCCAAATCAGCGAGCAGTCTTGTGGCAAATGGACCCGGCAAGTTGCGTGATAAGTCAATAACTTTTAGCCCTGTTAAGCAGTCAGCTATACCCAGTGCAGCTATGGCGTCATTCATTAACAAACTCCTTATGCGCCTTTGCCATAGCTACTAAAACTTGGGCAGGGGCAAAGCGCTCGCCATAACGCTCGGCAAGTTGTTGACTGCGTGCGACAAAATTATCAACGCCATAGGCATTAATAAACTGCAAGGTACCCCCATGATGCGGGGCAAATCCCCAGCCAAAGATAGAACCGATATTGGCATCTGCGATTGAATTAATCACGTTTTCTTCATAACAACGAGCGGTTTCATTGGCTTGGATAAACATAAAGCGGTCAATAAGCTCTTGCTGAGTAGGCTGCGTGTCTGCGACAGGGAATAAGTTTGATAGCCCGGGCCACAGTTGTTTTTCACCTCCCTCTGGGTAGTCATAAAACCCTTTGCCGACTTTTTTACCCAAACGCCCGTGGGTTTTGCCCATCAGTTCGACCACGTTATCGGCGGGGTGATGCGGCATTTCTTTGCCTTCTTTTTGTAAGTCTTTTTTGGTTTGCTCATTAATATGCAGCATCAGACCTAAAGACACCTCGTCTTGCAGTGCCAGCGGTCCGACTGGCATACCCGATTTGATACCAGCTACCTCAATCAATTGGGGATGGACGCCCTCAGAGAGCATGGCAGACCCTTCGGTGATATAGGTGGCAAACACACGAGACGTATAAAAACCACGGCTATCATTGACCACAATCGGCGTTTTACCAATTTGTAATACATAGTCAAAGGCTTTGGCTAACGTAGTTTCATCGGTTTGCTCGCCCATAATGATTTCAACAAGCGGCATTTTATCGACAGGTGAGAAAAAGTGTAAGCCGATAAATTGCTTAGGACGGCCACTCGCTTTGGCTAAACCGGTAATTGGCAAGGTTGAGGTATTTGACGCAAAAATCGCATCGCTAGCGGTGACTGCTTCTGTTTGCTGGGTACACTTGGCTTTAATATCACGGTCTTCAAACACCGCTTCAATCACCAAGTCACAATCCGCTAAATCTGCATAATCTGTGGTGGTTTGAATTTTATCCAGTAACGATTGTTTTTTGCTATCATTGCTTCTGCCTTTGGCAATCGCTTTATCCAGCAAGTTTTCTGAATACGTTTTGCCTTTATCCGCATTTTCAATCGTGGTATCGAGCAATACCACGTCAATGCCTGCCTTAGCAGAGACATAGGCAATACCTGCACCCATCATCCCTGCGCCCAACACACCGACTTTTTTGGTTTGGTATGGCGGGATAGATTTTGGACGAGATTGGCCCTTGTTGATGCTGTTGAGTTGGTGCCAAAGCGTACCAATCAGGTTTTTTGACACTTGTGACATGGCACAGGCGGCAAAATAGCGAGACTCAAGTTGCAGGCCTGTATCGATATCCACTAAGCTACCTTCAAACACACAGGATAAAATGTGGGTAATGGCAGGGTAGTTGCCATGCGATTTTTGATTCGCCATCGCAGGGGCAATGCTCAGTATTTGGGCATTTTGCGGGGTTAAGGCATTGCCTTGAGGGATTTTAAAGCCTTTAGCATCCCAAGGCTGCTGAGCGGTTGGATGCTCATGAATCCACTGTTTGGCTTGTTCAATCAGTGACGTTTTATCAGTAACTACCGCATCGATAATGCCAAGCTGATGAGCGGCGTGGGTGGTAAGCTTAGTGCCTTGGGTCATCAGTTCTATAGCTTTTTGCATACCGACAAGACGCATTAAACGCTGCGTACCACCGCCCCCAGGTAACAAGCCCAATTTGACTTCAGGCAGGCCATATTTGGCATTCGGTTGGTCAACGGCAATGCGATAATGACAGCCCAACGCCACTTCAAGCCCGCCACCTAAGGCAGTGCCTGTTAATGCAGCGACGACAGGTTTACCGCAGGTTTCAAGGTTGCGTAACACCTTTTTGAAATGTTCCACAAAATCAAAAGCTTGCTTGGGGGATTGGATATTGGCAAATTGGTCGATATCGGCACCCACGATAAAGCTATCTTTATCGCTGGTGATGATAAGCCCTTTGCTGTCTTTGTCTTCAATAAAACTTTGAGCGATTTTTTCTAAATCATTGCTAAAATGCTCATTAAGCACATTCATTTTGCGAGATTGTTGAATGGTCAAAATGACAATATTATCGTCGTCAGTGGCAGAAAAATTGGCCAATTGATTCGCCGCTTGGCTGGTAAGACTGGTCATAGAAACATCCTTTTTTCTTCAGTTTTTTAATTCAATTAAATAGGCGACTTAAACACGTTCAATAATCGTGGCAATACCCATACCGCCACCGACACATAAGGTCGCAAGTCCAGTGGTCAAATCACGACGCTCCAATTCATCTAACAAAGTGTTAATCAAAATTGCTCCTGTTGCGCCTAATGGATGTCCCATAGCAATCGCACCACCGTTGACATTCACGATATCCATATTAAGCCCTAAATCTTTTGCCGTTTTCATTGGCACCGCTGCAAACGCTTCGTTAATTTCCCATAGGTCAATATCAGACACCTGCATATTCGCCCGGGCTAAGGCTTTTCTTGCGGCCAGTGTCGGACCTGTTAGCATAATCGTCGGTTCTGACCCCACCACTGCCGCCATCGTGACTTTGGCACGGGGTTTTAAATTCGCCGCTTGTCCCGCTGATTGACTACCAAGCAGACATAACGCGGCCCCGTCAACGATACCTGATGAGTTACCGGCATGGTGCACATGGTTAATTTTTTCAATCGTGGCATACTTATCTAAGACCACTTTATCAAAGCCCATTTTTCCTGGCATGGCAAACGAGGGCTTTAATTCTGCCAAGCGTTCAACGCTGGTATCAGCGCGAATGGTTTCGTCATGGTCTAAAATCATCAGACCATTGATATCTTTAACAGGAATAATTGATTTAGCAAAATACCCTTGCTCAGAAGCCTGCTGGGCTCTGCGATGAGACTCGGTGGCATAGGCATCAACATCACTGCGACTAAAGCCTTCTAAGGTCGCAATCGTATCAGCACCGATGCCTTGTGGGGCAAAGCCGGTGGCGGTATTGACGCGTGGGTCCATGTACCAAGCCCCGCCGTCTAACCCCATTTTGACACGGCTCATAGACTCCACGCCACCTGCCACCACCATATCTTCCATGCCCGACATGATTTTGCTTGCGGCTAAATTAATCGACTCTAACCCTGATGCACAAAACCGTGATAGGGTAACGCCTGCCACCGATTCTGCCCAACCGGCATCAATTACCGCAATTCGGGCGATATCCGAGCCTTGCTCACCAACAGGGGTGACACAACCTAGTACCACATCATCCACCAACTGCGTGTCCAACTGATTGCGCGACTGTAAATTTGTCAGCAGTTCTCTGATTAACCAAATTGGAGCGACTTGGTGCAAGCTGCCATCGGATTTGCCTTTGCCACGCGGCGTGCGGATAGCATCATAAATATAAGCGGTATTACTCATTTGATTTTCCTTAATCATGATTAAAATTTGTCAATTGCTAATGGCTAATCCTAATATCTGATACTAATATCTAGGCTAGCTAAAAATTGGCGCAGCCATATAAAACGATGAGTTACATAAAACGAGACGCCAACTCTTTCATGATTTCATTGGTACCGCCATAGATTTTTTGCACTCGGGCATCAGCATATAATCGGGCAATCGGATACTCCAGCATATAACCATAGCCACCAAATAGCTGTAAGCATTCATCCGTGACTTTGGCTTGTTTATCCGTGGTAAAGGCTTTTAATAGAGCGGCATGTTGTACGGTCAGTTTTTTGTTAAGATGGGCCTCGAGTGCCGCATCACACATCGCCCTGACGGCAAGGTAGTCCGCATTACATTCGGCAAGTTTAAATCGGGTATTTTGAAATGACCACACAGGCTTGTTAAAGGCGTGGCGTTCTTTGGTATATTCGATGGTAAGCTCAATCGATTTCTTAATCGCCCCCGCCGCCGCCAAAGCAATGATTAAGCGTTCTTGTGGCAACTCTTGCATCAACTGAATAAAGCCCATGCCTTCAACACTGCCCAATAAGTTTTTTTGTGGGACACGCACATTATTGAAGAACAACTCTGAGGTATCTTGTGACGATAAACCGATTTTCTCTAAGTTGCGACCCCGCTCAAAGCCTGCTAATCCATCGGTTTCTAACACCAAGAGAGATACCCCTTGAGCGCCTTTTTCACGGTCGGTTTTACAAGCGACGATAATTAGGTTGGCTAACTGGCCATTGGTGATAAAAGTTTTAGAACCATTTAAAATGTAGTCATCACCGTCTTTAACGGCATAGGTTTTGATAGCTTGCAAATCTGACCCCGTCCCTGGCTCGGTCATCGCAATTGCACCAACCAATTCGCCCGTTGCCATTTTTGGTAACCAACGCTGTTTTTGCTGTTCACTGCCATGATGCAAGATATAAGGTGCCACAATACCTGAATGCAAAAAGCCACCAAATCCGCTCAAGGCCGCATCGGCTTGGGCATAAATCAATGCCGCTTCATGACGAAAGTCGCCACCGGCACCGCCATACTCTTCAGGCATCGATGCACATAAAAAGCCCATCGAGCCTGCTTCAAGCCATGCTTCTTTATCCATCATGCCGTTTTTTCGCCACTCGATGTCTTTATCGATCCAAGTTTGAAAAAACTTCTTGGCAGTATCTTCTAGCATGGCGACTTCTTCGTTCATCCAGCTTGATTCAAAATGGTTGATCATCCTTGATTCCTTGTTGGTTATTGAGAGATTAATTGAACCGTTGTGATAGTAATATTAATTACTACCTTAAAAATTTGTTTGGGTATTTATAACCAAATATGTTAAATTAAAATTTTAATGGTAATTTATATTACCGTTATTATTTTAACTAAAAATGCTTTAAAAGCAGATAATACGGCTAATATCTGTTTTTATAATAACAAAGATAAAAAATGAGAACAATATTATCTATAGATATGGTAATATATATTACTATTTTTTAAATATTTGAATAGAGGATGTTATGTCTGCGTTGAAAAAGCCAATGAGGCTTGGACGTCCTAGTAATACAATGGGTGATTTAACCTTACTTGCGCAGATACGACCTGCAACCTTAGATAAAATCGAAAAAAGTGTGATTACGCTGTATGCCAGTGGTGAGAGTGAGGCAGCTGCGGATAGTGTGACTATGCAGTCAATTGCAAAACACGCGAACGTGTCACTGCAGACCTTGTATAAATATTTTGGCGATAAAAACACGCTGATTTATGTGATTCTAGATCGAGTGCTTAGTCGCCTAGCCGCTCGAATGATTGACCATTTGAGCGGTATTGATAGTGTCAAAGACCGGCTGCGTAAGACGCTATGGGTGATGTTTGATTTTGTTGACCACAATCCTGATGCGGTATTGTTTTTTTCTACAGCGATTCCTGTCTCCCACTATCAACATATTGCCATTTATGAAAACAAGGATTTGATGGAAGCTTTTTTGCAAGTGTTGTCGGATGGGCAGCAGCGTGGGGAGCTTAATCAAAATGTTTCGCTTAAAACCTTATTAGATGTGTTTATGGGATTTATCACCCGATTGGGGCTGATGCACGTGTTAAGACACGCTGCCAAACCGATGACGGCTGACTTTGACCCTTTGTTTGATATCCTATGGCAGGCTATTTCACGGCATGACTGAGAGAATAACGCATTTTACAAATACACGAACAACAATCTAGGAATGTTTGTCCGCTATTATTACCCCGAATAAATGAACGGTCCAGCACTGGCTGTAGCGATTGCGCCCTATGTTTTTCTCTACGCAGAATAGCATTTATCTGTCCATACACCCTTCCGCTATCAATAAACAAAAATTAAAGCGGTTAGCAAATTCCTCTATATTCTTATCAATTATAATTATTAAGCTTTGTTATTATTCTGTGGAATAATAGCGCCATTCGATGATGTTTGATAGCGCTTGATAGCATTTCATCTCGAAAAAAATGAAAAATTTTGAGGATAAGGACAAATTGTCCTAAATATTGCATAAGGTATTGTAATGAAAAAAGTTTCTGCTCTACTTATTTCGGGGTTTAGTATTAGCTTGCTATTAGCAGGTTGCCAGCAAAATTCCTCCAAATCTGCCAATGCGGCAACCACCAATGAAGCACACACCAATGACGCTAAGAGCGGTGATTCAAAACCACTTGAAGAAGTGCGTATCGGATTACAAAGTTCAGGGGCGTTGGTGTATTTGCGTGAAAGTAAGCTGCTTGAAAAGTCGCTCGAAAAATCCGGCATTAAAGTCAATTGGGTGCAGTTTCAATCGGGACCACCGATGCTAGAAGCGCTAAATACCAACAATATTGACTTTGGCACCACAGGCGACACGCCACCCATTTTTGCCCAAGCTGCGGGTAGTAATTTGGTGTATGTTGCCTATGAAAAACCTTCACCACAATCTGAAGCCGTCATTGTCCCGGCTAATTCAACCTTAAAGTCAGTGGCTGAATTAAAAGGTAAATCTGTGGCGGTGACTAAAGGCTCTAGTGCTAACTATACGTTACTAAAAGCATTGGAACGTGACAAATTGAGTTTTGCTGACATAGATGTCAAGTATTTACAGCCATCTGATGCCCGTGCTGCCTTTGAATCAGGGAAACTGGATGCTTGGACCGTTTGGGAGCCTTATCTGTCGAGTGCCAAAATTGAGCTAAAAGCGCGAGTTTTGACCGACGCTACAGGTCTTAAGCCGAATAATACATCGTTTTATTTGGCATCAACGGATTTTGCTCAAAAACACCCCGATGTGGTTAAAGACATTGTCAAAGCCATTGATGAAGCGGATAAAGCCATTACCGCTGACCCGGTAGCTTTTAGCAAAATGATCCAAAAAGTCACCAATCTAAAACCTGATGTGGCATTAGCCTCGGTGAAATCAAGAAATTATGGTGTCAACTATATCACCGATGACATCATTCAAGCGCAGCAGCAAGAAGCGGATACTTTTTATAAAAATAAATTGCTGCCAAAACAAATACAGGTAAAAGATATTGTCTGGTATCCACCCAAGTAAACCCTATTGCTAGTAAAAATATGGCTAGTAAAAAGCTAGTAAAAAAAGGGTAGGTAATCTTTATAACGCTAGCTTGCACTTACTACGTTGAAGCGATACAGCCGACAGTTAGGCTTTTAACAGTTAGCTTAATAAAGATAAATTTGCATTGAGAGATTGTTTATGAAAACGTCAAGTTTTGTTGCGGATAATTCAGTGGTAGCGGCATCAAAACCGCTACCGACGAAACCGATAAGGGTGAATGCGCAAGTCAAGACATTGTCAACCCGCAAGGTTGTTAAAACCCTATTTGCGCGTACAGGGGGTTGGTGGTTGCCATTACTTATGTTGGCGGGTTGGCAACTGGTAGCAAGTTATCAATTACTGCCTGAGGCTTACCTTAAAAATATTTCGTCACCCAGTGCCGTTCTTCAAGCGGGCTATGAACTCATAAAAAGTGGTGAGCTTTGGCAGCATCTAGGCATTAGTGCGCTGCGAGCGTTTGCGGGGTTGTTGATTGGCGGGTTGTTTGGGTTGGGGTTTGGGCTATTGACCAGCACTTTGCCTGTATTTCGCACCTTATTGGATACCACCTTTCAAATGCTGAGAAACATTCCACATTTGGCATTAATTCCCTTGGTCATCGTGTGGTTTGGGATTGATGAAGCGGCAAAGGTTTTTTTGGTGGCAGTTGGCACATTTTTTCCGATTTATTTGAATACCTATCATGGTGTGCGTAATGTGGATAAACATCTGGTTGAGATGGCAAAAAGCTATGATTTAACAGGTTGGGCATTGTTTAAAGAAGTGATTTTACCTGGCGCATTACCGAGTATTTTGGTGGGGGTGCGTTTTTCATTGGGCATTATGTGGCTGACGCTGATTGTGGCGGAAACCATTTCGGCCACCACAGGCATTGGGTATTTAGCCATGCACGCTCGCGAGTTTTTTCAGATTGATATCATCATGTTTTCAATCTTGGTTTATGCATTATTAGGATTTTTAGCCGATTTTATTGCCAAAAAGCTTGAGTTTGTTTGGCTCAAATGGCACCCCGCTTACCAACAAGGAGCACACTAATGTCAACGCAATTGTCAGCGCCATTCAGAACGTCATTAACAACCTCAGCAGGATTGGCTTTAAGCTTAACCAATGTGGTCAAAAAATTTGACAATCGAGAGGTCATTAAAAACCTAGATTTGCACATTCAAAGTGGGGATTTTATCGCTATTGTCGGGCACAGTGGCTGTGGCAAATCAACACTCCTGCGTTTACTTGCGCAGTTAGAAACGGCGAGTAGTGGGGAGTTGACAGCCATGTCAATTGCCAACCAAGCCATGTCACCTCAGGCATGGCGACAATCTACGCGGCTGATGTTCCAAGATGACCGATTATTACCTTGGAAAACGGTACTGGAAAATGTGGGGCTTGGGCTAAAAACGCCAGACTGGAAAGCGCAAGCGTTAAAAGCGTTGGCAGAGGTCGGTTTGGCAGAGCGGGCTGATGATTGGCCATCGGCATTGTCAGGGGGGCAAAAGCAGCGAGTGGCTTTAGCTAGAGCGATTATTCATCGTCCCCAGCTGTTGCTACTTGATGAGCCATTGGGGGCACTCGATGCGTTAACCCGTCTTGATATGCAGCAACTATTGGTCAAATTATGGCAAGAACATCGATTTACGGTGATTTTAGTGACCCATGATGTCAGTGAAGCGGTCATCACGGCTGATAGGGTGATTTTAATTGAACAAGGCAGAATTGGACTTGACTTGCCAATCTTATTGCCACATCCCCGTAATAATATGACTAAAACTGCGCCATTTGAGCAAATTGTGCTGGATAAGATTTTAGCGGTGCATTGAGTCTGTCAATCGTTCAATGGCAAGCCACTGACACCCTTTGGTAACACTTATTTAGCAAAAGCCCATTAAAAAATTAATGGGCTTTTTTAACGATAAAATTAATCGATTTGATTTCTCTGTCTAGGTTAGTCAAAGTTTTGCTCAGCGCTTTTATTGGTGCTAAGTCAGTAAGTAAAAACCACCTAAACATTATGCGGTCACAGTAGCGCCTGTTAGTAGAATTTATTATATTCATATCAGTTATGGTTATTAAGTATAATCAATAATTTATGGAATAATGTCTTTTTTATTTGATGCAAGTGTTATATCGATATTGGGAGAAAGGAGCGTGAGGTCATGAAATTTTTAAAAAATGAGGATAATTGGTCGGTTGTGCTGGGACTATTTATTGTGGTGGTGATTTGCACCTTGTATATATTGCAAATACCTATCGCCAACTTAAATGTCAAAATAAAACCTTGGTCAGATTTTAGTGAATTATTTACGCTACTTAGTCATTCAATCCTAGGACTACTAAGCTTAGCGATTGGTTTTGGGTTATTGCTATTTTTGGGTGCCAAATCCGCGCAACCAGACATAAAGTTACCCCCATTTTTAGCCAAATTTATCTTATTGTTTTTGATGGCGGCGGGCATTTTGATTTTAAGCAGTAATAAGGTCGTCAAAGCATGGCAACTAGAAAGTCCTTTAGTAGCCTTGTTCATTGGTCTTTTACTTGGCAATTTTACCTCAATTGCTGATAAATTAAAGGAAGTGCTGAGAACCGAATACTATGTCAAAATTGGTATTATTTTAATGGGGGCGACCTTACCCTTCACTACGATTTTAAAAGCGGGTCCGGCCGCCATTGTGCAAGCCTTAATTGTTTCGGTTGTGACTTTTTCTACCATTTATTTCGTAGCAACAAAAGTATTCAAGCTTGATAACCGATTTGCAGCGACCCTTGGCGCAGGTGGCTCGGTGTGTGGGGTGTCAGCGTCGATTGCCATTGGCGGTGCGTGTAGAGCCAAGCATGAGCATGTGGCGGCGTCAATTTCGTTGGTGATTGTGTGGGCGGTAATTATGATTTTTGCGCTGCCATTTGCTTGTAAGTTGTTGGATTTGCCACCTGCGATTGCTGGTGCCTGGATTGGAACGTCTGAATTTGCAGACGCTGCTGGCTTTGCGGCGGTTGAAGCGATTGGTAATGAGTCTGCTACCCAAGCTTTTACATTAATGAAAGTGGTAGGCCGAGATATGTTTGTTGGATTATGGGCATTTTTGGCAGCTTATTTATCGGTCACTGTCTGGGAGCGTGCTTCAACGAACGAGCGAATTGATAAATCAGAGATTTGGCGTCGATTCCCTAAGTTTATTATCGGTTTTTTTATTGCCTCAATCATCACGACCTTATTTGTACTGATTGCACCCAACGCTGAGGCCTTTAATAAACAAGCATTGGGTCTTATCAAAGACTATCGCGGTTGGTTTTTTACCTTAACGTTTTTATCCATTGGTATGACAACGCGATTTAAAGCATTGGCAAGCGTGGGCATTAAACCTGTACTTGCATTTACAGCGGGTGTTTTGGTCAATCTACCGCTGGGCTATTGGCTCTCTAACCATGTGTTTGCAAACTATTGGATAAATTTATGATTACCCAATCAACCACTATCAAAAGTCAAATCTCATTGCCAAAGACGGTGTTAGCGCAATTTGGCTTTAGCAATCATTGCTCCCAAGCCGTCTTTGATACGTGGGAGTTAAAAAAAGCCCTCAAAGCAGCGGGTATTGATGAAAATCAATATCAGCTGACAGTAAATTATAGCCGACAGTGGGGATATTTTTGATGGTTTGAAAAACCCTATCGCTACAAATTAGCTTGGTTATTAATTTGAAATTTATCCAACAATTTACCTGTTGGTCTAAGCCCTGATATAAGCCCATTAAAAGATTGATGGGCTTTTTTTATGTTCACCCAATCAATCAAATGACATGCTGTTCATCATATTTCTTGCTATAGATAGCAAAATATCTTGGTTATCTTTGCGAAAAAAAATCTTTACCATGATGCCTTATTCAAGCATTTAGCGGTAAGGAATTAGCATGACGGATTTTAATCAGCCACTTGATAAATATGCCAAAGCGCAACGCATTGTCACTGATGAGCAAGCCATTGAAGCTGCCAAGCAAGTGGCGGCTTTTGCCCTCATCAAGCGCGACGAGCGCGACCAACAGCGACAATTGCCTTTTGCAGTGATGGATTTATTTAGCCAAACCGGGCTTGGCGGCATACGTATTCCCAAACAATATGGCGGCGCCGAAGTGTCAAATCGCACCTTGGCAGACGTCTTTCGCATTTTGAGCAAAGCCGATGCCAATATTGGATTGATTCCACAAAATCAAATCAGCCTACTCAATATCATCAACATCATCGGCAATGACAGTCAAAAACGCTTTATTTTTGGCGAGATTTTGTCAGGCAGTCGCTTAGCCAATGGCGGGCCAGAACGTGACACCAAAGACAGCAAAACCTTGGCGACGACATTGACCATTGCCAACAATAGTTACTATCTTAACGGGGAAAAATTCTATTCAACAGGCAGCAGTTTTGCCGATTACTTGGCGATTAAAGCCTTACACCCTGAAGGTCATGTGGTACTTACCATTATTGATAAAACCGCAACGGGCGTTGAGGTGGTAGATGATTGGGATGGTTTTGGCCTGCGTACCACCTCAAGCGGCACGGTCAAACTCAACCAAGTCAAAGTCCTACCTGAGCTAATTTTTGATGAACGCTTGCTCAGCGATGCACCGACGTATCGTGGGGCTTATTCCCAGCTGATACAAGCGGCGATTGATGTCGGAATTGCAGAAGGGGCGTTTGAAGATACCTTAGCCGTGGCAAAAAAAGCCCGTCCCATTGTCGATGCCAAAGTCGAAGCTGCGCGCTTTGAGCCGTATTTGCTACAAGTAGTGGGAAAGTTAAAAGTACGCTTGGATGCGGCTACCCTATTACTGCAAGAAGCGGCTGATTATTTGGATGCGCTTGATAGATTGGATTTTGTCACCGCAGAAGAGGCAGCACTCGCGTCTATCAAAGTGGCAGAAGCCAAAGTATATGCCAATGACGCCGCTCTCACGATTTCTGAAAAACTGTTTGAAATTGGCGGTAGTCGTTCATCACTTAGCGAGCATGGCTTGGATCAGCATTGGCGAAATGCCCGCGTGCATACTTTGCATGACCCAGTGCGCTGGAAGTTGCACGCATTGGGCGATTATTACTTAAATCACAAATTGCCCAACCGTCATGCTTGGATTTAGAGTCTAAGGAGAACACCATGTCAGATACCATCACCCGTCCAGTAACGAACGCTCAAGCCTCGTTAATCAAACCTGCGCCCGTCGCCCATATCATCAAGTCGGACAACGAAGCATTAGAAATCGCCTATCAGCTTGCCCAATCGTTTAAACAAGAACGTATAAAACGAGACCGCGAACGGCTATTACCCTTTGCAGAAATTGAAAGCTTGAGCCAATCAGGGTTATGGGCAATCACCGTGCCAAAACGCTTTGGCGGGGCTGATGTATCAAGTTGGACCGTCGCTCAAATCATTGCGCTATTGAGTGGTGCAGATGGGGCGATTGGGCAAATTCCGCAAAATCATTACTATGCGTTAGAAGTATTAAAAAACACGGGGACAGAAGCCCAGCAGCAACGCATTTTTGCTGAGGTATTACAAGGGGCGCGGCTAGGCAATGCGTTGGCTGAGTTTAAGCCCAAAAATGCCGTTGATAAAACCACCAAACTCACCTCAACGCCAGGCGGTTATCTAATCAATGGCGAAAAATTTTACTGCACAGGCAGTCTGTTTGCACACCGTATTCCGACTTTGGTAAAAGATGACAATGAACGCGAATTTTTGGCATTTGTGCAGCGAGATGCCAAAGGTCTCACGCTGATTGACGATTGGCAAAGTTTTGGTCAACGTACCACAGGCTCAGGCACGGTATTATTTGACCAAGTTTTTGTGGATAGAGACGATGTCATTGCTTTGGATACAGCCTATCAAAGTCCAACGGTTTGCGGGCCGTTTGCCCAGCTGTTGCACGCCGCCATTGAGACAGGTATTGCACGTGGGGCGTTTGAAGAAACCTTGGTACAAGTGCGGCAAGCTCGTCCTTGGATTGATTCGGGCGTGGATAAAGCCACCGATGACCCACTCACGCTATTGCAAATAGGGCGCAGTGCGGCAGATGTGCGAGCGGTGGAGGTGTTACTCAAACACGCTGCCCAAACCATCGATGCCGCTCGTCCAACGCCCAATGAGCAAAATATTGCCCAAGCGTCATTGGCGGTCGCGGCAGTGCGTGCATTAAGCACCGAAGTGGCATTAAAAACATCCTCACAACTCATTGAGCTGGCAGGCAGTCGCGGTAGCCAACGTGACAAAGGGCTAGACCTGTATTGGCGAAACGCACGGGTGCATACCTTGCACGATGCAGCACGGTGGAAATACTACTTTATTGCCAACTATGTACTCAATGGGGTATTACCGCCACGACGAGGGACGTTGTAATGGGTGAAACGGTAAAAAAAGAAAATAACCCGCCAAAGCCGATTATTCTCAACGCCTTTGATATGAATTGCGCTGGGCATATCAATCATGGTTTGTGGACGCACCCAAGGGATGAATCTTATCGATTCAATGAGCTTAGCTATTGGACAGGCTTGGCAAAGACCTTGGAAGAAGGGTTATTTGATGGGTTGTTTTTGGCGGATATCACAGGGTGTTATGACGTTTATCAACATAACATCGATGTGACCCTTAAAGAGTCGGTGCAATTGCCAAGCCATGACCCCACCACCTTGGTGTCTGCCATGGCGTCGGTGACCGAGCATTTGGGCTTTGGTATCACTGTGAATTTAAGTTATGAGACGCCTTACCAATTTGCTAGACGTATGGCAAGTCTAGATCACTTAACCCAAGGTCGTTTGGGATGGAATATCGTGACAGGGTATTTGGACAGCGCTGAGCGGTTGATTGGTAATCAAGGGCTAAAGGCGCATGATTTACGCTATGAGCAAGCCGACGAGTTTTTACAGTTGTGCTACCAGTTTTGGGAAGGCTCATGGCAAGACGATGCAGTCAAAATAGACAAACAGGCGCGCATTTTCACTGACCCTGCCAAGGTAAAAGCGATTCACCATCAAGGGCGTTTTTACCAAAGTGATGGGGTTTTTCAAGTGATGCCGTCTATTCAGCGCACGCCTGTGTTATTTCAAGCAGGGGCATCAGCCAAAGGTTTGGCATTTGCTACCCACCATGCGGAGGCGATTTTTATTGGGGGTGGTGAAAAATCAGCGATTAAACGGCAGGTGGAGACGATTCGCCAGTTGGCAAAAGCACAGGGGCGCAATCCCAATGACATCAAAATACTGATGGGAATCACGGTAGTGACTGACAAGCGTCACGACCTTGCCCAAGCAAAACTGGCAGAGTATGAAGGCTATGCCAGTAGCGAGGCAGGATTGGCACATTACTCAAGTTCGGTGGGGATTGATTTATCACAGTATGCCGATGATGAGGTGATTGCCTACCAACAAACCAATAGCATTGCGTCGGTGAACCAGCGCTTTCAGCATCAGCAGGTTACCAAAGCGCAGCTGATAGCAGAGCATCGGTTAGGGGGACGCTATCCGCTAATCGTGGGGGATGGGCGCGAGGTGGCTGAGGCATTGTTGACTTGGGTGGATGAGACAGGGATTGACGGTTTTAATGTCACTCGCACGGTCACGCCTGAGTCTTATGAGGATTTTATTCAGTATGTCATTCCTGAGCTACAACGTCTTGGACGCTTCAAAACCGAATACAAACAAGGCAGTCTACGCCATAAGCTCATTGGCAAAGGTGAGCGATTACCCAGTTCACACCCAGTGCAAAGCTTTCGATGTTAAGGGCTTGTTTAGAGGACATTTTTCAGCGTTTTCAGTTTTTTATGTTTTAAGCAGCTATTTTTAAACAATTATTTTTAAGGAGCTATTATGGCAATCGCAGCAAAACATCGTGCTACTGTTTTAGGGGTAACTATCATTGCTGTCTTGGTGTTACTGAGCGGCTGGGCATTTTACAATAAAAGCCAAGCATCAAACGTCACCAAAGACAATCCGTTAACCATCGGTATTAGCCCGCCTTTTGCCAATCCACTTAAAGAAGCGGTCGCGGCGGCGAAACAGCAAGGTATCAACGTTAAATTGGTCGAGTTTACGGATTGGAATACCCCAAATGTAACACTTAACAGTGGCGACATCGACGCCAATTATTTTCAACATCAGCCGTTTTTAACCAATGCGCTCAAACAGCATCCAGAGTATAAGCTATCGGCTTTGGATAAAGGGGTTGCCACCCATGTCGGTTTGTATTCTAAAAAATACCAAAGCCTAGCAGCATTGCCGACGCGTGCCCGTGTGGTGGTGCCAAATGACCCTGTTAATCAAGGGCGAGCGCTACTACTGCTGCAACAGGCAAAATTAATTGGGCTAAAAGACCCAAATAATTTTCTGTCTAACTTAAGCGATATCAGCAGCAACCCAAAACAATTGCAATTTGTTGAAGTCGAAGGCCCGCAGACTGCAAGAGCGGTTGATGATGCTGATTTGGTGTTTAGCTACCCGCATTATTTGCGCTTAGCCAAAACCATTGACCCCAATCAAGCCTTAATCCTTGATGATACCACCAACAACCGCTATGCGATTTTATTTGTCACCCGGGATGATTTTGCCCAAAAAAATCCTGAACGAGCCGAACAGCTGAAAAAATTTATTCACATTTATCAAACGTCACCCAACGTAAAACAAGTGCTTGACAAAGAAATCGGGGGAAAACTTTGGTTTCCAGGTTGGACCTCGTAATGCGTTAACAAGTTTTAGCCATAACAATTACAAAGGATCATGCTATGCAGTCGTTTACTCATATTACCCAAGATGACAGTCATTCATCACCTCCCTATATCCGAATCGATAAGGTCAATAAGTTTTATCAAGGACAAGCGCAAGCGATTCATGCACTAAAAGATATCTCGCTTGAGGTGCCAACAGGCAAAATTCTGGGTATTATCGGTAAAAGCGGGGCAGGCAAATCATCTTTATTACGCATTATCAACGGCTTGGAGTCGATTAGTGATGGTCATGTTTATATCGATGATAACAATGTGGCAGCGCTGAACCAAACACAGCTGCGACAGCTGCGACAAGGTATTGGTATGATTTTTCAGCATTTTAATCTGCTGTCGAGTAAAACGGTACAAGACAACGTCGCCTTACCCCTAAAAGTCGCCAAGGTAAGTCAGGCTGATATCAATAAACGTGTGGCGCAAGTGCTAGAGATGGTGGGGCTCAGTGATAAAGCATTGATGTATCCGTCCCAGCTATCAGGCGGTCAAAAACAGCGGGTAGGCATTGCGCGGGCGCTCGTGAATGAACCCAAAATGTTATTGTGTGATGAAGCCACATCAGCACTAGACCCAGAAAGTACCCAGTTAATTTTGCAGTTACTCAAGCAAATTAATAAAAAACTTGGCATTACCATTGTGCTCATTACCCATGAAATGCAAGTCATTCGAGATATTTGCGATCAAGTGATTGTCATTAACCAAGGGCAAATCGTTGAAACAGGACCGGTGTGGAAGGTATTTGCCTCACCCATGCACACCATGACCCAAGAATTACTAGGCTATAATCAGTCATCCATTGATTTGGGTGAGGATAAACTCACCGACAAGCACAATGCCACTCATACCTTGCTCAACCTAAGATACGTTGCCCCAGTAAAATCTGCCCCTGATTTAAAAGCAATTTTTGCGCAATTTGAAGCGCCCGTCTCTTTGTATCAAAGTCAAGTGGATACCATTCAAGGCTATTTGGTAGGCAATATCGTCGTTGGCGTCGCAACCACTGGGTTGGATGTCGCGCAATTAGCGCATCGCTTGGGAAATCAAATTTTGCATGTGGAGTTAATCGGTTATGCTTGAGTTGTTACTGACGGGGTTGATTGATACGCTGATTATGGTTGGCGTATCAGCGATTTTAGCGTTTTTATTGGGGTTACCGATCGCATTGGTATTGGTCAATTCAAGCGAGCAAGGTATTGCCCCATCATTTTTGACCAATCTAAGTTTGGGTTGGTCGGTGAACATTGTGCGTGCTATTCCCTTTTTGATATTGATGGTGGCTATTATTCCAGCCACTCGAATGATTGTCGGTACAAGCTATGGTGTGTGGGCAGCCGTGGTACCGTTAACCTTAGCCGCAACCCCTTTTTTTGCTCGAATTGCCGAAGTGAGTCTGCGTGAAGTTGACCCAGGGCTCATAGAAGCGGCACAAGCGATTGGCTGCAACCGTACACAGATTATTCGGTATGTCTTATTGCCCGAAGCATTGCCTGGCATTATTGCCGGGTTTACCGTGACGATTGTTACCATGATTAATTCGTCTGCCATTGCTGGCGCGATTGGAGCGGGGGGCTTGGGCGATATTGCCTATCGTTATGGCTATCAGCGCTTTGATGTGCAAATGATGGTATCAGTCATTGTCGTTTTGGTGGCATTGGTGATGTTGGTGCAAGCCACAGGCGATAGTCTGGCTCAATGGGTCGATAAACGCCAATTGTAGCCATGCAGATTTACCACTTTGATATGGCAAATTTGATATAGCAAAAAATCAGCTAAATAATGCAGATATTGTTGTTTCACAAGCGGCTTAATTTTTCGTTTAATGGGGTTATCGACATGTCATCGATTTATCTGATTACATTAAATTAAGGAACAAAGATGTCTATCACTCAAAATTTCACCAATCAACCAAATCCAGCCATTCCACTCAATATCGTTGCGGTATCGGGTGGGCTCAACACACCATCAAAAACCGAAAGCTTGGTGCAAAATATTGTAGATGAATTGGCACAAGCCACGCCCATCAACGTACATTTTATCAAACTTAGTGAAATCGGGCCTTTACTCAGTGGGGCGATTTATCGTAACCAACTGCCAGAGCGAGTACAAAACGACTTGGCAGCGATTGAGGCGGCGGACGCCTTGATTGTAGGAACGCCAGTGTATCGCGCGTCTTTTACCGGATTGTTTAAACACTTATTTGACTTTGTGGAGCAAACCGCGCTCGTGGATGTGCCGGTATTATTGGCTGCCTCTGGCGGTAGCGATCGTCATGCACTGGTTCTAGAGCACCAACTTCGCCCATTGTTTAGTTTTTTCCAAGCCCAAACATTACCAATAGGCGTGTATGCGACGGATAAAGACTTTACCCCAGAATACACCGTCTCAAGCCAACAGTTGCGTGACCGTATTGTGTTAGCGGTGGCGCGCGCGTTGCCGATACTTGAGTGGGCACCCACCAAAGGCCGACGCGCCCAAGCCATTAAAGAAAAATCAGCGCAAGCCAATCAGCAGTTAGGCATTAATAAACAAGTCGAACAAGCGGAAATATTACCCTCTGTGGCAGTGCCAGATTTATCGAGTGCCGAAGCCAGACTACACCAGCAAACTACTCAATCATCCCCTAAAAACCATCCATCCGTCGCCTAAAGGGCGCATGTCTTAGTGTGTATTAGCTGACATCACCAGCTCAGTATGAGTAAATATAACCCGAGCAACAAACTGTTTGGGTTATTCTAATTTTGTTTTTTGTGTGATTGATATATGTAATTTTGGAATATTAATTTGTTTGATAGGCGTTTGTTGTCCTAGGCCGCTCGGCTTACACTAATTTTATTCATTATCGGATTATTTGGGGCAACAGACTATGAACTTTCAACAACTTCGTATTATTCGAGAAACGGTGCGCTGTGACTATAACTTGACGGAAGTAGGCAATGCATTATTTACCTCACAATCGGGTGTGTCCAAACATATCAAAGACTTAGAAGATGAGCTTGGGGTAGGACTGTTTGTGCGTAAGGGTAAACGGCTATTAGGTTTGACCGAACCGGGTAAAGAATTGTTGGTGATTGTAGAGCGGATGCTACATGATGCCAATAATATCAAAACCTTGGCTGAACAATATACCAGCCAAGATAAAGGCGAATTGACCATCGCAGCCACCCATACCCAGTCTCGTTATATTTTGCCGCCCGTTGTGCAAGCGTTTAAACAGCTTTTTCCTAAGGTGCATTTGCGATTGCTACAAGCCGCACCGCCAGAAATTGCGGCAATGCTACTTGATGGACGAGCGGATATTGGCATTGCCACCGAAGCCTTGTCAAGCTATAGCGAGCTTGTGACTTTTTCTTATTATCACTGGTATCATGCGATTGTGGTGCCGCCAAACCATCCGCTAACCCAGCTTGAACAGGTAACGCTTGCCGACATTGTCCATTATCCGATTATCACTTACATTAGTGGTCATACCGGGCGAACGATGATTGATGAGGCGTTCGCCAAAGCAGAATTACAGCCTGATATCGTGATGACGGCCTTGGATTCTGATGTGATAAAAACTTATGTGGAATTTGGTATGGGCATTGGTATTATCGCGGATATGGCGTTCAATCCCAATAAAGACACCCAGTTAACATTACTCAATTGCGAGCCACTATTTCATCAAAATACTACCTTGCTAGCAGTGCGACAAGGGCATTTTTTACGAGGATTTGGCTATCAGTTTTTAGCCTTGTGTAACCCCACATTAACCCAAACAACAATGCATGATGCCATACAACCTAGCAGCTAACGCTAAATCCTGATAAGCAAGTTTGCAAATTTATCGTCTGTTACATTCGATGTAATACGCGTTAAACTCGCTTGCTGTCTCGCTTGCTGTCTCGCTTGCTGTGCTATTTTTAAGATTTGGGCTTGTTTATCTGGTGTTGATATCAATGCATTTGACGATAAAAACGCTTTGTGGTGAAAACTGTAAAGCGTTTTTTTTGATGTCACTGCTTTAGCGATTAAATTGATAGGGTTAGCAGCAAAACTATTAAGTAGTTTTTGTGCTAACCAAAGCAGTTTTTGTTATTTTTTATTGAGCGATATTTGCTTTAAGCTTATGGCTACTGATAAACCGCCCATGACAAAAGGCGAGTTATCTTAATCAATTTTTGAGCTTACAAGCAGGTGTTACGATGAAAATTTTTTGGTTTATACCAACACATGGCGACAGTCGTTATTTAGGCACGAGTAAAGGGGCAAGAACCGTTGACCATACCTATATGAAGCAAATTGCAGTGGCAGCCGATAACCTCGGCTATGAGGGCGTGTTGATTCCAACGGGTCGCTCATGTGAAGACCCTTGGCTGGTCGCTGCTAGTCTCATTGATGCGACCACTCGCTTAAAGTTTTTGGTGGCATTACGTCCTGGGGTGACGACACCCGCGCTTGCTGCTCGTATGACAGGCACGTTTGATCGATTATCAAATGGTCGATTACTGCTTAATCTGGTGACAGGCGGTGATGAACAAGAGCTTAAAGGCGATGGCATCTTTGAAGACCACGCGACGCGTTATCAGACAGCCAGTGAATACACCACGATTTGGCGAGAGATTTTGACTCGCTCGCACACAGGCGAATCCTTTACTTTTAACGGTGAACGCTTGCAAGTCGAGGATGCCAAATTGCTATATCCCCCTTTACAACAGCCGTATCCGCCGTTGTGGTTTGGCGGTTCATCTGAGGCGGCGCAAACACTGGCTGCCGAACAAGTTGACAGTTATTTGACTTGGGGTGAGCCGCCTGCCGCTGTCAAAGAGAAGATTGAGCAGCTTAAAACCAAAGCCGCTGCCAAAGGTCGCACATTAAGCTATGGGATTCGTCTGCACGTGATTGTGCGTGAAACCAATGAAGCCGCTTGGCAAGCCGCTGATGAATTATTGAGTTATGTCAATGATGACACTATTGCCGCCGCCCAAGCCAAATTTGCCCAAATGGACTCGGTGGGACAACAACGTATGGCAGCCTTGCATGGCGGTCGCCGTGATAACTTAGAAATTTCGCCCAACTTATGGGCAGGAATTGGACTGGTGCGTGGCGGCGCAGGCACGGCACTGGTGGGCGACCCACAAACCGTTGCCGCGCGTATTCAAGAGTATGCGGATTTGGGCATTGATAACTTTATTTTTTCAGGCTATCCACACTTGGAAGAAGCGTATCGTTTTGCTGAATTGGTTTTCCCATTATTACCGATTGACACCCAAAACACCTTGGTCAAGCCAAATTTGACAGGGCCGTTTGGTGAAATTGTCGCTAATAACTATGCACCCCCGCAACAAACCCGTGACACGGCAGCCTCAAAAACACCTGCCACTGAAACACCCAAACACGCCATCGCCTCTTAACTTCATCTTAAATACATATTAAAGGCCTCTTAAATGCTTGTGATAAAACGTGCTAACTAAGGCACGTTTTACGCCTCGGTTTTACCTATTATACCTATCTATATCTATCATCCGACAGGGTGAGTGGAATGTACCCTAGCCATGATAAGCATCTTTTAACTGATAAATCTTTTAACTGATAGACTTTTTTTAAAAGTGGTAGCCAGTTATAGGGTGAGATTAGACCAGCAAGCTACTTTGCTAAAGTTAATCATCAAAGTCCAAGGTCCCAAATTTTTTGAGGTCCCACATAGCAGGAAAAGTGATTTTTCTACACAGATTTTATATTTAAAAGTTAAATAATCTATTGATTGTAATGAGAATTTTTTAAATTAATGCTTCGGTTTTATGGTTTCTAGTATGTCATTTTTTAATCAATAGTTTAGTTTTGTAATTTTATGGGTGATAAAAGTTAATTTAGCGCTTTTTACTTTTTACGGCTTATATAATGAAAAAGATTTAAATCTTAAATAATAAAACAATGGGATAAATAAATTTAAATCAAGCACTTTACTTAATGATCAACTAACTATAAGGGCAATAAAACATGACAACTGAAAACAACGAAAAACTTTCTTTATTAGACGATGTGGCATTGAAAGCACAAATGCTCATGGCAAACTTCAAAGAGGGCGGTGATGATGGCTATGACCATTCTGTCACCAGTGCCGGTGAAAAGGGCTTAAAATCAGGCAAAGTGTCTGAACTCACCGCCATCGCTCCCTTAACCAAAGATGGGGCAGCTCGTATCAAGCGAATTTTAGAAATCACCAAAGGCAATCTTGCAGGGGCGACCAATGTAGGCACCTTGCATGATTTGCGGTTGGTGTTTTTAGACAATGACACCAAGCTACTGTTTTGTACCGCCTATGATGGCGATTGGGATGCTTACATTAATGACTTTGCTACCAAAATTCCAGAACTCATGGACTTGATTTTTGGCAATGTAGAGGGTTGGCCTGGGATTAAAAGCCCGACGGTTAAGCAATTTATCCTTGACCATCAGATTACCGCTACCGGTTGGTATGTGGGTGTGCCTCATCTGACGGTTCGTGATATTGCGCGTAATGACAAAATCGTGCGTGGCATCAATAAAGCCATTGAACAAGCCCAATAATCCCGCTTAGAACCTGTCTTCACTATATCACGTTTATCAGCATACTATTATAAGGGTATTAGTCTAAGCGTACTATAAATGAGCAAGCTTTATGTCAAATTTTAGATACAAAAGCCATTTGTTGCGTGATTTTTACCATAAACGATATTTAGCGTGGTGTATGGTGAACAGGTTCTTAGCATCAAATTTTTAAAATTCCCTGCTAGGAACGACCATGAATAACGACAACCCAGCGAATGAAAGCCTACTTGGCAAATTAAAAACCCATCTACAAGATGGTATCGAGCATGGCATAGAGGCCGTTAAAGACAAACTTGAACACAGCGATACATCCGCTGAAAAAGGCAGTGTCAAAGAACGGGTACATGAAGCCAGACAAAAAATCAGCACGCAGCTGCACAGCGTCACCACACGGGCAACGAACGCTATCTATCCCAATATCGCCACGATGGAACTTGAGGATATTCAAGCCATCATTTTGCATGACCGCCCTGCACCTTACTATGGCACGCTTGTCGCGCTAAAAGTCAATGACAGCAACGCGGGTCGTGAATTACTAAAATCGGTATTACCAAACGTCACAGGCTCAAAAAATTTCCAAAAAGATATGGATGCCAATTTGACCATTGTGATGACGTATGAGGGGCTAAAAGCCTTAGGCTTACCGCAAAGCTCGCTTGATTCTTTCCCAGAAAATTTCAAAACAGGTATGGCAGGTCGCTCCAATATCTTGGGTGACAAAGGCGATAATGACCCTAGCAACTGGCTTGCGCCATTTGGTGATAAAGGCGATATTCATATTTGCGGCGCGGTGATTGCCGATAGCCAAGAAAAATGGCAAGCCAAACTTGCCGAAATTAAACAGGCGTTTGCCCCGTATCTAGATGCCAGCCGTAACGCCATCGAAATCTTGGTGGAACATGATTTTGGCGCAGAGGGTGACGTCAAAAACGTGTTTGGTTATCGCGATGGTATCAGTAACCCAGAAGTTGATGGCAGTGGTATCAGCCTTGAAAATAACACCGAACGCCCGATTGCGGCGGGTGAATTTGTGTTAGGTTATAAAGGTGAAGCGGGCGTGGTACCCCCCATGCCACAGCCTGAAGTATTGGGAAAAAACGGTTCGTTTATGGTACTGCGAAAATACCGCAGTAATGTGGCTGACTTTCACCGCTATTGCCTAGAACAAAGCGACAATGACCCAGCTAAAGCCGATAAATTGGGGGCAAAAATGTTTGGTCGCTGGCGTTCGGGTGCCCCCATCACCCTAAGCCCAGATCACGATGATGAAGCCCTCGGCAAAGACAATGTAGCAAACAATAAATTTGACTACACGGACGATCCCTATGGCAAAGGCTGCCCATTTGGTGCCCATGCTCGCCGTATGAACCCACGCAATACCAAAGACTTTATTCTAAGCGATGTACGTCTTCACCGTATCATCCGCCGTAGCGTTTCGTATGGCGATATCGTGCCGCCCAACGTGACCCAAGACGACGGTCAAGAGCGGGGTTTATTTTTTATCGGTATCAACGCGCATGCCATGGACACGCTTGAGTTTTTGCAAAGCCAATGGATTAATGACGGTAACTTTATGAACCTTGGGGAAGAACGTGACCCAATGCTAGGCGTACACGCAGGTAGTGACGCTGATAGCGATGTGTTCACCGTACCCGATGAGCCAATTCGTAAGCGTCATACCAATATTTTGCAATTTAATACCCTACAAGGCGGCGAATATCTTTTTGTACCAAGCTTGTCGGCACTTAAATGGATTAGTGAGCTTAACGAAAATTCATATTAGAGTAAAACTAAATAAAAAAAGGTTAGGCGTTTTTAGTAGCGCTAACCTTATAAAATAATGAAAATAACAAAGGACAATCATCATGTTAAATAAATTATTCGGTCGTCGTTATGCCAAGTTTGACCCAGCCATCGACCAGCTTACTAGTGACGATGAAAAAGCCATCGACCAAATCACCGCAGATATTCGTGACTATATCGGCAAATCAGACACGGTTAGCAAAATCAACTATCACACACGAGATGCCCATGCCAAAGGCTACTGTGCGTTAAAAGCCAACTTTGAGATTTTACCAAAACTGCCCAAAGAATATGCCCAAGGTATCTATGCCAAACCCGCTCGCCATGAAGCGGTGATTCGTTTTTCTAATGGCTCATCTCGTGTGGCTGCCGACAACAAGTTGGGGCTTTCTCAAGGGTTGGCGATTAAAGTCTTTGGTGTCAAAGGCGAAAAATTACTGCCAGATGAGCCAGATAGCCCAAACTTTGACTACAATTTGATTAATTTTCCTATTTTCTTTTGTAACACCATTCAAGACTATAGTTATATTTCACGGCTATTTTTACAATTAAATGATTATTTTGCCAAAGGCGCAAAAGGTCAGGCCAAATTTGCTTTTGACTGGGTTACCCAATATGGCAAAAAACTGCCATCCAAAGAATCCCTCAAGACTTTTAGGGCTTTTAGTAAATTTAAAACCATCAAACCGCAAAATACCTTGTTATACAGTTTTTACTCACAAGGGGCGGTGCGTCATGGCGACTATATGGCAAAAATCCGTGTGGCGCCGACCAAAGCGTCACAAGCCAAAATCAAACGCCGTGACCTAGATGTCAACGCTACTAGCGAGGCGATTCGTCCTTTGATTTTACAAGAAATCCGTGAGCATGATTATGAGTTTGATGTGCAAATCCAGTTGTGCCGTAACTTAAAAGACCAACCCATCAATGATTTGACCAAAGAATGGGATGAAAAAGATGCGCCATTTGTGACAGTGGCAAAACTCACCATCCCTTGCCAAGATGTGCCAGATGACGGTAACTTTGAGGTGATGGAAAATTTATCATTCACGCCATTTCGTTGTATTGAAGCCAATCGTCCGATTGGTAACTTACAACATGCGCGTCTTCGAGCTTATCAAACCGCTTCCACTACTCGCCATAGCTTAAACAATAAAAAACGTGTCGAGCCAACCAATCTAAAAGAAGCGTTTGATAAAGATTTTTATAACCTTTAATTAAAAAAACCTAATTAGAAAAATAAGGATAACAGACATGAAAGCACAACAAAATATTTTAGTCACTATTTTTGATGTATCAACTGAAGCCTACAAAGCCTTTACCGAGCTAAAAGCTTACAAAAGCAACGCTGAAACCTTGATTGTGCAAGCGTTACTCATTAAGAAAGAAAACAGTGTGATCACAACGGTCGATAGCCTAGACCAAGGCGAACAAATCAGTGGTGGGGCAGTTATGGGTGGTCTGTTGGGTGCGTTGCTTGGCGTATTGGGCGGACCTGCAGGCCTGTTAATTGGTGGTTCACTGGGTATGGTACTCGGTAGTGATGTCGGTGCGGCAGTATCTTTTGGTCAATCATCGTTACTTGAATACGTTGCCCAAAATCTTAAAGACGGTGAAGTGGCGATTTTAACGTTGGTTCAAGAGCAAAACGAGCAACCACTCAACGACTTTTTCGCGCAGTATAACACCCATAGTCAACGCTTCGATGTGGCTCATGTACAAAGTGAAATAATCGCAGCCAAAGAAGCACATGACCAGTCGGTTAAACACTTGCAACAAGTATGGCGTGAACAACGCAAAGCTGACCATTCGTCAAAATTGGACGCATTTCGTGATGAAATGAACCAAAAATTTCATCAATTGGGTGAAAAACTCAATCTCCATAAATAAATCAAAAACCGTTAGTGTTTGAACATACTAACGGTTTTTTTACCTTTCAATCTAATTAAAAATAGTCGACAGCAAATACGATAATATTAAAAATAATTTACCTTAATCATCAATTATGAAATCGCGTATTTGCTCATTAACGCTAGGAGCATAGTATGTCAGAATCGAATAACCTTTCTAACTTTAAAAACATAACAGTCGCAGGCAGTGGTGTTTTGGGCTATCAAATCGCCGTACAAGCGGCGTTTCATGGTTTTAAAGTTGTTGTCTATGATATCAATGACGAGGTGCTCAATAAAGCCAAAACCAAATTTGCCGATATCGCCAAACGTCATCAGGCTGATTTGGGCGAAACAAGCGAACAAGCCAAATACGCTGAGCAAAACTTGCGTTATAGCTCAGACTTAAGCGCCGCCTTAAAAGACGCCGATTTGTTGATTGAAGCGGTGCCCGAAGATGTCGCCATCAAAAAAGATTTTTATAGCAAAGCCTCAGCAGCCGCACCCGAGAAAACCGTATTTGTCAGTAACTCATCTACCATGTTGCCCAGTGATTTGGTCAAATTTACCGACCGTCCTGCTAAGTTTTTAATGATGCATTTTGCCAATGAGATTTGGAAGCGCAATCTTGCCGAAATTATGTCGCATGCTGATACTGACCCTAACGTATTTGATGCGGTGACCGCGTTTGCCAAACAAATCGGCATGGTGCCTATTATCGTCAACAAAGAAACCTCGGGCTATGTACTAAATTCACTACTCAATCCTTGGTTAAATGCAGGGATGCAGCTGTATATCCAAGGCATTGCTGACACTCAAACCATCGACAAAACTTGGATGCTTGGCACAGGCTCGCCGATGGGACCATTTGCTTTTTATGATATGCTGGGGCTGACTACCCCTTACAATATTTACAAGCTTGCTGTGGCTAAGGGCAAACAACAGGACCAAGCGGTCGTTGATATGCTCAAAAAAGAGTATATCGAGCAACATAAACTGGGCGTGCCCACGGGTGAAGGATTTTATCAATACCCCAATCCCGCCTTTAAAAATCCTGACTTTTTAAAGCCACCCAAAGCGGATTTACCCAAAGTACCCTATAAAAATATTACCGTGGCAGGCAGTGGCGTATTGGGCAACCAAATTGCGGTGCAATGTGCGTTTCATGGGTTTAACGTGACTATCTATGACATTAACGATGACGCGATTGCTAAGGCGAAAACCCGCTTTACCGACCTTGCCAATCAGCATCAGCATGACCTAGGTGAAACCGATGCCCAAGTGGCAGCAGCTAGCAAAAATTTAGCTTACACTACGGACTTAAATGAGGCGTTAAAAGATGCAGACCTATTGATTGAAGCGGTGCCAGAAAGCTTAGATATCAAACAAGATTTTTATCAAAAAGCCTCAGCTGCTGCCCCTGCCAAAACCGTGTTTGCCAGTAACTCATCGACGTTATTGCCAAGCGTGTTATCGACCTTTACTAACCGTCCAGAAAAATTCTTGATGCTGCATTTTGCCAATCATATCCATATCCGTAATACGGTGGAGTTGATGGCGGCCCCAAGCTGCGACCCACAAGTCTATGCTGACGTCATCGAATTTGCCAAAGCCATTGCTATGTTGCCGATAGCGGTGAAAAAAGAACAATCGGGCTATGTGCTTGATAGCTTATTGATTCCGTTGTTGGTAGCGGGGTTAAAACTGTGGGCAAACGGCGTTGCCGATGCCGCAACTATTGATAAAACGTGGATGATAGCCACGGGTTCACCCTTTGGACCGATGGCGATTTTGGATAAAAATGGCATGAAAACCAACTACAACATCTTTAATGAACTGGCAAAAATGGACCCTTCTTTGCAGCAGCCCGCTGCAAAGCTCAAAGCAGAACTGGTCGATACTAACAAACTGGGTGAAGCCACGGGTGAAGGGTTCTATCAATATCCTAACCCAGCTTATTTAGCGAAAGATTTTTTAAGCTTAATTCACTAAACTGCGTTTGACCAAGGAGAATAAAAAAGGGTTAATTTGCTAACTTGACGTATCTACTGTTGCCACTACCGACATGCCTGGCATCAATTCATTCAGACGACTTTGGTTGCCATCGATGTCGATGCGTACAGAAATGCGCTGTACCACTTTGGTAAAATTCCCGGTGGCATTGTCGGTTTTAATGACACTAAATTCTGACCCTGTTGCGGGGGAGATGCTTTTGACTACCCCCGTAAATTTTTGTTTGCCTAGGGCATCGACAGTAAACCACGCTTTTTGCCCGATTTTCATTTTATCAATTTGGGTTTCTTTAAAATTGGCAATGACCCACATCGATTTTGGAATGAGGTAAACCAACTGTGTGCCTTGTGTCACCAGCTGACCGGTGCGGATATTGATTTGCCCTAATTTTCCTGAGGTCGGGGCGGTGATTAAGCCATATTCTTGGTTGGTATTGGCTTGATTTAGCTGTGCATTGGCGCTTTTAATCTGTGCCACCAAACCAATCTTTGTCACTTCCGCGGTTTTTTGACCTTCGCGGGCGACATCGACACTGGCGATTGCTTGGCTCAACAGTGCTTCATTGTTTTTTACTGCCGCTTTGGCAGTATCGACTTCATTTTGTGACACTGCGCCAACGCCGACCAAGGATTCAAGTCGTTTAAGCTGTTGGATAGACAATTCTAACTGGGTTTTAACTTGTGCTACTTTTGCCTGCGCGGCTTTGACATCGGCTTTGCGCTGCTCGATGATTTGTTGTTGGTTGGCTAAATTGGTGGTCGCTTGTTCCAGTCCTGACTCGGCTTGTACTACTTGCTGTGAGTAGTTAGCACTGCTGACTTTAACTAACGGCTGACCTTGTTTGACGTCCTCAAAATCACTGACGTAGACTTTTTCGATATAACCATTAATTTGTGCCGACAATAGGGTGATATTGCCTTTGACATAACTGTTTTCGGTTTGTTGCAGTGGCGTATTAAACGGACCCAAATGCCATGCCCATAAAATCACCCCAACACCGAGCAAAAAAACCACCAACATGATAATTAAGGTAAGCGGCCTAGGCTTAATAATCTTTTCAGGCGCCTGTGCGGGTTTGTCATCGCTGTCATCAGCTGGCGCATCATTTTGGGTTTTTGCTTCACTACTCATGAGTTGGGTTTTCCGTAAGCATTTTATTGATGATTAAATTTTATTGGTCATTCAATTTATCATTAAACTGTTATTTAAAAAAACACTTATCTAAAAACAGTTATCTAATTAGGTCGCCTTGTTAGACTCTCTAGCATATCCAGTCTATGTTTGCTTAATTGCTACTTTTTGCCGATTTTCAATGTATTTTTTGCGGGCGATATTAATCATACCCCAAGCAAATAAAAACGTGGCAATGTAACTGTTCACAGTAATGATATCGCCATACGCTTTAATCTGCGCTTCTCGCGTAACAATTTGGTTGAGGGATTGTTGGGCTTGTTGCTGCGATAAATTGTTGTCGGTGATGACGGGTTTAAACCCTGCTTGGTATTGTTGAAGCCGCTGGGTTACTGTGGCATCTGTCGATTGCATTTGCTGTAAAATACTTTGTTTATGATACTGGGTGCGCTGCTGTTGCAGGGTGCTATAAAAAGCCGAGCCTACCAGCCCGCCAAAGTTTTGGGTCGCACCAAACAATATGATAAAGGTGATGACATGATTAACGCTTTGTCGCAGCGTCAGCCCAAATCCCATCAATACCAATGGACCCATAAACAGTGAGCCTGCAAACGCGACTGCAAATTGACTGAGATAAAAATTTTGGGGTCGCACGTCACTGGTGAGCATATTGGCATCATACACACTGGCAACCGCTACGAGCAAAGTCGCCACCACCATCGGCGGAATCAAATGATCGCGTGAAAAGGTCAGGGCGCTGACTATCAAACCTGCCAACATACCAAAAAATATGACCGTATAAAAACCCACAAACTGGTCGGACATGAGACTTTGGGATTTTAAAAAATTCACCACCGCATAACTTTGCTCAGACATAATCAAACGCAATAAAAAAGCGCCGACCACAAAACGCAATAACGCAAAACTCCCCAGCCAGCGGGTCATAATCAAGGGATTTTTGCGGTAATGCTCAAAGAAAAAGCCTGACATCAACAGCGCCAAAGCACCAATGAGCATATACGCCAATAACGGTGAGTTTTCCCACCACAAAATCGACCCTTGTACCAACACCCCACACAGCAACCCAAAACCGGGCGCCAATAACAAAAAGGTGAGAATGTCTTTCTTTTCATACACTTCGATACGTAAACTTCTTGGTAGCTTTACGGCGACCACCATCGCAAAACAACACAGCGCCAAACCAAACTCAAAGGTATAAAGCCGAGTCCAGTCGTTCACATTGACCAAATAAGGGGAGATTATCCAAGCCAACGGAATCGCCAGCGCACTGACCCCAAAACCAATATACAAACCTTGCAGGCGATACTGACTGCTAAAGGCTTGCATCACATAATAAAGCCCGAGTGAGGATAACGGCGCCGCGACAAAGCCTCCCATCGCCCTGACCAGTAAAGCCATCGGATAGTTTTGCACAAATATATGAATAAACATCACCAGCATGAACATCAGCAGGGATATTTCAGAAAACCAGCGTAACCCAAATTGTTGACGCGCTTTAAACAGCAGCAGGTTGGCGCTGACATTTGCCATCACATACACAGCAGGTATCCAAGCCACTTGTGAGGGTGTCAGTGCATATTCGCCTTGGATTTGCGGTAAATTGGCGGTAATAATGCCATTGCCCAAGCCGCCACAAATTGCAATAAAAACACCGATGACAAAGTACAATATGCTTTTTGATCGAGAGTGAGCAATACTCGGCGGTGAACCGGGTAACGCGGGTTTTTCATCCTCGGTCCAATTGGGTGGTGTTTCTAAGATTCTAGGTGATTTCAAAGGGTAGCTCGATTTTGATACTGTTAAGACAAGAGATGTTGGCTATAGTGTAATCAAAAATAGGCTTAGCGTCAGCGACAAAATAGTTCGATAAATGTGACATGGACTAACGCTATGCTAGTCATCATTACCCAAGCCTTCATTATCCAATCAATCATTATCTCACTGGTCATTGAAACCCATCAGGCAAGCTACGGTAAAATTCATCCAGTAAATACACCCAGTCGATTGAGGTCTAACATTTTTAAACAAAAAAATTCGATTTTTTTGCTGCATAGGTGTTTTTTAGTTGCCAAAATGCGCTAGGCTATCTATTCATTCATTACTGATTTATCACTGCTATGAACCCGCTTTATCAAACCGATTTGCCGACACTGGGGCGCAATACTGACATTGACCACCATGCTGATTTACAAGTGTTGCAGCGTATCAAACGATTTTTATTGCCCCGTGATTTTGAGGTGCCAAAGGATTTATTGCAACAGATGCAGCAGGGGTACGGTATCGCAGATCAGCCTGTCGATACGCTGTTATCCAGCGGTATCAAATTTGCCAAACCTCTGCAGCAATTGATTTTGCATGAGCAAGGGATAGCGCAAACGGGTAATGTATCGGCAGCCAAAGCGTTATTGCAACAGCCCGCGTTTGAGGCGCTGTATCAGCAGTTTTGCCAATATCCGAGCTGGTATGATGCCAAGCTTGCCGAGATTGGCGCAATTGCCTATCGACGCTATCCGTTGATGCTGATTTGGTTACTGCGTAATGTCGCGCTAATGGCAGGGTATAGTATCCCTGCGCTGTCATTGCCACTCATCAAAACAGGGGCGTTAGTGCATGATGCACTGCCTAGGCTCATGCGAACCTATGCATATATTTTGGCAGTGTCTGAGTATCCAGCGATTAGCCGCAACCAGCAACCCCCATTGGCAATTGGCACAGAAGGCTGGCGACAAAGTCTGCAAGTGCGTCAGATACACGGTCTGGTAAGACAACACTTATGCAGTCATGATTGGGACAGTGACTACTGGGGGGTACCCATTAACCAAACCGATATGGTGGCAACCCACTTGCAGTTTTCACTACTCATTATGCGCGGACTAAAATTACTGGGGGCAAGAATCAGCGCCGAAGAGTCACAAGGCATTATGCACTTATGGCAACTGGCAAGTTGGTGGATGGGAATTGAGCGGGCGCGCATTCCTGAAGATGAAACCGAGGCGTGGGCATGGCTTTATAGCTATTTGGCAACCCAGCAATTAGATTTTGAATTTGGTAAACCGCTCGCTAAAGCGCTGCATGATTTACCCTCGCAAATTATGGGTGAGGATAACAGACGTGGACAGCTGGTTGAGCGGGTCAATGCCAGTGTTACCCGGACTTTAGTGGGTGATGATATTGGCGATGGCTTGGGACTGCCTAGCCCAAAATGGCGCTATGGCGTGCTTGTCAGTGTGCCGATTCTATTTGGGCTTGATACCGCACGAGCGCACAATGCGGCTATTGCCAAAAGATTGGAACAATTTCGCGCCAAACGCCAAGATAATATGAACTGGTGGCTCAAAAAGCACGACAACTATTACCAATGAGCTAGCACATACCAATCAACTAGCACATACGACGTTACTAATTTACAAGAGCGACAGTAAAGGTTATCTAGGCAAGGTCGTCTATGCTGGGTTATCTAGGCAATGTTATCCATACAAGCTTCTCTAAGCATTGCAATCACTAGGCTTTTAAAATCACCTTCATCATGTTCCAAAAGGTCTTGCCATACGGTGGTTGGAGCAAATGCGCGAAGTTAAGGTGACTTTGTTTAAACACCGCTTTTGGATGAGAGAAAGTATCAAAGCTATATTTGCCGTGGTAACGCCCCATCCCCGATGCCCCGACACCGCCAAACGGCAGATTTTGCTGGGCAATGTGAAAAATAGTTTCGTTAATACACGCGCCGCCACTCACCGTATGCGCGAGCACGTAGTCGGTGTCGGCTTTGTCCTCGCCAAACACATACAGCGCCAGTGGGCGGTCACGCTCATTCACATACGCCACCGCTTGCGTCAAGTCTTGGTAGGACACCAGTGGTAATACAGGGGCAAAAATCTCCTCTGTCAGCAATTTAGCATCGCTGGGTAAATCGGTGACAATTATCGGTGGGAAAAATCCAGTGTCGATATTCACTTCATAATCGGTCAGTGGAATGAGGGTGGCACCGCGCTTTTTGGCTTCATCGAGATAACCTTGCACGCGGCTGGCTTGTTTGGGGTTGATGATAAAGCTATAGTCAGGGTTGTCTGCAAGATTGGGGTAGTGGGCGTCAAGCCATGCGGTTGATTGTTCGATAAAGGCGGGTTTTTTATCCGCCTGTATTAACACATAATCAGGCGCAATACAGGTTTGCCCTGCGTTCATGGTTTTGCCTGTCCATACGCGGTTGACAGTTTTTGCCAAATTAGCGCTCGGCGTCACCACCACAGGGGACTTGCCGCCCAGCTCAAGGGTGACAGGGGTCAAATTGTGTGCAGCGGCTTTCATGATATGTTTGCCCACTGCGGTAGAGCCGGTAAAAAACAGATGGTCAAACGGTAATTGGCTAAAGGCTTGTGCGACTTCGATATCCCCTGTAATCAAGGTCACTTCGTCTGCGGCAAAGTATTTGGGTAACGCATCAGCCAGCCACCGCTCAAAGTTCGGTGACGCTTCTGAGACTTTGAGCATCGCACGATTGCCTGCCACCAATGCGGCCGCCAGTGGGGCAATTACCAAATACAACGGATAGTTCCAAGGTGCAATAATGCCTACGAGCCCTAACGGCTGCGGCTGGATATAGCTACGAGCGGGCAAAAACCAAATCCCAGTTTTGACGGGCTGTTTGGCAGACCAAGCCTTGCCGTGCTTTTGTGTATAACGAATCGCTTCAAGCGTTGGGAACAGTTCAAGCATGGTGGTTTCAGCCGCTGGGCGCTGTCCAAAGTCGGCATGAATAGCGGTGATAATCTCGCTTTGGTTGTCCATCACCAGCTGTTCTAATTTTTTTAGCCGCGCACTACGAATTGACCAATCGACATATTGGTCTTGGCGGCTAGCCGTTCGCATGATGTCAAACTGCTGCTGCATGGCATTGATAGTTGCATCCGAATTAGTTGCATCTGAGTTGTCTTGAGGTGTCATGTGTATTATCCCAATCATTTAGTTAAATTTTAACTCAACATAGCAGTTAAGCCGGTATCTTGCTAGCATCTTTTTGAACCAGCGTCACGTTTTGCCTCGTGGTATCCGCACCATGCAGTAACTGGGTTGCTTTGTGCGGAATATGGCTCATGGCATGCTCTGTCAACGCCGTTATGGTGAGACTTGGGTTAACGCCCAAGTTGGTCGAGATATTGCCGCCATCGCAGACATAAAACCCTTGATAATTAAACAATCGGTGGTACTTATCGACCACGCCATCTGCTGCAGAATTGCCCAGCGAAATCCCACCCATACAATGTGCGGTGGTTGGGATGTTCAAAAATACTTCCGACAACACGCCATAACCGATTCCTCCCATTTGGGTTGCCATCTGCTCGGCAAACGCGCTCGCTTCTGGGATAAAGGCGGGGATGGCAGGCCCATAGGTTTGCATCTGGTAGCGACTACCCAACCAAGCGCGCCACCACGGGCTTTTTTGATAGCGCATTTCAAGCGCATACGGCGTGCTTTGCATACATAGCAAAATAAGGCTTTGTTTTGCCATATTATGCGGTCGAAATGCACGCCACGCCTGACGGGGCTTGACGATAAACTGCGTTATAAAACACCATAACCAAACCAGTAGCGACATTTTTTTGCCGTTTTTATAATTGCTTAACGTCGCCAAAAAGGAGGCAATATTAAAACCTTCAGGATAACGCGTCGCCTCAATGTGTGTGCCATCGCCCAAATAAATCCCAGAGCCGATAGCCACGCCATCGCTCATGGCGCCATGTTGCTCATCCAAAAATCGCACGCCTAGCAAAGATTCAGCATTGGTATAGATGCGCTTGCCAAGATAAGGGGAAATATGGGGCATATTGCCTTTATGGCGCTGCTCAAACAGCAGTTTTTGGCTACCGAGGCTGGCGGCTGACAGTACAATCTGTTGGGTAGTGATTTGATACTCCCCTTTATCCGCTGATTGCAGCGTCACCCGATAGCCTTGCGAGCCGTTTTGATAGGCAGGGTCGCTTGGCGATTTGCTAGCATCAGCTATCGGTACTATATCCGTGACTTTGGTTTCAGCGAGCAGGGTAGCGCCATTTTTTTGCGCAAAATACAGGTAGTTTTTATCTAGGGTATTTTTCGCCCCATAACGGCAGCCAACCATACAGCCACCACAGCCTATACAGGGACTGCGCTTAGGACCTGCGCCGCCAAAATACGGGTCACCATTGACAGGGTGATGAGCATACTTGTCATGTTCACTAAAGTAGGCGCCCACATCGGTAAGATAAAAACTATCGCCCACGCCACTTAGGTTTGCCATTTTTTGTAGCATCAAATCGGCGTTGCCGATTTTTTTGTTTTGGCTCACCCCTAGCATCCGTTTGGCGGTCTCATAATGCTGTGGCATCACCGCTTCCCAGTCGTGAAGCCCTGCCCAGCTACCTTGTTGCCAAATTTTGTCTTCTGGTTGTAATAAGGTGTTGGCATAAGTGATTGAGCCACCGCCCACCGCGTTACCATGCAGCACCATGACATGCTTAAATAGCTGAAGCGAAAAAAAACCTTTGTACTTGAGCGCAGGCAACCACAAAAATTGCTTGATATCGCGCACGGTTTTGGGCATCGTCTCGGGGGATATATGCTTGCCTTGCTCCGCGATAATCACGCGATAGCCTTTTTCGGTCAGTCGCATCGCCGAGACGCTACCGCCAAAGCCTGAGCCTATGACCAAAAAATCCGTATCAAATGATTGACCTTCCATGTATCGCTTTCCTTATCGTCCTTAACTTAATTAAATAGTTATCTTTAATAGTTGTCCTTATAGCTGACCTGCCGCGGGCTACTTTGCAGTGGCTTTTTGGCTGTATCTGTTTTTGTATAACAGCGGTTTAGCGCTAAACTGTTCAACCAGCTACCTGATTAGGGTATACTAATTTTTCAGCAGGCTGCTGCAACTGTGACATTTGGGTTTGTTTTGTTTTGATAAATTAAGTAAAGGCCTGAGTTGAAAGGATTAAGTTGAAAGGATTAACGCGTGCCAAAGCCAACCTTCACCCCGCTTCCATCGCCCACGGGTACGAGTATTGAGTCGAGTTTGAGTGATTTTGGACAGCAGGCGCATATTATGGGCAATGCCAACATTGTGGTCAGACGTTCGCTCGCCATAGCGCTGCTCAAATTTATGGAATCCACCCCATTTGCTGATATTAGTGTCACCGAGCTGACCCAAAAGGCGGGCGTGAGTCGCATGGGCTATTACCGCAATTACGATAGCAAACTTGCGTTACTCAAAGACTATTTGGCGCAGATTGAGCATGATTTTCCTTTTATCGACTTGACAGCGGCAAGCGAGTCCGAGTTTTATGCATTTTTGGTACGCGTGTTTGACTATTTGAGCAAGTTTGAGTTATCGACCAAGATTTTGCTCAACCAAGGCTTTGAAGGGCTGATTTTAGACACCCTCCTTAATAGCAAAATTTTTGTCGAATACCGCAAAAAGCAGTCATTGACTTGCCAAGCTACGACAGCGCCACATCAGGATAAAAGCGGGGAGTACAATCTGGTATTTGCCTCAGGAATGCTGTATCACACCTATATTCATTGGGTGCGGCAAGGGCAAACAGAAACGCCACAGCAACTAGCAAGCTGGCTCATGGCGGGTGGGTTTTATCGGTTATTTCACCCTGCTGATGACTAATCTGATTGGGTTTTATCAAACGCTATCACCATCCCCATACCCACTAGCATCGCGACAAAAAACACCACCCCTTGCCAAATGCCCATGCCCATGAGTACCACCGCAGGGGCAGGGCAGATACCAGCGATGCCCCAACCAACCCCAAATATCATCGACCCAATCGCCAAGCGCTTGTCAATACCGCGGCGAATCGGTGGGAACGGTGCACCCGATAGACTGGTCTTTTTTAAGCGACTTAAGTTAAAACCGATGGTCGCGACAATGAGCGCGCCAACCATCACAAACATCAACGCAGGATTCCAATCGCCTGCTAGGTCAAGAAAGCTTTGCACGGTTTTTGGGTTTGCCATATCACTGACAATCAAACCCGTACCAAAAACCAACCCACAGATAGCACTGATTAATAACACAATTTCTTTTCGCATGATATATGCCCCTAACGTCTCAATTAAATCAATGTCAACAAATGACGACCGATAAACACCGTTACAAACCCTGCGGACATAAAGGTAATGGTGGCCAGCAGTGAGCGCGGTGAAAAACGTGCATTGCCACAGATACCATGACCACTGGTACACCCTGAGCCCATCCGCGTACCCACACCGACCAATAACCCTGCGATGACATACAGCCAAGGCGATGATGATACCGTGATGGTTGGCAAACCAAACAACCCACCAACCACCCAAGGCGATACCAGCAAGCCCACAAAAAACGCCAATTGCCAAGCAAAATCGGGTGAGTTTGGCTGCCAAAGACTGGCGACAATGCCACTGATGCCAGCAATCTTGGCAATACTCCACCAAAGCATAACTGCAGAGAGCCCAATCAACATACCACCCACCATTGGATGACTATAATCTGCAATAGAAAATAACAACATACGCCACCTAAGCATTTCACAATAATATATATTATACAATATTGTATAATATATAGCGCGTTTAAGGGTAAATTTTTTTAAAACGCGGGAATAATCAACGAAAAACCGTCGACAACGCGCTTTTTGCAAAAAAACTATGCTAGATTAAGGCAAGTACCTAATAATGACAGGGATGAAAAAACCAATCATGTATAAACTCACCACATACATACCGACCGACTATCTAGACGCTGTAAAGCAAGCCTTGTTTGACGCAGGGGCAGGGCAGATTGGCAATTATCAGTATTGCTGTTGGCAGGTGTTGGGCACAGGACAGTTTATGCCATTGGCAGGCAATCAAGCCTTTATTGGTACGACCAATCAATTACAAACAATCGAAGAATGGCGAGTCGAGATGGTGGTTGCAGATGAGCGCATCAAAGCGGTAGTGCAAGCCTTAAAACAGGCACACCCGTATGAAACCCCCGCTTATGATGTGCTAAAGCTTGAAGATATTTAGTCATCCAGTTTAGCCTCACCCGATGACTGATTCGCTTACCTATCTACTTACATGCCTAAGGTTATTAAACGCCTTTTTTGGCTCGACGACAAGTGAAAAGTATGACCAGAATATAGGGCAAAAAGCGATTGTGGCTTGGTTTTAAATGGTCTATAGTCAATAGTAAATAATTTGTTACACTTTACTTTAACCCATCAGCCGACCATTGAATTTAAGGAGTAAGACATGGCAAATTCCCCCAATAGCACAGCGGTAAATAGCGCCAAAACTGACAGTAGCAAAACTGACAATGCCAAAACGGATAAAGCGAAGCCCCAAAAGTCGCAGCCTACCAAGACCCCAGCTGCCAAGACCCCAGCTGCCAAGACCCCAGCTGCCAAGACCCCAGCTACCAAGACCCCAGCGCGCCGCAGTACTAAAACACCAGCGACCGAGCGTATTGACCAGCCTTATGAGACCGACCCTACAGTGTTGCTTGAGCAGTCGCAGCAAGCAGGGGTAAGTGAAAAAGCCAATGCCAAAAAACGCGCCATCGAAAGCATCATGGATAAAGACCTGACCACAGGCAATGTCGAGAAAATGGCAGAGCACTTGCAAGCGCTGATCAATGGTATGTCCAACGATGAAATCAACGAAGTCAAAAAACTATTTGGCAGCCAAACCACTAGCGGGCAAAGCAAAATCAACAAAGACGACGAATTGGCGGACAACTGGCGTGAAGGCGGTTATCCCTACAAAAACCGTATGTCACGCCAAAACTATGAAGCCCAAAAATACGAGCTACAAGTTGAACTATTAAAACTGCAAAAATGGGTCAAAGATAGCGGGCAAAAAATCGTCATCATCTTTGAAGGTCGTGATGCCGCAGGTAAAGGCGGTACCATCAAACGCTTTATGGAACACTTAAACCCGCGCGGTGCCAAAGTCGTCGCCCTTGAAAAACCCACCGAGCAAGAAGCGGGTCAATGGTACTTCCAGCGTTATGTCCAGCACCTACCGACCAAAGGCGAAATCGTGCTATTTGACCGTTCATGGTATAACCGTGCTGGCGTCGAGCGTGTCATGGGTTTTTGTACCGAAGAACAATACAATGACTTTATGCGCCAAGTCCCAGAGTTTGAAAAACATCTGATTAGCTCAGGTATTCATTTAATCAAATTTTGGTTCTCAGTCAGTCGTGAAGAGCAGCGCCGCCGTTTTGCCGAGCGTGAAGCGCATCCGCTCAAACAATGGAAACTCTCACCCATTGATAAAGCGTCACTCGACAAATGGGATGATTACACCCTTGCCAAAGAAACCATGTTCTTTAACACCGACAGTGCAGAATCGCCTTGGATTGTCATCAAGTCCACCGATAAAAAACGCGCGCGTTTGAATGCGATGCGCTATGTATTAAGCAAACTAGCTTACGACAATAAAGATACTAAAGTCGTGGGGACAGTTGACCCATTGATTGTGGGTCGTGCCGGGGCTTTATATGAAAAAGGCGAATATAACGAATTGGCAGTACCCAATATCTCGTTTAAAGCCCACAAATAATTGCCCAGTAAAATAATGGGTCAAAAACCGCAAAACAACAACACAACAACACAACAACACAACAACCCCAGTGCATGGCATTGGGGTTTTTAGCGTTAAAGATAGCAGCAAGTAGGTGACTACTATTGCTGCCAAACCATTACTGCCAAAAGGTGGGGACATATCAAAAAAGCCAAAACCACATTTTTTTATCGACAATCGCCTATTTTTCGTCAGCCAAAGTCAAGCCAGCCAAATTCAAGCCAGCCAAATTCAAGCCAGCTAAATTCAAGATAGACGGCAAGCGTATTCAATACCCCCGAATTTTGTTAAAATAGGCAAAAATTTATCTAGCTGAGAGCCCCATGAATTCAAATAACTCAAATAACACGACAACCAACCAATTACTGTTTAAACAAGCCAAAGCCCATATCCCTGGTGGCGTCAATTCACCTGTGCGGGCGTTTGCAGGCGTGGGGGGTACACCTGTCTTTATCAGCCGTGCCCGTGGCAGCAAAATGTATGATACCGAAGGCAAACCCTACATAGATTATGTAGGCTCATGGGGACCGATGATTTTGGGTCATGCCCACCCCCATATTATCGAAGCGGTCAAAAATGCGGCAGATGACGGGTTAAGCTTTGGCGCCCCCACCACGTTTGAGACCACGGTGGCTGACAAAATCTGTGAATTGATTCCCAGTGTTGAATTAATCCGTATGACCAGCTCAGGCACTGAAGCCACCATGTCCGCCATTCGGCTAGCACGTGGCTATACAGGGCGTGACAAAATTGTCAAATTCGAAGGCTGTTATCATGGTCATAGCGACAGTCTACTGGTCAAAGCGGGTTCGGGCATGTTAGATATCGGTGAACCCAGCTCAAAAGGCGTGCCTGCTGATTTTGCCAAGCACACCCTCACGATTCGTTACAACGACCCGCAAGCCATCAAAGACTGCTTTGCGCAATTTGGCAATGACATCGCTTGTGTGATTGTCGAGCCTATCGCCGGCAACATGAACATGATTGTACCCACGCAAGAATTTCACGATACTTTGCGTGCCGAGTGTACCGCGCATGGCGCGGTACTAATTTTTGATGAAGTGATGACAGGCTTCCGGGTTGGCTTACAGTCAGCGCAAGCCCATTTTGGTATCACGCCAGACTTAACTACGTTTGGTAAAATCATCGGTGCAGGTCTGCCAGTTGGGGCGTTTGGTGGTAAACGTGAGATTATGGAGTGTATCGCGCCGTTAGGCGGTGTGTATCAAGCAGGCACCTTATCGGGCAATCCATTGGCAATGCGTGCCGGTATTGCTATGTTTGATTTGCTCACGGCTGAGGGTTTTTATGACGCATTAAGCGAAAAAGTCGTTTACTTGACTGATAATCTTGAACAGTTGGCGAAGGAGGCGGGTATTGGCTTTAAAACCACGCGCTGTGGTGGTATGTTTGGGATGTTCTTTACTGATGGCGCTTTTGACAACCGATTACCACAAAACTTTGAAGAGGTGTGTCAATGCGATGCGCAAAAATTTGCGACCTTCTTCCACGGTATGCTCGATCGCGGTGTGTATCTTGCGCCATCCGCCTTTGAGGCAGCCTTTATAAGTAGTGAGCATTCGCAAGAAGACTTGGATGCGACCTTGCAAGCGGCAAAAGAAGTCTTTGCGATAATGGCGAAAGCATAACAGTTGCACATAAAAAATCTGCCAAAGGATTTTCAATTGCGTTTGGACGGTTACCTTTGGTGAAGTTTGCCAAAGGTCAGAGCGCAAATAGTGATTTAAAGACTATCGATTTTCAATCAAATAAATTTTAGAGAATAAAAACCACCCATGCGACAACTCCCCCAAGCGTTAACCCCAGCATCCATTGCACAGCGTAATCTTGAAGAAAGTCAGCAGCCGCAGTCATTCTTTGACGACTTTGCCAAAGCTGTTACCTTGTATCGTGATGACGACATTTGGGTCATCGACAAACCGCACGGGCTGTTATCCGTGGATGGTAAAGAACTCAAAGTAAGCTTGCAATCTCGTTTGCTCAAAGCCGACCCCAACGTCAAACTTATTCACAGACTTGATATGGACACCTCAGGCATTATTATTTTTGCGCGCCACAGCGAAGCGCAAAGCCATATCAGTAAACAATTTATCGACCGTATTCCGAGCAAAGAATACCAAGCGCTGGTCTGGGGAACGCCGCCGCAGCAAGGCGAAATCGATGTGCCCGTGCGCTACGACCCACCACAAAAACCCAAGCATATCGTTGATATGAATTGGGATAAACGCGCCTATACGAAATATGAAACCTTGCACCACGAACTGCGTGAGGGTAAGGCGGTGAGCCGTGTTGCCTTGTATCCTGTCACAGGGCGCAGTCATCAACTACGCGTGCATATGCTGCATATCGGACATGTGATGCTTGGCGACCCCATCTACGCGCAAGATGTATTAGACGGTCAAGCGTTTGATTTATCGCCTAGGCTTTGCTTACATGCACGCAAATTACGCTTAAAACATCCCAATACGGGTGTATGGATGGAATGGGAAAGCCCCGTGCCGTTTTAACTGTGTGGGTTTTTAGCAATCTATCTTTTAAATTGATAGGGTTTAGCGTGCTGTTTTCATCCTACTGTTAGCATCAAACAAGGGGCATAATCACCATGCCCCTTGTTTAATTACCCATGTTGGTGCAACCAATCAAGGGTTTGCTGCCAAAGTAGCTGGTTTTGTCGGCTAAAAAACTTCATATGACCGATATGCTGTAAGCCATAATCTTTGGGCTGTAGTGTTTTGGTGGTGGCTTGCATGTTGGGAAACACCCGAATCATATCGGCGACATTCTTATCATTGGCGATATCATCATCTGGGGCATTCACCCACATAGCAGGCAAGTTAACCTCATTGTAATAGTGGGTTTTCACTGTTTTACCAAAAGCGGTTTTGATATAGCCTGCGCCATTGCACCAATCTCGGCACTGTTTGGCGACATTTTTGGGCAAGTCTTCGCCCATGCCAATCTTGCTTGATTGGGTGTAGCCAAACAACACATTGGACACGGGAATAAATACATCCATAAACCACATGGCTTTGGCACGATAGGGCATCGCCATATTACGGATTTGCCCAGACGAACAGGCAACGTTAAACACGGATGTGAACTTGTGATGATTGGGCATCAAACCAAATAATAGACCGCCTGCGCTATGACCGACCAGATGATAGGTGGTATTGGGAAACTCTTGAATCAGCCTATCAAGCACCGCAGTCATATCGTAGCGCCCCCAACTAATCAATGAGGCATTAGAGTGCTTGAGGTCGCCTTGCATCGACTCGCCAATATCTTCATTGTCATAGCTAATGACGCCATAGCCATGCTCCATCAAATACTGCGCAAAATTTTGATAAAACTGGCGTTTGATACCTGTTGCGGGCGCAATCATCACTGCTGCTTTAACCGTATCAGGACGAAACACCGTCGCCGCCAGTGTGGCAGGGTGTTTGGTGGCTATTTGAATGGTTTGCTGCGTAGGGTGTGAGGCTAAGGCTGACGGTGTTTTTAGCGTTAGATTTGACATGACGGTTATCTTCCTTGGTAATCAACTTTTTATACAAGCTTATACGAGCGCTTTTTATACGAGCAGTAAGCCAAATTTTGACAAATGATGAGCAGACTCGTTTAAAAGCGACTATAGCAAACAATTTATCGGTGCAAAAAAGTTATCATGAACATAACAGTCATAAAAAAAGCAATCAGCGGCGGCCAATTGCTTGCTTAAATCGTTGACGAAAAAACTAAGGGGTTTTCACAACAACTTTTTGGTTGGTGTCGATTAAAATCTCAGAAGGTCCATCAACGGTGACGCGCACTTGGTTATTATTAGGGCGCTGTGAGCGAAAATATTGGTCTTCAGCAGGGGTACAGCCCAAGCAGCGATCGAGTGCCGCCAGTGGCTCAAGAATCAGCTTGCGTTCTACCTGATCGATTTCATCGTTATAGATGGTAAATGGCATACTGGCAATCGCCGTCACCACGCCGCCCACCACTGCCAATGCACCCAATGGCTTACCTACAATGGTATCAGCGACCATGGAGCCATAGGTTGGACCAAAATCTTTTTCATCAATTTCGGTAGCGGCAAAGCTGCAAGTCGTCGTTGCAACCATCAAGGTTACGGCTGACGCAATCGTATTTAATAGTTTCATAGCAGGTTCCTAACTGGCAGCAAGCCACTATTAACGAGGTAACTAGCTAACTAACTAAATAAATAATTAGGCAACTAGATAACCAAATAACTGGGGTTGACTGACAGGTTGTACCTAACAAGTTGGTGGTGTTTCAAAAAGTATGCTGGCATTAAACGAATCCATTATTGATATAA